>CAZYEZ010000107.1:0-7781 GCA_964646775.1 uncultured Chitinophagaceae bacterium | reverse complement strand
GGTAGCGTGGTCGAAAGCTGACGGCTCACTCGGATCGAAGTCGTAGCTCAGCGTATTTGTGGGCGTCCGTAGAGATTCAATTGAAGGGCAATGGAAGGAGAGTGGATTTTCTGATTTCATTGACGGGATTGCCTATATCCTAGACCATGCCCAATCAGAAGGGAAACCGGCCGTAGTGAATATTAGCTGGGGATCTCAATCCGGCCCCCACGATGGGACCACACTTTTTAACCAGGCTTGCGATCATTTATCCGGGCCTGGAAAACTGATCGTCATGAGCGCGGGCAATGATGGCCAGGAAGAAATTCATCTATCCAAAAATTTTTCCCCTTCCGATAGCTTATTGTCGAGCTATGTTGTTTTCAGCGGCGGACCCATGAATCGGACCTGGATTGATATTTGGGGAGAGAAGGGGGATCAGTGGTGCCTCCAGGTGAGCCTCTATGATCAAGGGCAGCCGAGAGATAGTACGGGATTTATCTGTCTGGATGATTTGATCCACGAGCGTTATCTCCTTTCGTCCGATGGGCTGGATACTTGCCGACTTCAATGGATCAACACAAGGTCCAGCTTCAACCAGAAACCGCGGATGATGCTGGATCTGCAGAACCATACGGGGGATAGCGCCAAGATTACCATCAAATCAACTTCGGCGAAGATTCACGCGTGGAACGAATCCTACTACTATGGTTACAAACATGGTTATAGCAGTCAGTTTGTCGCGGGGGCGGACCCTCATGCGGTAGCCGGCAACACGGCTTCGACCGTGTCGGATATGGGTAGCGCTGCTTCTGTCGTCCTGGTAGGGGCCTATGCTTCCAAGATAAGCTTTCGGGACCTTAACAACCGCCCCTGGTCTTACCAGAGCTATGTGCAACGCGGAGATCTGGTCCCCTTTTCCTCCCGCGGTCCGATGGCCGATGGACGAATCAGCCCTTCCATCACAGCCCCCGGTTTGACCTTGGCCACCGCCAGCAGCTCCTTTGATCTTCGATATGTCCCCGGGGGCCTGAACCAGCAGCAGCTGGTAGCCCAGACGAACTTTAACGGGAAGGACTATTATTATAGCGAGTTTACGGGGACTTCGGCTTCGGCACCCCTGGCCAGCGGGATTGTAGCCCTTATGCTGGAAGCCAACCCGAATCTGGACCCCAGTTCGGTTTTAGCAATACTGGATCAGACGGCGATCGAAGATGCTTTTACAGGCCACCTGCCTGCTGCCGGCGATAATGATTGGGGGCAGGGTAAGATAGATGCCTGGGGGGCGGTAAGGGAGGCCAGCAAGGCCAGCGGGGTCATTCGGCATCAGGCCGAAGGTCCTGATCTCCTAGCCTATCCCAATCCGCATACCGGGCAATTCCAACTTGTGGAACAGGCCATGGAAAGCGCATCCCGTTGGATTGAAATACGCGATTTGACCGGGCGTTTACTTTCAACCCAAACCTGGCGCGTTAAACCAGGTCTTAACCAGCTTCCGCTGACCATAGCCGGACCCGCCGGGGTCTACCTGATCCGCGTCCATGCTGAAAAAGGAGTCACTCAGATACGTACGGTACGACAATAGTGGATTTGGATTGAATTCCCATGATCAAGAGACTGCAAGCGATTCGAAGACATGCCTTCCGAACTCTGAAGCAAGTCTGGAATCAACAAGCATGGTTTTGGAAGAAAGTCCGAGAGGTCGCCCAGGTGGCATCCCCCCTCGCCTTGCTGGTCTGCATGGGCATTCTGATCTACGATTTAGGGTTTCGGCCTTTTCAAAATAATGAGATCGGCATCGGGAACTGGATTCAGGGGATGCTGATTCTGGCAATTTTTGCCATGAGCCTGCGATTCTTGATCGACTTGTTTACGGCCCAGAAACGGTGGGTTCGGATCCTGACGCTGCTAAGGATTGTCCTGGTTTTTGTACTCGGATTTTTTCTGCTTCCCTATAAGTATCAGATTAAAGACCTCAGCTCCGCTCATTTTATTTTGGTGAAAGGGGGCCTGTACCTGGCTTTGGCGGTCATCATTCTCACAGAGCTCACTTCTTTTCTGCAATCCCTGCCTTTTCGAAGACTCAGTGCTCCGGTTCTGCTGGCGGGTAGTTTTGCCGGTTTCTGCTTCATCGGTGCTTTTCTGCTTATGCTGCCGAATGCAACCCGCCATGGGATTTCTGCCATTGACGCCTTGTTTACGGCCACCAGCGCCGTATGTGTCACGGGACTTACCGTCGTCGATACGGCCACGGAGTTCACCCGTTTCGGTCAGATTATAATCCTGCTGCTTATTCAGCTGGGAGGGCTGGGTATGATGACTTTTGCAGGACTGATCGCTTACTCCGTGGCCGGGAACGCTTCGATTAAGGCACAACTGGCTTTCCAGGACTTGGTTCATAGCAAGCAAATGAACCAGGTCATGCAGTTTTTATCCCAGGTGGTTCTGGTGACCTTCCTATTCGAAGCCCTGGGGGCCGTACTTATCTATTTGTCGATCGATGATCTGGCTTTCCCCAATTCATTGGAAAAGTTCTTCTTCGTTATTTTTCATGCGGTTTCGGCTTTTTGCAATGCGGGGTTTTCCACGTTTTCACTGGGCCTTTATGACCCGCTCCTACGCGATCACTACGGACTGCATATGAGCATCGCGCTCATGGTTCTATTAGGAGGCCTGGGCTTCCCGGTGATTTTTCATCTCTATAGCTACGCGAAAGGTAAACTCTATAACCTCTGGCAGTATCTAAACCGAAACCCTCAGAGAGCCCATTTCCCGAGCCTGAGATTTTTAAATGCGCGATTGTCTATCCAGGTAAGTTTGTTTTTGCTGGTTTTGGGTACTTTGGTTTTCCTGCTTTTTGAGTCGGAGGGATCGCTGCGCCCCCACGAAGGCTGGGGGAAGCTGGTTTCTGCCTTGTTTGCCTCTGTTTCGGCCCGCACGGCCGGCTTTGCCACCATAAACATCGCTGCTTTATCCCTACCTACGATGATGGTTTATCTGCTTCTTATGTATATCGGTGCCTCCCCGGGATCTACCGGGGGAGGGATCAAGACCACCACGGCAGGACTGGCGATGTTAAACCTCATGGCGGTGCTCAAGGGTAGGGATCGGGTACAGTATGGGCGATCTGAAATCTCTTCTGCATCCTTGCGCCGAGCTTTCGCGATTATCCTTCTCTCTATGATCTGTATTGGAACCTTTAGTTTCCTCATTGCACTAGAAGATGGGCAAAAAGGCTTGGTGGCCATTGTATTCGAGGTTTTCGCTGCCTTTAGCACCGCGGGTATGACTTTGGGGATCACCCCTGACTTGACTTTGTTTAGTAAAGCGGTATTAATCGTTGCCATGTATGTGGGAAGAATCGGGATGATCACCGTATTATTAGCATTCATGCCTCAGGGCAAGCCGGATTATTTACGCTATCCCCAGGAGGAGATCAATTTTTAACTAGATTCGTATCTATGAAATTCATCGTTTTTGGACTGGGAAACTTTGGGTCCGCCCTCAGCGAGCAACTGGTAAGATTTGGGCATGAAGTCATCGGTGTCGATGAGCGCATGGAAAAAGTCGACCGATTTAAGAATACCGTGACCCATACCATTGCCCTGGATTCAACGAATCGGGAAGCGGTGGCCCAACTTCCGGTTCGCGATGTCGATGCCGTGGTCATCGCCATCGGAGAGAACGAGGGAGCCAATATAATGACCACCGCCTTGCTCAAGCAAATGGGAGCCCGGCGCATCATCAGTCGTATTACCTCCCACCTTCAGAAGGTCGTGCTTGAAGCGATGGACATCCGGGAGTTTTCCAACCCGGAGGTGTATTCG
The DNA here is from genome assembly GCA_964646775.1 of uncultured Chitinophagaceae bacterium. Lineage (GTDB taxonomy): Bacteria > Bacteroidota > Bacteroidia > Chitinophagales > Chitinophagaceae > CAYPQN01. Next base: position 3,975 of record CAZYEZ010000107.1, on the reverse strand, counting down.
GCCGAAAGGCTGGCCTTTAAACTGGATATGCCCGGGATTCTGGATTCCTTTCCGATCACGGGGGGATATCGCATCCTCGAGGTAACCGTTCCCAAGCGCTATGAAGGGCAGCAGGTCAAAGACCTGTTGCTGGGAAGTAAATTTCGCCTGGTGCTGGTTTCCATCTTAAAGAAAACGGTCCATAACAATATTTTCGGAACGCCGTCCTCGGACCTGCGCGTCATGGGGGTGATTGCCGAAGATACCGTCCTTGAAAAAGGAGATGTGATGTTGCTTTTTGGAACACCGAAAGACTTGGAGCGATTTGTGGAAGGCTAGGCCTGTTTCCGCTTGGTTCCATGCCTGGTTGCCCGATTTTTTTTCTTATTTTGGGTTCTGGCACGAATTTGATAGTAAATTTGATGTTCAAAAATTTTATTTTATGAAATGCAATACGCTGTATTATTCCTTAGCCCTCGTTTCGATGGTTTGGCTCTCGACCGGATGTGTGAGCCAAAAGAAATTTGACCGTTTGCAGACGAGTTATAAAAATCTGCAGACCCGGCAGGCAGCCTGTGAGTCCGAGAAGCGGGCCTGCGAAACGGAACTGGCATCGATGCGGGCGCGAAGCGAGAGTTTACAGGATCAGCTGGCCGCAGAGAGAAGTAATCTGAGCTCCCTGCAGCGTGCCTTGGATAAATGTTTGTCCTCGTCTTCCCAGGGGAATGTGAACATTGCCAAACTTGTGGATGAGATTTCTGCCTCCAATAAATACATTCAGCATTTGATTCGCATGAAGGATAAGAGCGATTCGCTGAACCAAGTGTTGACGGCCAACCTGACCCGCTCGCTCAGTCAGGAGGAAATGAAAGACGTAGACATCCAGGTGCTTAAAGGCGTGGTTTACATTTCTCTGTCTGACAATATGCTCTATCGTTCGGGTAGCTACGAGATCTCTGCCCAAGCAGGGGAGACCTTAAGCAAAATTGCCAAGATCATCAAGGATTATCCGGAATATGATGTGCTCATCGAAGGAAATACGGACAATGTGCCCATCAGCCGGGAAAACATTCGCAACAACTGGGATTTAAGCGCCCTGAGAGCCTCCTCGGTCGTTCAGGCACTGCAAAATGAATACGGCGTTGATCCCAAACAACTGACAGCAGGAGGTCGGGGTGAGTATAATCCCGTGGCACCGAATAATACGGAAGCCGGACGAGCGAAGAATCGTAGAACCCAGATCATCATCACGCCGAAGCTGGATCAATTCATGGATTTGATTGATGCCGCGCCGGAAGCCCAGGGAGAGGAAGTCGGCCGATAATTCCCGGATTTTAAACGGAAGGTTCCCCTTTTTGAAAAGCTTTGGCTCAAGTTTGCGCTTACTTTGTCATCAAATTGTAAATCAAGATGAATAAAGTGCAAACTTTTTTGCTGGCATCTGCCATGGCATGGCCCGCTTGGACCATTGCGCAACCCGGAAAGGAGAATATTGAAAAGCTCTGCGGTTGTTTTTCTGTAAACTTTCAGTATGCCGAAACCTTCGCTATGAGTGATGACTACAAGTATCAGGAACGCGAGGATATGAATGCCATCGAGTGGGTCATGCCCATCATGGATACCGAGGGCAAAATGGCCCTGCAGCACCTGCTGGTCATCAATGATTCGATGATCGTCAAACATTGGAGAGAAGAATGGGTTTATGAGTCTCCCGAGATTTTGGAGTTTCAAGGGGATCGGGTCTGGACGCGCAAAACCCTTTCGGCAGATGAAGTCAAAGGATCATGGACCCAAACCATTTGGGAGGTCAACGATGAGCCTCGGTATCAGGGCATAGGCCGCTGGATTCAAAACGATGGAAAGACTTATTGGGAAAGCACGGCCGATGCGCCCTTGCCCCGCCGCGAATACACCCACCGCAGTGATTACAACATTCTGCGTCGCCAGAATCGTATTCTGATCAGCGAAAACGGTTATGTTCACGAACAAGACAACCATAAAATCCAAAGAACAAATGGAAAGGACCAGTTGCTGGTTCAGGAAAAAGGCTTCAATACCTATTATAAAGTAGATGAGGAGGAATGTGCGCCTGCGGTGAAGTATTGGAAAGAGAACAAGTTGTTCTGGACGCTGGTGCGCCAGGAATGGGATCAGCGCCTCAAGGATCTGAATCGAGTAAAGGTCAATGAGAAAGTGGACGATAAGATTCTAGGTGAGCATTTCACGGCTCTTTTCAAAGAATGGAAGGCGACAAAAATGAAGGAGAAAGAGCTGAATCGTCGGATTCGAGAGGTTATTGATGCTTTTGTGCACAGTTAATCAAAACCTGCCTCTTTATCGAAAGCTTATCGAAAGCTCTGGATCTAAAAAGTCCGGAGCTTTTTTGCTTTTTCGACCCTTAAGCCGGGCAAATGGAAATCCGAAGGACGGGGTTCCTTGAAAGGAATCGGATAGGTCCCGGGGATTTGGAGCGCATTTTTCTATATTGGCGGTTTACCTAAAATTTCGGCAAATGGCAAAACGAGGGAAATCAGGCGTCCTGGATCGGTCCTTTGGCTTGAAAATGGCCATCGTTATGGTGATGAGTTCGATCATTGGCTCGGGGGTGTTCAAAAAAGTCGCCCCCATGTCCGAGCTGCTTATGGTTCCCTGGATGGTCGTTCTGGCCTGGCTGCTTGCCGGAATGATAATCCTTTTTGGCGTTTTTTGCATCGCAGAGCTCAGTGCCATGTTTCCGGATGCTGGGGGTCCATTCAGCTGGCTGGAGCGTATTTATGGCAAAAAGATCTCTTTTCTTTACGGCTGGGCTTCGTTTACGGTGATTCAAACGGCGGCGATCTCCTCGGTCGCTTTCGTCTTTGCCGGGGCCCTGGGAACCTTCGTGGACCTGCCTCGCCTGAGTCCAGATTTAGAATCATGGTCTTTAGCCGGGATCTATCTTTTGGACAATATAGGCGCCAAACTGGCTTCCTGTGCCTTGATTATCGCCTTGACCATCATTAATATTCTGGGTACGCGCCGAGGGGGTAACCTTAGCCTGGTCTTTACCGGAACCATTTTGATCTCTATTCTCGCGATTTGCTTTGGCGCTTTTACTTCACCTAAGGGAAGCGCGGAGATTTTCATGACGCCTTCGGAGGCTTATCCTGAATCCGGATTTGGGGTTCTTGGATTTTTAGGGTTAATGGTTTTGGCCATGAGATCGGCGTTCTGGGGTTATGAAGGCTGGCTGGCCCTGGGCTTTATCGGGGAAGAAGTCAAAAATCCCGCCCGAAATCTCCCCAGAGCCCTGGTCTTGGGTATTTCTGCGATTATTCTACTCTACCTTCTGGTAAATGCCGCTTACCTCTATGTCATGCCGATTGATCGAATGCTGGCGGCGGTCGCAGAAGATGAGAACCATATTGCTGCCGTGCTGGTGGTCAATGAGATCCTGGGTACGGGCGGGGCCTATATCATCAGTGCGATGATTCTGGTTTCCACTTTCGGTTGCACCAACGCCACGATCCTGGTCTCCTCACGCATTTACTATGCCATGGCCCGAAAGGGCCTTTTCTTCCGCTCCGCCGCCTGGACCCACCCCCGTTTTCACACCCCTTATTATGCGCTGATTTATCAGTGTATCTGGGCTTGCGTCCTCGTATTTTCGGGATCTTTTGAGCTGCTTACCGACCTGGTCATCATCGCCGCTTTCCTGTTTAATGCACTGATCGTCCTAGGGGTCATCCTTTGGCGGATCCGTGAACCCAGGATGCACCGGCCTTATAAAGTGCCCGCCTATCCCTGGATACCGGTATTCTTTATCTTGTTTTGCGTGCTTCTAACGGCCATGTCCTTTTATGAGTCCCCTTTAAAGTCCATGATGGGGCTATTGTTGATCGTATCGGGACTTCCCTTCTACTATTACTGGAAAGGGCGTTCCAATCCGGAAGGGGAGTAGAGGCTAAGCTTAGGCTCCTGGCTTGTTCATTTGCTGTAATGTTGTCATTTAATTGA
>CAZYEZ010000106.1:264-7923 GCA_964646775.1 uncultured Chitinophagaceae bacterium | reverse complement strand
TTCGACTTGAGCAGCAACCAAGGATTGGGGGCTGTCCATATAGTATCACGATCATCTATCACATAGTGATATTTTACGTTTGCCTGCTGGTTGGTGATTACTCTTTTCGTCTTGTTCATTTTTTTTGTTTTTTATTGGTTAATTGATATTTTGCTAATTTCGGCGCCCGATATATTATTGTGGTCTGAATACGTACCCGTCACGGAACCAGTAGTCCCCTATAAATATATCATGCGCAAACTGTTCATAATCAAAATAATCTGATAAGAACCTAGGCGCATCGGACGGGATCATTTCGTCCGCCAATTCACTAGCAAACTCTAATTCTGATGCGTATTCGCCTACATATGCATCGTGAAACTCATTAATAGCGCTTTCAAAATCATAATGAAAGCCTAGGTAGTGTTCGTAATAGACCTCAAATGCTTCTTGGAGGTCGCCTAGCTCCTGATATTCTTCGCTTTATTTCCAGTTTTCAATTTGGTTTTGCATGATATTTAATTTATATGAGTGAAAAATTAAAGTGAAAGTTCCCTATTTTAGGCGGTCAATTGATATTTGGCTAGTTTTTCGTATTGCTGTAATTGCTCTTCCGTGTAGTCGTTATCCAGGCGTGGCAACTCCTGACCGGGCATAGGGGTTATTGGGGCAATTCCCAACGCTTTTGCCTGATCATTGTATCTACTAACGAACCCTCTCCTGAGATAATCTATGGCACTTTCAAATTGGAACAGAGGGGATATAACGTAGTCTGTGGCCGTGCGAATGTAGCCCTTTATCTCCTCATCTTCCTTGGCCGCCATAATATGGAGGATGGCATTAGTGGCGGCGCAACCGTAACAGATCCCCCATCTTATTTCCCCGAATGTCTTCATATCGATTTTCGTCCGGGGCTGCCTAAGCCCCTCGACCATCGCCATTATTATATCATGGGCGGACATGGATTTAACTTTGCTTTCAAATTCTGTGTAGTTCATTTTTTTTGGTTATTAGTTATACTGATTATTGATTATTGATTAGATTAGAATTTCGCGCCCCAAATGTTTGCTTTCTCTAGTTTTACGCCCTCGAGGTTTGCGCCCCTAAGGTTTGCCCAACACAATATTGCGCCCTCAAGGTTTGCGCCTGATAGGTTTGCCATAGAAAAGTCTAGGGATTCTAGTTTCGCGCCAGACAGGTTTGCGCCTGATAGGTTCGCGCCAGACAGGTCGGCTACCCCGAGGCTCGCGCCCTCGAGGTTTGCGCCCGCAAGATTTGCGCACAACAATATTGCACCCCGAAGGTTAGCTTGTTCCAGAGATACCCCATCGGCTACTGCCTCTTCAACAGCTTTCTTTATTGAGATGGCGGTTGAGGTATAAATAACATGTCCGTGAATGTTTTTGATTTGTGTCATGATTTATGTTTTTTTTGGTTATTGTTTCCACAAAGATACTATCACCGGGTTGGAATTTCCAAACTTTTTTGCAAATTTTTTTTTCTCATCTTCTGAAAACCTTTCCCTGTGCGTGTTTCGTTGATGAAAATTCTTTTTTGTAATGTGTTATTTGAATCGTTTTTGGGTGTTTTTTGGGTCGATTTTCTCTTTTGTGGCAGTTCGTTTCTTTACATTTCTTCATCCGCTACATTCATTTATTTTACCATGCATCGCCGGATTGCTTATCCGTTCCATCCGTTTATTTTTTATTCATGTTTGGCATATGTGACGGCCCGCAACATTGGATTATTTTTCACTTTGTCGTTTTCGTTCATTTGTGCCACCCATTCGATTTTTTTTGAATTTGATCGTTTTTCATCGGTTGGACATATGGGGGTATCGGTGAATGGATTTAAATTCTATGTGTTGCCGGGAAATGGATTATGAAATGCGATATATGACCATTTTTGAGGTTTGCCCCCGGCAGGGGGTAGGGGGGTGCGCCGGGAAATGGATGCACTGCCGGGAAATGGATGCACTGCCGGGAAATGGATTAGCAATGGGAAATGGATGACCCAACGGGAAATGGATAGGGCCTAGGAGGGTGCAGAGTGCAGAGTGAGGCATGAGGAAGTGGATTAGCTGCCAGAAAGTGGATTATCCTACCGTACTCCTTACACCATGGGAACCATCTAATTGGGCTTATGCAAAAGTTTTTTACAAAAAGATTTGCATTTTAATTTTCATTGCCTATCTTTGCTCACATCGTTAACCACTTAAACCAAATAAAATGAAGCTACGAATTCAAATTCCATCATGGTACACCGACCTTATCGGTGAAGAAAGAATTGCCACTAGCATGGCTTGGATGGACACTAATCCTGAATCTGATCTTCTAGACTATTATAGCACCTTAGGCGAGCAGGAATTTAGGGAGATCCTTAGGCATGTGAATGATCCGAATATTGATTATGCCGCATCGTTTCTTCGACAAGCGATAGCGGTACGGGAGTATTCGATGATCAAAGAAGGTGTGGAAGACGTGGTTTATATGGGGATAGGGAAAACTGCTCTTGGATTATTATGTATAGGTGGAACGGTGGACCTATCCGCTGATCCCCCAAAAAGTGAACTGCCTGAAGGCATGGGAATCGTTGGCCCAAAATGGATTACCAGCCTAATCACCGAAGAAGAAGTTAGGTCCTCTATCAAGCAAATGATAAGAGATAGTGGCAGATGGGGTGTACACATGTATCAAATCATCCCCGACCACCTTAAATCTCACTGGATAGGTTTTCAATCTTTCGCCCATTGCATCAACAACCCCGTAGCGGATTCTATAGCCACGACCTTTACGACGGTCCTAGCCCTTGGACACGTCATTAGCGATTTGGTCATTTAACAAACAATCAATAAATCCAATTAACATGTTTCTAGAACGTATAACAATCAAGAATTTCGCTGGCATTGACTTCCAGGAAATAAAGTTCACTTCGCCCAAAACGATCATTAAAGGCGCAAATGGTGCTGGTAAATCCACCATTGCCAATGCCTACTACTGGTGCCTAACAGGTAAGGATATGTTCGATAGGCAAAACTTCAATATTAAAAACACCGCCGATCCGAGCAGAAACCGAAACCCACATGAGGTGACTGTTGTCATTGGCGGGACCAAATTAAAGAGGGTGTATTTAGAGGATTGGGTAAAACCGAAAGGTGAACCCGAACCCATATTCAAGGGGAATGTCGTTAAATATTATATTGACGATCTACCCGTTTCATCCACAGAGTACAACAACCAGGTAGCTACAATCATCTGCCCGGCTGATAAGTTCCGTTTACTGTCCGTTGCAGGACATTTCACGTCCCTGAATTGGAAGGAACAGCGGGCAATCCTAATGGATATGGCCCCAGATATCGAAGAAATGTTGCCTGATGAAAGTATCAGAGAATTGCTAGCCAATAAAGGAGAAGATGAGGCAAGGGAATATCTCCAAAAGAAGATTAAAAGCCTAAAAGCCGATATTAAGGATCATGAGGCAAGGATCGCCGAGAACAAGCGTAATATGCCCAATGATCAGCCCTGGGAAGAGCTCGAGGACCAACTTAATGCCCTTAAAATCGAGGAGGCCGCCGAGCTAAAGAAGCATGACGAAGCCCACAGAAAGTGGAAGGCCGATTGGGAAGCTGCGTTGGTGGAATATGACCGTATAAGGGATGCTCATGCCAATATGTATCAGGAGTCGGCCGCTAAAGTCTCCCAGACTCGGGAGCGTATCGCCAAGCTGCAACAACTCATTCACAAGTATGAACTTATCGTTGCCGGGACATTCATATATAGTAACTTATCTAGGAAAAATAGCCTTAAAGTCCGACTCGATTCTTTGCGAAAGGAATATTCCCTTAAAAGCAAAGAGCAGCAACCCGCTAAGGGTATATGCCCTACATGCCTTCAGGAAACAAATACTGATGAGATTATCGCGGAATTCGTGAAAGCTAAAGAAGATGCCCTGAAAGCTATCGCAGCCGAAGGCGAACAAGTGAAGGCAGAACTAGGGCAAGCGGAAGCCGAAACAGCAGAGGCTAAAGAACAGTTCAGGAAGGATCAGGAGATGGCAAAATCTTCCATTGCCGCCTGTAAAGCTGAACTCAAAGAAGCTCACGATTACTTGGCGGAACTGACCAAGAATATCCCCGAAAGCCCTGAATACCCAACGAAGCCCGAATCCCCAAGTAAAGAGGCCTTAGAAGCCATTCAAGCCCGTGTGCGTGATATGGAGTTGATACTTGCGGAGCGAAAGGCCTACATCCAAATAGCAAAAAGGACCAAGGAATTAGAGTCAGAGTTGAAGCACGCTACTTGGGAAATCGCCGAGCGTGAACGCCAGCTGTTTGCCTTGCAGCAGTTCGCAAACGATAAGATGGTAGCTGTTACCAACGCATTGAATGGACTATTCAGCTTTGTTAAATGGCGACTTTTCAAGGAACAGGTAAATGGAGGATTGGCCGATGATTGCGAAGCTACCTGGAATGATGTTGGTTATTCCGCTCTCTCCACCGGAGAAAAAATAGTGGTCGATATTGATATTATTAATGCCATGAGCAAGCACTGCGGAATTGCCTTGCCCGTGTTCATTGACAATGCAGAATCGTTAACAACTGACCTGAAAACCGAATCCCAAACCATCTGTCTCTTTGTGCATGATGGTCCATTAGAATTCATATCCTAAACCCTTTAAAATAAGTAAAATGGCTAAATTAAATGCTAAGCAGCGGTATATGCTAGAGCTGCGTTACAAGCAAGAAGACTTCATCAAAGAAGTGTTGAGCAAGGTTGGCAAACAGGCCGCTAGAGAGTTCTCCCTCTCTGGTCACGGCAACCACCAGAACTATTACAACTTAGTAAACCGGAGAACATCGTCTCTAAGAACTATTATTGCATTCTTAGACTATGCCGGATACGAACTTACCATCACTCCTAAAACCAAAAATCATGCAAATCCAAAAGTACCTAAATAGTGATTCCGTTCAGACTGAACTGTCGACCGTTCTTGGTGATGCCAAGGAAGGATTGGTTCGAGAATTGCTCAATATCGTAACCGCTATGCCCGATACAATTGGGTCTTGTGAACCTGATTCCCTGTACCGGGCTGCATTGACGGCCCGAGGCCTCAACCTCTCTCTTTCTAGGGGGTTGGGCCATGCGTGGATTGTGCCTTATAGCAACCGTTACAAGGGAATTAAAGAGGCCCAATTTCAAATTGGATACAAAGGGCTAATACAACTAGCTATCCGCTCCGGAGAATATGAAACTATTGGGGCTAGCGAAATCTATGAAGGGCAACTCAAAAGCAACAACCCGCTGACAGGTCCAGAATTCGATTTTTCCGTAAAAGCCTCTGATAACGTAATTGGCTATGCCGCATTCTTTAAATTAAAGAGCGGATTCCATAAGACGGTATATTGGCCCCATAGTAAAGTATTGCAGCACGGCAAAACCCACAGCAAAGCTTGGGATCAGGTGTGGGCGAAGTACTTCAATGCTATGGCCATAAAAACCGTCTTGAAGGATTTACTGCACAAATACGGTCCTTTGTCCACCGAAATGCTTACCGCCATACAGTCCGATCAAGCCGTTATACGGAAAGATGGTCTTGACTACATAGATACAGAGGCAGAAGAGGTCCCGGATCCCGAAAAGGTCAATATGGAAGACTTTATCGACAACTGCACCGATTGGCGGAAAATGACCAGAAAGCTTTTCACCAAGGCGCAACAACTAGGCCTTGAAGATAAATTCATAGAAAAATCAACCCAATTAAAAGATAAAGATGCGAATAATACGAGCAAGCCAAGTTTGGAAACTAATGGTACAACCGAAAAAGAAGGGGGAGATCCTATCGGAAACGGCTAAGGCCTACCTGGACGAAGTGGCTATTGCCCTTAAATATAACCGGGATCCTTCGTTCATATCGAAGTTTACGGTCAAAGGCGTGGAACAGGAAGAGGAAGCTCTTAACGTTATCCGCCAGACGTACCAGACGGACGAGTATATACTAAAAAACGAGGAACTGTTCACCAAAGGACCGCTATCCGGCACCCCTGATTCCATTACGAATCTAGGGGTGTTGGATGCTAAGTGTTCTTGGTCCCTGTTTACGTTCCCATTTTCGGAGGTAAACCTCAAAAGGGAGTATAAGTGGCAGAATGTGGCTTATATGGCCCTTACGGGCCGGAAAGAATCGGCTACTATATTCACCCTTGTAAACGCTTCAATGCATCAGATTGAGGCAGAAAAGCTATCCTATTACTATACCATGGGATCCCCCGATTCAGAGAACCCCGAGTGGATAGAGATGCAGAAGAGGATTGAGCGGAATATGATATTCGATCCCGAGAAGTTCTTTAAGCTGAACCCGGGATCCGAGCATATCCTACAGGAGAAGGAATGGGATAAATATGTTATCCCTTTGAAAGACCGAGTGAAAATGTTCCCAACGCCTTGGGAGCAAGAAAACGAAGATGCGCTATGGGAAGCAATAGATAAGGCAAGAGGCTACCTCAAATTCGTTCACGGCATAAATATGGATAACTATGTTCGGTAGGTGTCCCAAATGCCCCCAAGATGCCAGACCTGTCCTGCTCATTGGGGGCTATTGCTCCGCTCATTATCTGTCCCCCGATGATATCATCCAGCGGAACCCCGAGCCTAAGAAGGTTAAGCCTAATCATAAGAATTGGTATGATAGGCATATTGCGAACTCCCCCGGGATCTGTGAGAACTGCAACAAGAAGATATACATTCCTTCCTCACTAAGCCCTAGAACGCAAATCGCCCATATCCTACCGAAGTCGAAATTCCCTTCTGTGGCCGAGAATGACGATAATTTTTTCTATGCCTGTTGGCAATGCCATACCGATTATGACAATGGCAATGCTATCCTGATGCCGATTAAAGCTATTGCTAGGCGTAGGTTTCGGAAATTCAAACATTTAGTGACTGAAAAAAACATACCAATATGGATAACCTTAGAAGATTGATTTTAGAATTGTCTAAATACCCAGACCTGGTAGTAAAAGGCATGGCCAAAGAGATGGTCAAAGCTGGCGAACTACCTAAAGATAATCTCCTTGTGAAAATTAAAGACCGCAGACCCAAGCCTACGGGAACCTATGAGGATCGAGAGAAAGCCTTTAAGGATGAAGTGGCCGAATTCAGGGATAAATACCCGATAGCAATGCTTAGGGAGTTCGTAGATTATTGGACGGAAAAGGATAACAACGGAGTTATGCTTTTTGAGAAAAAAACGACTTGGGAGACCAGCCGTAGGCTTGCCAGATGGGCAAAAAACAACCGAACCACTAACGATAATCCTATAAACTCCTTCATCCGACCACTATGAATTTACGTGTTATGCCTCATTCCCCGGAACTCGAAAGGGATATTTTGGGGAACGTTTTTTTTACCAACGGATCCATATTCTCCCAAGTGTATGCGGTCCTCACTTCCCATGAAGTGTTCTATGATAAGAACCATTCCGAGATCTACAAGTCGATGGTCAATATCTACCGTAATGGGGGAGTGCCTGACCTGATAACTGTTATCGAAGACCTTAGAACCCGGGGGATGCTAGAAAGCGTAGGTGGGGCTTATGCCCTTACCGGGATTATGAATGAATCTAGGGGCGGGTCCAGTATCGAGACCCGCTGCTTGGCATTAGTCGAATACTTCCTTAGGCGAC
>CAZYEZ010000106.1:0-254 GCA_964646775.1 uncultured Chitinophagaceae bacterium | reverse complement strand
CATCTAAAGAGGTTATGAACGGTGCCTATAACCTAGAGGATCCTTTTGAGCTGAACAATTATTTTATCAACTCGTTTGCTAAATCTGCTACCACCAAAACGGCCTCTAGTTGGGTGTCGATGGAGAAGGCTACGATGATGTTCTCCGAAGCTAGGGACAGGGTCGCTTCGGGTATTGATGCGCCCATATCTACTACCTTCAAATCCCTAGACCGCAAAAATGGTGGGTTCAGGCCCGGAGACTTAATTATCGTT
>CAZYEZ010000105.1:0-8110 GCA_964646775.1 uncultured Chitinophagaceae bacterium | reverse complement strand
AGTCATGCAGGCTGCCCTTCCTTCCCATCTGAAGATGAGTGCGGAGACCCGTTTGGTCTGGCGCCCCCTCGATGGGGGAGGCGCAAAGTCCTGGACCGCCAAGACGGCGCCCATTGCAGACTGGCTCTCTAAGACAAAGGTTTTAACCATTCCGGAGATCCGGACCCGGGTGGCGGCCCAGGATATGCAGGCCGTCCTTTCCGAGCTTCTTGAATCTCAGTGGGTTCTATGGGAAGACCAAATGGAGTCTCGTTTTCGGCCAAAAACCGAGAGACAGGTAGAGCTTTCGGAGGCTTTCAGGCCGCAGGAAGCGCTGGCTGCATTGTTTGAAAAGCTCCAGCGCGCTCCGAAGCAATTGGCCATCCTTTTAGCTTATATGGATCTTCGGGGCCGAATGGGTCCCCGTATTTCGGTTAAAGCGCTGTTGGAGCGGGCCCAGGCTTCCCATACCCAGCTGCAGGCCTTGGCTGAAAAAGATGTTTTCGATATTCACATAGAACAAGTAGATCGCCTGTTGGGCTTGGGAGGGGCGACCGATCTGGATCCCGAGCCCGTGGTGCTTACGCCCCATCAGGCGGCTGCGCTCCAAGAGATCCAAGCGCAATTTGCGGAAAAGCAGGTTGTTCTCCTGCAAGGAGTCACGGGAAGCGGGAAGACCCACCTTTATATAGAAGCAATTCGAGCGCAGTTGCAACAGGGCAAACAAGTACTCTATCTGCTACCAGAAATTGGATTGACCACGCATTTGGTACGACGATTAAAAGCCTATTTTGGCAATGAATTAGGCGTTTATCATTCTCGGTTTTCGGCGAATGAAAGAGTAGAGATCTGGGATAAAGTAAGAGAGAAAAACTACGGCATCATCCTGGGCCCTCGCTCTGCCCTTTGGTTGCCTTTTCAAGACCTGGGGTTGATTATTGTCGATGAAGAGCATGATGCGTCCTTCAAACAGCGAGATCCCGCGCCCCGATTCCACGCCCGGGATGCGGCCATTTACCTGAGCCATTTATTTGGCGCCCGGACTTTACTGGGTTCCGCCACCCCTTCCCTGGAGAGCCTTCATAATGTTGCCCGGGGCAAATATGGGTTTGTGGCGCTCAAGCAGCGATATCAAGGAGTTGCGATGCCGGAAATTGAAGTCGCCTCGCCTCAGCCTTCGGCAGCCAAACGTTTTTCTGCTCCATTAATCACGCCGGCAGTAACAAAAGCCATCCATGAGACCCTGGCTCAGGGAAGGCAGGTCATTGTATTTCATAATCGCCGTGGATATACCCCTTTTCATCTCTGTCTTTCCTGCGGATGGGTCCCCCAGTGCCGCCAATGCTCTGTTTCTTTGACCTATCATAAAGCTTCAGATAAAATGCATTGCCATTATTGCGGGAACAAACAGCCGGTTATTCGCCGCTGCGGCCAATGTGGGGATGAGCGGATGCAAGCAAGGTCTTTCGGTACCCAGAAAATTGAGGAAGAAGTACAGCAATTATTTCCCCAGGCGCGAATCGCCCGCATGGATATAGACAGCATGAAAGGGAAGCATCAGCATGCCACGGTATTCAGGAATCTAGAAGCGGGAAAAGTGGACATTTTAATTGGCACACAGATGGTAGTTAAGGGACTGGATTTTTCGGGCGTGCAGCTGGTCGTCATTTTACAAGCGGACGGGCTATTGAGTTTTCCGGATTTCCGGGCCCAGGAAAGAGCATTTCAGCTTATGGCGCAGGTTAGTGGCCGAGCCGGTAGGGCTGACGGAAAGGGGAAGGTGATTATTCAGGCTTATAAGCATGACCATAAAGTCATCCAGTGGGTAAAGGATTATGATATCCGTGCCATGTATCAGCAGGAGATGGCCTTGCGTAAAGCATTTGACTATCCTCCGGTCTGCCGGCTTTTTCGCCTCCATTTTAAGCACAAGAAGGAAAGCACTGCGCGACAGGCAGCAGAGGCCGCCGTGGCGGCCTTGGCGAACGAGAGCCATATAAAGGTTTTAGGGCCAAGTCCAGCCCTAGTCTACCAGATCCGAGGGTATTTTATTCAAGAGGTCCTGATTAAATGCCAACCGGACACGATCCTTCTATCCGAGGTTAAAGCAAAGCTACTCGGGGAAAAGCAAAAGGCGGCTAAAGTCCGAGGCTTACAGTTCGTTATCGATGTAGATCCCGTCTGAGCGCACCACCCGATTTACCGATTTAAGCCTAAAGCCATGGAAATCCTCCAATCCAACTAACCGGCAAAGAATTTTTGCACCACGGCCATGACCCGATCCGCAGGAAGCGGCTCATCAAAGGCCTCAGTGGCTGCATGATGATTCACTGGCATGCCGTTAATCCCTGGAATGGCGAAGCCCATTTGCGTGGTATTGGCTTCTCCGGAATAAAAGTTTTCGAAGAATACATCGGGCAAATGACTTTGGTCACCTCTTACCCAAGGCTCCAGCAGGGGAGTAGATCCCGGGAGGTCGCGTCGCATCATGCGGACCTTGGCTGCGATCCGGGCTTCCGAGGAATGGGCGCGCAATAGGGTCTGCATAAAATCACTATGAACCATGAAAATGGAAATCTGGCCTTTATAGGCCCGAACCGACACGTCTTCAAGGCATTGAGCCAGATTGAGAAACTGTTCAAAATCTTGGAAAACCTTCTGGAATGGACCGGTTCCCGCTCCATATCCTCCCGTATAGTCGATGACCGGAATAAGCGGTTGGTCTTCTCCAATCTGATCGATGAGCTGGGTAAATAGTTCAATGCGCGCATGTTTAATGGAAAGGATCTTCTCCAGGGCAGCCCGATCTGAAGGCTTAATGGTCAGCCCCGAAGCATTCAGCCCCATCTCGTATAAGCCTCGCTGCAAATGGGTGATTCGGAGGGCAAGGGAAAATCCCTCTCCAATTTTAGAAGTCGTTTTTGCCTCCGCTTTGGGTAAAAAGGCGCTAACAACAAGCGGGATGGTGAGTGCAGATGCTTTCGATGCAAACCGATGTACAAGGCTCCGGCGGGATGCTCCCTGCTCAAAAAACTGGGGGTCTGTATCCCCGATGGCTTTTATAAGGTCACGAACATTCATGTCGAGGAAAAAGTTTGATTAGCGTGTAGGTAATTGGTGGATCAACAGGTTCTCTGCAATATGCGGGCGGAGGGCCACGATGACATCCGCCGGCGTGAGCGCTTTGTCCATGCCTTGGGCATCACTCCCATCCATAAAGCTTCCGGATTGGATCGTTTCCCTAATAAAGCTCGCATGGCGGCTCGCTACGGAGGCCATCTTCGCCAGAAGCTGAACATGTTCATAATGGGAAAGCAAAGGGAGGCTTCCATTATAAGCCGAAATAGAGATTTCTTTGAATTTCATAGCCATTCCCAGCACCTCTAGTCTGGTGTTATAGGAGATGTGATCGATCCGGATGGTAAGCAGCCCAATGGACCGATGTCCCAGCACGGATTTAAGGATTTCCCGATGCGCAAGCTGATGCGCTTTGATATCTTCAAAATAATTCTTCTCCCTTTCGGTGATGCCCGAATAAGGGTTATCGGCCACCCGGCTAAAGAATTCGGCGAGCACTTGCTCTACGGCGTAATGAAAATTCAGAATACCCGCATCGCCTTCCCCCAAATTAATGCCCTCTTCCGCGCCAGGAGCAGGATCTTCGTTTTTCTCGCAAGAAGCAAGGATTAAGCCCAAGCCAGCAAGAGAAGAGTACTGCATAAATTTACGGCGGGAAAGCCCTGGTTGTTCTTTAGAAGGGCCTTCTGTAATTAACGCGTTCAGTTCTTTCATAATTTCCTGTTTGTCACAAGTACGCCTCAAGAATACACATTTTTATCGGGCGCGCATAGCCTAGATAGAACAAGGCCAAGTAAATCTAATATATGTTTGCTGCTTTTCCATGCCTTGCCTTAAAAAAAGCCCCAAAAAAGAAGGTAAACCCCAGATTATGAATGTGCATGGACCGGGGAGCCTCGCGTTTTTACACCTTTGGCGCTGCTACTTTCCGATTTGATCAGTCATTTGAACAATCAGTTGGGTCGAACAGTTGAGTCGATCAGTCGATCATGCTAAAAAGAGGTAAAACCCCAAGAGGTTTGGCGAATTACCTTGGGAATTGGAGAGGGATCTGGTGGGGAATAAGCGCGGAACTGGAACTGGAGAATGGAAATAAAAAAGCGCCTGAAATCATGGATTTGCAGGCGCTTTAAGCATCTTATTGCATTTTAGCTATTGATAGCTTTTTGACCGCGTTTTATAAATCACCCTATGAAACGCCATCATCTGGGGAGGCAAAAGGGGCTCGAACCCTCGACCCTCAGAACCACAATCTGATGCTCTAACCAACTGAGCTACTGCCTCCATAAATCCCCCCATTTGGTGGAATCCGGGGGACAAAGGTAGTACAAATTCCCTGAATCTTCCTAGGGGCCCGAAGTTTTTATCTTCTAGTTCAAAAGGCCTTCATTTTAACAGTTTTTCCCTAGCTAAGCGTTTATATTTGCCCTCTAATTTCACATTATGATAAAAAAGTTAATGGTATGCCTGATGCTTGCCCTGCCTTTTGGTTTGCAAGCACAGGACCAAGACGACCATAGTTCGGCTTCATCCAGAACAGAGAAACCAGCCCGGGACTTCGTCCTATTCCAGATCACGCATGAAAACTGGAATCAAGTACCAGATAGCATTAATCAGGGTGGCTTTGGGCGCGGATTCAATGCTTATCTATGTTATGATTTCCCGATAAAAAATAGTCATTTTAGCTTTGCGGCCGGTCTGGGTATTGGCACGGCCAACATTTATTTTAAGGATCAAGAGCTCATTTTCGACGATACCGGAGCGAGTAATCAAGTCTTGTTCCTTCCCGAATCCAGGGAATACAAAAAGTACAAGCTTACAACGGCCTATGTAGAGGCGCCCTTTGAATTACGTTTTTATGGAGACAAGTTAAACCGCAACCGAGGTTTTAAGGCGGCCATTGGGCTACGTGTAGGGAATCTGATCGGAGCGCATACCAAAGGCAAAGAAGAAGGATCCAATATCGTTTATAAAGTAAACACCAAAAGACATCTGGAAAACTGGCGATTTGCCGGAACTCTGAGGCTGGGTTGGGGGAACTTCTCCGTGATGGGAACCTATAACCTCAACGGCCAGTTTAAAGAAGGGCAGGGACCTGCCGTTACGCCTTATTCACTTGGAATTTGCATTTCCGGGCTCTGATCACCGATTTCATAAGATTGCCCTTCGATCGAAAGTTCTGTAGCGGCAAATACCTGACGGGCTTCTTCGAGCATGGGCTGCAGGTCTTTGTATCGCGAAGAGAAGTGACCAAGAAGTAGTTTTTTTACCCCAGATTGAGCAGCAATCTGCGCGGCTTCCACGGCCGTGCTGTGGTATCGCAGATAGGCTTTATCCCGGTCTGCGTCCATATAAGTGGCATCATGATACAAGAGATCCGCCCCCTGGAAATGAGGGACCAGGGATGCGGAGTATCGAGTATCTGCACTGTAGGCGTAGCTAAGGGCAGGCTTCCCCGGTTCGGTGACTTCTGTATTGGCGATCTGGCGACCATCCGGGAGGGTATAATCTTTTCCTGCGGCCAGCTGACTAAAATCAAGACGGGGAATTCCCCATTTTTCCGCTTTTTCGGGGTCAATCCGCCGCGGCCGAGGGCGGGTGGATATGCGAAACCCATAACAGGGAATGCGATGGTGCACGGGGAAATACTGAATTTGAAACCGATCCTCTTCGAATACGCCTCCTTCGGGCGAAAGGGCGTGAAAGATAAGAGGGTAGTCCAATCCCCCCTGGGAGGCCTCCCAAAGGGTGTCTAACACCTTGGCCAAGGCCGCAGGCGCATAAAGGTGAAGGGGTCGTTGGCGCTGCAATAGACTCATGCTGGTAAGCAGTCCCGGCAGTCCAAAATAATGGTCCCCGTGCAAATGGCTGATAAGGATATGGTGCAAGTGTTTCCATCTAAGGCCAAACTGGGCCATTCGGATCTGGGTCCCTTCCCCACAATCAATCAGCAGGTCTTCGCCCCCTAAACTTAGGAACTGCGCCGTGGGGTGGCGCTGATAAGCGGGTAGTGCCGAGTTGTTGCCTAGTATGGTAAGTTTCATGGGGAGGGATTATCAGCGGGTTAACCTGGATTTTCGGAGTCCTCGCCCTCCAATAGATCCCTTTCTAGGATCTCCATATGAACGATATCCAATGCTTCTTGAAAACGGGGCGCGAGTTGGAGTATCTTTTGTTGGTCCTCTTGGCGAATCATAGCAAGGGTCTCCCCCTGGGCCTCTGTTACGACGAAAGACTGACCGTTTTCGTATTGATATTGATGGATTTGATGCAAAACCGCCGTCGTTCCCGGGGCCATGGACTGGCAGTTTTTCAGGTCGAGAATGATATTTCGGCGTGGGGGCGCCGCTTCGTCAGGATACTGTTGCAGACGAGCGAGGAGCGATGCTGCCATTTTATCATCAAATTGGGCAGCAAGGGGCTTTATATGAAGATACTGGTCGTTGGTATCAATTTTGAATTCCATATTGAGCTATTGGATGGGCGGTCTACCGGCAATCGCTGGCAGGAAGGTAAAATTAACCTATTTCGCACGAAATCCGGGTAAGCGCCCCGAAACAAAAGGTGGAAATAAAAATGCGGGAATTGGTTTTACCAATGGAAAGGCTTACTTGGAATCATTAACTTTACTAAAATCAGGACAACGTATTACATTATGGATTCTAATTTCTCACCAAAAGTCAAAGAAATCATTTCCTTTAGTCGAGAGGAGGCCTTGCGACTGGGTAATGATTTTATTGGGACAGAGCATCTACTGCTCGGCCTCATTCGCGAGGGCGAAGGCATGGCCGTGCGGGTGCTACAGAATATGGATATCGACTTTTTCCAGTTGCGAAAAGAACTGGAAGCAGTAATAAAAGATAAAAGCAACCAGCCACTGGCCAACATGAATAGCCTACCGCTGACCAAACAGGCCGAGCGCGTCATCCGCATTACGGTACTGGAAGCTAAGTCGTTGAAGAGCAGCACCATTGAAACAGAGCATCTGATGCTATCCATATTGAAAAATAAAGAGAATGTGGCCACCCAGATTCTGCATCAGTATGAGGTGGATTATGAGCGATTCAAAAGTGAACTGAATATTCTGCAAGGAAACGTACCTCGGTCAGATTATAACGATCCGGGTTCGGAAGAGTTTGAAGAAGAAGACGAAAAGCGTCAGTTCCAGCAGCAAAGAAGGCAGGCGGGAACCGCAAAATCGAAAACCCCTGTTCTAGACAACTTTGGTCGGGATATCACGAAACTTGCCGAGCTAGGGGGACTTGATCCCATTGTCGGAAGAGAAGAAGAAATTGAGCGTGTATCACAGATTCTGAGCCGACGCAAAAAGAACAATCCCATTTTGATTGGGGAGCCGGGGGTTGGAAAGACGGCCATCGTCGAAGGACTCGCCCTGCGAATTGTTCAGCGAAAAGTCTCTCGGGTGCTGTTTGATAAGCGAGTAATCAGCCTGGACCTAGCTGCGCTGGTGGCAGGAACCAAATATCGCGGCCAATTCGAGGAAAGGATGAAAGCGATTATGAACGAGCTGGAAAAGAATCGCGACGTCATTCTCTTTATTGATGAGATTCATACGATTGTCGGGGCAGGAGGAGCCTCTGGATCCTTAGATGCTTCCAATATTTTCAAACCTGCCTTGGCCCGAGGCGATCTTCAGTGTATTGGTGCTTCTACCCTCGATGAATACCGCATGTACATCGAAAAGGACGGCGCTCTGGATCGTAGGTTTCAAAAGGTTCTAGTCGAACCGCCCAGCGTGGAAGAAACCGTAACCATCCTTCAGAACATCAGTTCAAAGTATGAGGAGTTTCACAACGTTACCTATGATCAAGAAGCCATTGAAGCCTGCGTGAAGCTGAGTGATCGATATATGACGGACCGTCTGTTACCCGACAAAGCCATCGACGTCATGGATGAAGTCGGTGCCCGGGTGCATTTGAAGAATATCAACGTTCCCCAGAATATCCTGGACCTTGAAAAAAAGATCGAGGATATCAAGCAGGAAAAGAATATGGTGGTAAAAAGTCAGCGATTTGAAGAGGCCGCCGCGCTA
>CAZYEZ010000104.1:0-8205 GCA_964646775.1 uncultured Chitinophagaceae bacterium | reverse complement strand
GGAAACGACCTGCGCAGGGGCCTCTACAGATCTTTCTGGTTTTGTTTCCCTTACCGGGAGCGACGCATCAACGGATGGACGGAGCTCCGATTCCGTCGGCTTCGCTAGTCTCTTTTTTTTTTCTCTCGTCGCATCAAGGAGATAGCATAAACGAATCAAGGTTACTTCCACATGAAGCTTTTTTTGAGTGGCGGTTCGGTAGCTCAATAAAGATTCATGGACAAGGCTCAAGGCGGAAATCAGAAAAGAGGGGGGGATCTGAGCGGCCTTCTCGTAGAAAATCGCCTTATGGGATTTAGGAACTTCAAGGAGGCGGGCCATGCTCGCCTCCTTGGCTATGAGCAGATGGCGGAAATGCGCGGCCAGACCATCTAAGATAACCTCCCCTTCAAACCCTTTATCCAAAACCTCATTGACCTGGAGCAGGACCTGGGGCAGGTCTCTGGACAAAATCAGATCCGTGAGCTGAAAATAAAAGTCGGCGTCCAGTAAATTCAAATGCTCCATGGCATTCTGGTAGGTCAGGGAGCCGCCGGTATAGCTCATGATCCGATCGAACATGCTCAGGGCATCGCGCATGCAACCCTCGCTTTTTTGGGCGATCACATGCAATCCCTCCTCCTGGGCAACCGCCCCCTCCAACGAAGCCACCTGCTGCAAATGGGCGACCATATCCTCGGTGGCAATGCGCCGAAAATCAAAGATCTGGCATCGGCTGAGTATGGTGGGTAGAATTCGGTGCTTTTCCGTGGTAGCCAAGATGAAAATAGCATAGTCAGGCGGCTCCTCTAAGGTTTTCAGAAATGCATTGAAGGCCGATGAGCTGAGCATATGTACCTCATCAATAATATAGACTTTGTATTTACCCTGCTGGGGCGCAAATCGGACTTGTTCTGCCAGATTTCGGATGTCCTCCACCGAGTTGTTGGAAGCCGCATCCAGCTCAAAAATGTTATAAGAGGCAGAGGTGGAGAAATGAAGGCATTGCTTACAGCTGCCACAAGCTTCTATGTCCTCCGTCGGAGAAAGACAGTTGATGGTCTTGGCAAGGATCCGAGCGCAGGAGGTTTTCCCTACGCCGCGTGGTCCACAAAAAAGATAAGCATGGGCGAGCTGCCCTTGGCGAATCGCATTCTTCAATGTCGTCGTTATATGGGATTGCCCCACGACGGTATCGAAGGTCTGTGGTCTATACTTCCTCGCCGAAACCTGATACGGTGTAGCCATACCCCAAAGATAAAGAAAGGGCATCATGACGCCACCAATTCCTTATTTTTGTTGACAAGACAATTGATGGATGAAAGGCAAACGCATCATCTTATTTATGCTGACGGCGGCGCTGCTGGTTGCCGCCTGGAAGTTCATCGCCTATCAAAGGCATAAGGGGACGGTGCAGTATTATGTATACTTTGAAAACATTCTGGGCCTGCAGCCATCGGCAAAAGTGATGATTCAAGGGGTGCCGGTGGGGAGGATCGAGGAGTTATCCCTCGATGACCCTTATAAAGTCAAACTCACCCTGCGCATTAAGGACGAGGTTAAACTTTGGGAAGGCAGCCATGCTTCCTTGGCTAACGATGGCATTAACGGCGAAAAGCGGGTCGATTTATGGGTAGGCGATGGGGATGCGCTTATCGAACCCGGGGCCATCCTTGGATCGAAATTGGATAGCAATCTGTTGCCGCTGGATCATCGCATCAGTCCGATTCTGGAAACCTCCCGCTTTCTATTGGCCAGCTCCGAGGCGGGGCTGCGAGGCTTCCTTTATGCCCTGAACTCCGGATTGATTCGCGGAACGGCTCGCGGTCTGCTAGATATTGAAGATCAGCTGCTGGACCTGGAGGCCAAGATCGAAGAGGCCGGCTCCTCTACCGATCGTTTCACCCAAGGCATGCGGTCCTCCCTCTCCTCCCTGGTTCAGGTCCAGGAAGAACTGAGACAGGAACCTTTTGAAAAGGCAGCGGCCATTACCGAAGGCCTTGCAGAGGCCGCCGCGAGTCTTCCCACGGGCAATGCTCTTTCTTCGCTGGATGCGGCAAACCCATCCCAGGAGCTCTCCAAGCCTTTGATCGACCCCCAATCCTACCAGAGCTTGGTTAATCGGATCCAGGCCCTGCATGCAGAAATCAAAGCCTTAAAGTTGGAAGAGACGGATTCGGTAGACTAACCGTCCTTAGAACAGATACATGAGCCGCAATGCGTAAAGATTGCTAAACTGTTCTTGCCGACCCAGTTCCGGATGTACTTTCGTTCGAATCGGAATCATGGAATACTGAAAACGAAGATTTAAAAACAGCCCCTTGTATAGCTTCAGGCTTCCCCCTACCAGGAAGTTCAGATCCATTTTTCGAAATGGATACTCCTCTTCTAAAAGGGCGACCGGAAAAGAGGGGTTCGTCTGTACGTCTTCGCGGTTTTGAATGAGCTGCGAATAGGAAAACCCTAGGCCAAAATGACTTTTTCGCTTATCGAAGTAGCAAAGCATAACGGGAACTTCCGCATAATCCAATTTGATCCGATGCGACTGCACCAGGTAAGCCTGGGATGTCGAAAGCTGCGCCTTATGAGCGCGGCTTCCTTTCTGAGAATAAAGGATTTCCAGACTTACGGCTAGATTCGGCGCAAACTGTGTATACACGATGCCACCTATATTCATTCCCAGCTTATGGTAGCCGGCAAACCGATCTCCGTCTACCTGCGTGAAATTGGCTCCCGCCACCAGTCCTCCGTAGAATGTCCGGGGCAGTTCTTCATAATAAGATTGGGCGGCAGCAGAAGGAGAAAAGAGACTGAAAAGCCCTCCCAAAAACAGAATTGCGGCGAATTCTCTAATTTTATGCATCAAAATTCTAAGTAAACGCGAATGAGCTTCAAATATACGGCAAACACCTTGAAAAAAATGGAGCAGCTCTTCGAAGAAGCCCGGTATCAGATCCGGTATGAAAAAGGGAGCTTCCATTCTGGATACTGTATTCTGGAAGATCGAAGAGTGGCCGTAATCAATAAGTTTCTTGACATAGAAGGACGCATCAATGCCTTGCTGGATATTTTACCTTCTTTAAGTTTTGATCCCGATGAGCTAAGTCCGGAAATGCGGAAATGGAACCAATGGCTGCGCGACCACCCCAGTGGAACCGCCAACTTATCTGCCACCCAGACCGAGATAGATCTATGAAAATTTCCATACAGTTCCTAGGCACTGGAACTTCTCAAGGGGTCCCATTTATCGGATGCGAATGCGAAGTGTGTCAATCCCTCGACCCCAAAGATCAAAGACTCAGAGCTTCCGTCTGGGTTCGCTCCCCAAGGACCAGCCTGATTATCGATACCGGGCCAGATTTTCGGTATCAAATGCTAAGGGCTAGGGTACCGCGCGTCGATGGCGTGCTTTTTACCCACGGTCATAAGGATCACGTGGCCGGTCTCGACGATATCCGGGCCTATAATCAAATTCAGAAGGGCCCTATTCACACTTATGCAAGCGCCGAGACGCAGACCGTTCTACATCGGGAGTTCAGCTATATATTCAATCAGAACCCCTATCCGGGTATCCCCCGGATCGAAGTTCATGACCTCGACCATCGTCGCCCCCTTCAGATCGGAGACATTCCCATTCAGCCCATACGAGTATGGCACCTGGGATTAGAAGTACTGGGATTTAGAATGGGGGACTTCACCTATATCACCGACGCCAATCGCATCGAGGAAGAAGAGATGCAGAAGATTCGGGGATCAAAAGTTCTGGTTCTCAATGCCTTGAGAAAAGAAAAACACATCTCGCATTTCAACCTCGATGAAGCCGTGTCCGTGGCCCATTCTTTAGAGATCCCGCAAACCTATTTTACCCATATCGGTCATCAAATGGGACTTCATGCCCAAATTAGCAGGGAACTCCCACCAGGTATGGAGCTGGCATGGGATGGATTGGAACTGGAAGTCTGAGCTTCCTTTATTCGAATCGCATGCATTTTCCTTTTAACTTCGCTATTGACAAAGGTAAACACCATGAACATCCGCCCCTTACTTCTTGCCGCCCTGCTGACCGCTGGTCTGTCTGCACAGGCGCAATATGAAAACACCACCATTCAAATTGGGAAACCGGCCCCATCCCTGGAACTGGAAAACCCAGAGGGTAAAAAGATTTCCCTAGAGGACGTACATAAGAAAAGGTTGGTTCTCATTGATTTTTGGGCGTCTTGGTGTGGACCCTGCCGGATCGCCAATCCCGGGTTGGTAGCTTTATATGAGAAGTACAAAGACAAGAAATATAAAGGGGGCCGCAAGGGTTTTACCATTCTAAGCGTATCCTTAGATCAGAAGAAAGAATCCTGGCTAAAAGCCATCGAAAAAGATAAGCTGGTCTGGCCCTACCACGTCAGTGACCTGAAAGCCTGGAATTCGGAGGCGGCCGCCCTGTACGGCATCCAATACATCCCCCAGGCTTTTCTAATCGACGAGGAGGGGATCGTTATTGGAAAGTTCCAATCGGCCACCCAAATTGAGCAAGCATTAAATGAAAGACTTACCAAAGTGGCCAAAGCCAAGAAAAATCAGAAAAAAGACTAAAAATTGGCAGACAAAAAGAAAACACCTACCTTTGTCGCCTTATTTTCAGGGTATGGCCTCATTCATACCCAAAAAATGCTAAGAAAAAAATGAAAAAAAATATTCATCCCGAAAGTTATCGCCTCGTCGTATTCAAAGACATGTCTAACGACTATTCTTTCCTAACTCGCTCCACCACTTCATCCAAGGAAACCATTGTTTGGGAAGACGGGAACGAATATCCGCTGGTAAAGGTGGAAATCTCCCATACATCACATCCTTTCTACACCGGAAAGTCCATGTTTGTAGATACGGCGGGAAGAATCGAGAAATTCCGCAAGCGTTACGAGAAGAAAAAATAGGCGATGTATTTCGCTTATATTTCGCCTAATAACCATGAAGGACCCTCTGAAGGCAGTTTGCTTTCGGCCTAAAAAATCCCGACTTTTGTCGGGATTTTTTTGGCTAGGTTCGAAGCCAAACCCAACTTAAATAAATCCATGCACTATATCCTTTTCGATGATTCTCAGCGCGACCGCCTCCTACCATTGACGCATACGCGACCGGTGGCGGAACTTTTCATTGGCCTCTGGACGCAGCGCCAGCGATGGGAGCGCTATTTTGAAAAGCCCAGCTCTACCCTGACGCTCCCCCACCTTCAGAGCAAATACCCTTTGATACAGGGCGAAGACAATCGATGGGTGAACGCCTCTCTGGTTGCCACCCCAGAAGTCTGGGCGGAGATTAACCGCTTAAACCCTGGAGACAAGCTTTTAAAAGGGCACCAGCTGCTGGCGGCCCGATCTCAGGGTCAGACGATCACCCGCCTGGAGGATTTTGAAGCGTTCACGGAAAAGCAATCCCAGTCCAAGATTCTGCTTCTCCATAGATTATGGGATCTCTTTCAGTCCAATGATGAAATCCTTCGCATGGATTTTGACATGCAGGTCCGCGGTCGAACCGCACCTCCCATACCGAAAGGCGTTACCGTGATTGGCGACCAATATTTTTTCGAGGAAGGTGCGCGCATCGCACCGGGCACCATTCTGAATACCGAAACGGGACCCATTTATCTGGATAAAGACGCAGAAATCATGGAAGGCTGTTTGATCCGTGGGCCTTTGGCCTTGGGACCGGGGGCCGTCGTAAAAATGGGAGCAAAAATTTATGGTGCTACTTCCATAGGCCCGGGGTCCAAAGTAGGCGGAGAGCTGAATAACGTGCTGTTCTTTGCGCAATCCAATAAAAGTCACGATGGGTTCTTGGGAAATTCTGTCATCGGCCAATGGTGTAATCTGGGTGCCGATACCAATTGCTCGAACCTGAAAAACAACTATGACGAAATCAAAATATGGGATGAATCCCTGGGCGAAATGGTTTCTACCGGGACGCGGTTTATGGGATTGATTATGGGAGATCACTCCAAATGCGGAATCAATACCATGTTTAATACGGGGACCGTGGTCGGCGTATCCTGCAACCTATTTGGAGGCGGATTTCCAGACAAGTTCATCCCCTCCTTTTCCTGGGGTGGCGCAGATAAACTGGTCACCTATCGTTTCGAAAAAGCCCTGCAAACCGCCGAAAGAATGATGGCCCGTCGCCATCAGTCCTTGCATGGAGAAGAGATTGAAATGTACCGACGCTTATACGAGGCTACGGAATCCCTAAGAAAACAGTTCACTAAAAAGTAACAACTAAAAGACTAAATAATAGATGTAGCTATGAGAAAGAAAATTGTTGCGGCAAACTGGAAAATGAACCTGAATCTGGACGAAGGACGACAGCTTGTTCATGCTATCCTGGAAGGCATGCCCAATTTGGGAAACAACCAGGAAGTGGTCATCGCTCCCAGTTTCCTCCATTTACCTGAACTGGTCGCCGCGATTCAAGGAAAATCGCAGCTAAAAGCCGCAGCCCAGAACTGCTATGTCCATGCGGCGGGAGCCTATACGGGCGAAGTATCGCCAACCATGCTAAAGCATGCCGGCGTGAGCGATGTGATTGTCGGTCATTCCGAGCGTCGAATGCTATTCCATGAATCCGCGGATCTTCTCGCCCAAAAAGTTGACCTGGCTGTTAAAACTGGAATGCGGGTGCTATTCTGCTGCGGAGAGCCCTTGGATATCAGAGAGCAGGGAAAAGAGCAATCCTATGTAGCGCAACAAATCAAAGACAGTTTATTTTCTATCGAGATCACCGATTATTCGCAGATCGTCATCGCATACGAACCCATTTGGGCCATAGGCACGGGGAAGACGGCCAGCAATGAACAGGCCCAATCGATGCATGCATTTATCCGTGAAACCTTGGCAGAAACGTGGGGGGAGCCCGCAAATCAGATCCCCATCCTCTACGGTGGCAGTGTGAAACCCGATAATGCGGCCTCCCTTTTTGCATGTCCGGATATCGATGGTGGACTTGTCGGCGGAGCCTCGCTGAAAGCCAGCGACTTTCTGCAAATCATTGCCGCTGTGGCGGGTTGAAAAAATTCTAGCGGAAATTTTGATCAGAATAAAACTCCGCTTATCTTTGCCATCCCAAACCGGGTAAGCCGCGTTGGTCAAGGGGTTAAGACGCCTCCCTTTCACGGAGGAATCACGGGTTCGAATCCCGTACGTGGTACAAAAAGGCTTTGGAGCAGTCCAAGGCCTTTTTTGTTGCCATACCTTGATTGGGACCTCATACATCCGCTCTTCAGCCATCGATAAATCTAAATTTGCAGCGGCCGATTTATGACCCACTCAAAAAGGATGACGAACGGGGACCCCTTCCTGCTTCCAAGGAGCCGAGCCTAAAAATCAATTGTGCAAACTCGAAAACAAACGCTAATTTTGCCAGCGTCTCAAAAATGGGACCGCATCGTTCTTTTCGGATCCTCGACCTTTAGTTTGCAAGGCATCCGGATAATACCTTAGAAAGAAGTCGCCTTGGTATTCCCAAAGAACGAGCGCAAAACGACTTGGCCTCGTAGTACAATGGATAGTATAAGAGTTTCCGAAGCTCCAGATCCAAGTTCGATTCTTGGCGAGGCCACCAAACAGGAGAAGTGATCATTGCGATCGTTTCTCCTGTTATTTTTTAGGGGTCACCGTGGTTTATCCAAAGACAGGGCGAAATTAACTTTCTTGGCATTCAAGCCGTATGGAATGTTATGGTTATGTAGCTCCTGATAGTGCCGACATCGTCAAGTACGGCATCACAAGACCCACAATGCCCACACAAAGCAAAGCCCTATCAGTTCTCTGATAATAAGCCTGTAAAACAATAGAAGTCCCACAACTCGCGGGGCTTTCTGTATGCAGTTAGTACGCTTAAACTGGAGGACTATCTCTTTCGCTCCTGTTTAATTATTTTTATAAAACTATCAAGCTCCTGCCTTGTATAAATCCCAGGATTTAATGCTGCCGCACCTCCTTCAATTCGCCCATTTACAGTAGCTACCTGTAATAACTCATCATTAAGAACAAATGCAAGTTGTTTGCTTGTGCTCTTCTCTGTAGCTGTACTCCATTTCATCGCACCTTCTTTATCAAGCTGCATCATTAACCCTAATGATTTATTTGGGCAATTATTTTCAGAAATTTTAAAGGATACTATCTTCTTAAATAGGGGTTGCTAAATAACTAACCCGTTTCGTTGAACTAAACGCCCCAAATT
>CAZYEZ010000103.1:5653-8440 GCA_964646775.1 uncultured Chitinophagaceae bacterium | reverse complement strand
CGAACCCGCCACCCTCGAATGCTATAGGCGCCTCCCACAAAATACTGTTTAATATAGGGGAGGGTCCGGGAATGCCCATAGGGCATGCCGACGCCTCCAAAAAATCGAAAAGCCTGGCTGCTATGCCTTTGAACGAAAAAATGTTGAAGATTGAAATCGAACTTGACGTATTGGGCAAAGTTTTGGGCATTGCGATTTCCTGAAATCGAAGTAATGCCTTTAACCAGGCCCCCGGCTTCTTCGAGCCGAAGTTCTACAAAAGAATAGCTGCGGCCTTTTCGCTTTAAGCGGTTGGTAAATGTAAAACTCACCTGCTCCCCTTCAATAAAAGTGGGCTGATAGCTGTTGGCCAGGAAGCTATTGGCTTCTTTTCTGGCGCGAAAGGAATCTGACTCATAGGGAACGCGAATCAGATTGACGAAAGCCGGACTTACCTCCCAACGCTTGGTTTCAACTTCCTGCCATTTGTAGCTCAGGTTGGCCGAAGTGTTGATTAAGGTGAAGTACTGCACCCGATCGATCATGCTCACCCCGGTGCTTATCAAGGTTCGGGGGGCATTCTTTCGGCTTACAAAATCCGGGGGCAGGGGAAGCAGAAACTTGGGCATATCAAGGGTTCCCTGAATCCCGAGATTTCGAGTAAGCAATCGAAGATTCTGGGATGATGTATCCGAGAAATATTCAATCCCTCCACTGGCCGTCAGGGTAAATAGATTGGCGCCTTTGATCACGTTCCGGTTTCGCATGGATACGGTCATGGCCGTTCCCACGAAATAGTTCTTCCCGCTCGATAGTTCCAGATTGGGGTTGAAGTCATATTTTTTGCCGGGGGTCATCAGTACGTAAGCATTGAGCCAATGCCCTTCCCGGCTGGTGTCTTCGATCAGGGTCACTCTAACCGTCTGAAATATTCCCAGTTCATTGAGTTTGGATATGGTCAGGTCATAATCCGATTGCGCGAAATACGTCTCGGGTTTTAAGAATATATGCCGAATCAACACCCCTTCGCGAACATAATAGTCATGGTATCGAAACCGAAGTCCGCCGACATGGGTTTCCAGCATGTTCTCATTTTGAAAATCCTCGCGGCCGATGAAATCCGGAAGGACGGTAACGCGGTTTATGCCGAAGCGGTAAAAAGCATCGGGATAGTCTGGATCCGGCTGAATACGAATCAGAATATGGACGCCGGGCCGTGATCCGGATGATTGGCCGGATAAAAAGTCTAGGGCGGTTTCTACCGGATTGCCTTTTTCATCGTACCTCTCCTCGGTCAGCGTGTCGAGCTCAAAGTGGATGATGGCATTGGAAAACCGGTAATAACCATATTCTTTTAGGGTTTCGGTGATCCGGCTTCGCTCTTCCTCCAGGAGGGTAAACCTGAACTCCTGGCCCTTCCTAAGGTGGGTCTGGGCCAAATGGTTTTCGAGGATGCTGCTTACCGTGGAATCGGCGACATCCAATCCCAGTTCACCAATGATATAATTGGTGCCCGTATTTACCTTATACTCCACATACGCCTTCTTTTTCTTTAGCCGAGTGGTATCTTCGATTTCCGCATAGAAATATCCCTGACCATAGAGATAGTCTCTCATTTGGACCCGCGAAGTGCTATGGGTGGTGGAGTCATAGATGACCGGAGGTTCTACCGTTTTGGATTCCAGCTGAAAATTCGTGGTGTCGCGCTGATACTTTTTATATCGGATATTATAGAGCCAGAGCTTATAGGGAAATCCAAAGAATTCCGTGTTGGGCTTTTGGACGATCATGGCCTCTAAGTCATCTTTGAGTTCCCCTTCCCGGGTGATGGGCTGATTGGACTTAAGAGATACTTCATTGGATTTCAACAGGTACTGACCATCGGGAACGCTTTGGGTAATTCTGCACCCACTCATCCATAGGACGGAAGCCAACAACAGGATATTCAGGAAAGGAGTAAAAACCAGTCGTTTCATGGGCCAGAGTCTGACAATTGGATTAGTTTTGACAAATGTTATCTAGGGTACAAAGTAAGCATATTCGATCCTTATCCCGTCAAAAGTATCGGAAAGAAAAAGGAGAATTTCTGGTCCAGGGGACAAAGATCGCAAGGGAATGCCTTCGTGCCCAGGCGCCGATTCATCAGATTATCTGCACGCCCGAATGGGCGGCCGAGCTGGAAGCCGAAATTCAGGCGCATCCCGAAGCCCGGATTACCTTATGTTCAAGGGAGCAGGTCGAAGCGCATTCGACCTTGGTTCATGGCAATGAAGTGATTTTGATCATGCCTTTGCCGGAGCCTGATTCTCCGGACCCCCATAGCCCCTGGATTCTAGTCCTGGACCGAATTCAAGATCCAGGAAATTTAGGCACCATGATCCGGATCGCAGACTGGTTTGGATTGGATGCCCTGGTTTGTTCGGAGGACTCCGCAGATCCCTACCAGCCCAAAGTCATTCAGGCGGCCATGGGCAGCCATTTACGCGTTCGGGCCCACAGCATGGACTTAGGAGTTTTTCTGGCCAGTCAATCCCGTCCCGTTTTTGCCGCTTGCTTGGAAGGGGAATCGGTATTAAAGCATTCCCCCCAGAAGGAGGGTTTGCTCCTAATCGGCAATGAATCCCGAGGTATTGATCCAAGATGGAAAGAGAAGGCAGATTTTCCGGTTTCCATTCCTTCTTATGGTGGGGGAGCAGAATCCCTGAATGCGGCGGTTTCGGCGGGTATACTTCTGTCTCATCTATTGCCTTCCCCCTAGGATTGCGGCAAATGAGGCCCCTTCGGCTCATCCGGCCCCTTCGGCTCATC
>CAZYEZ010000103.1:0-5643 GCA_964646775.1 uncultured Chitinophagaceae bacterium | reverse complement strand
TTGGATTGGTTGGATTATCTGGATTACGTCGGCGAGGCGTTAAACGCACCCATCGCTGAAAGGCCCAGGAAACCGGTAAAGAGACGAGGGTTCCATAGAAGGCGCCGACCAATACATCAAGGGGAAAGTGAACGCCTACATAAACCTGGGCAAAGGAAATCGATGCGGCCCAAAGGATGGCCAGCGGAATAATCCACTTGTACCTTAAGCCGATGGTAAGGCTGATAAACCCAGCCAGGGCAAAATGATTGCTTGCATGGCTCGAGGGGAAGCTATAGCCACTGCCACAATGAACAATATCCCGGTACAGGTTCAGGAGAAGGGGATCATTGCAGGACCTGGGCCGGGCAAAATAAGGCTTGAGTAGGGAAGCGCTGCCGTAGTCGGCTAAGGCAAAACAAACCAAAAACCCTAAACACCAAAGCCAGCCTCGGCGGCCGTAGTTTAACACAAAGAAAAGAGCAAGAAACAGATAGAGGGGAGCCCAGGTCCACTGATTGCGAAGAAAGGGCATCAGGGCGTCCAGCCAGGGTTGCTGGTTCCATTGATGGATGGCATACCACTGAAGGTAATCCCATTCGATCCAAGAGGCAGGGAATATCCTTTCCATAATTACTTTTTGAATATGGATATCATCCTAGGGGAGTCCACGGGATCATAGGGCCGGAGCTGGTAGTCGCCAAAATTGGCAACCGGTTTGAGTCCGGCATCCTTGAATATGCGAATAAAGTCGGCCATGCTAAAGGCCGCCACTCTTTCCATGAATTTGCGCGGCACGCCTTGTTGATCCACAAATCGTATGGTTTTAACGATCTGGTTTCCCTGCAGCCCTCGCTCAATGTCAAACTGATGGTCTCCGCGTACGACGGTTTCTTTTTTAACCAGGTTGTTCAGGACATTTTCTCGGTTTAGGTAATCGATAATCAGTAGCCCTTGCTTTTTTAGGGCATGGGAAAATGCCCGTGCTGCTTGCAGATGGTCGTCTAAATGATCAAAGTACCCAAAACTGGTAAAGAAGTTGAAGGCATAATCATAATAATCCGTTCGCAGTGGATGCCGCATGTCGTGAACCAGAAACTCGAGATTCGATTTTTCATGGGCTTTGGCCGCCTCAATGCTTTTTTCGGATATATCGATGCCGGTGACTTCATAACCTCGGGCTGCCAGCTGAATGGCAAAACGGCCTTCTCCGCAGGCGATATCGAGCATACGCGCCCCGGGAATTGGCTCCAAATAAGCCAATAGCCTTTCTACGAATTCTTCCGCTTCCAGCCCATCGCGGTGCTGGTAGAGCAGCTTATAATAAGGAGAACCAAACCAGGTCTCAAACCAATTTTTCTTGGGGGGCATAGAGGGCCAAAATTACGATCAAAACCGCAAAGCCCCAAAGTCCTCCAGCTGGGGAACTCCTTCTTCAGCGAGGAGCTGTATTCGGCTGTATTCCCCAAGTAACGGGCGGAGCAGAATGGGGGAAGTCTGCGCGGAGCGCAAACCGGGAAATTAGAAAGGGTGGACTTGGTGAAAGCCTTATATTTGCACCAATCCGCAGGGAATATGAAGAGAAAATTAAGAAGATTTGTTGTCTTGCAACGGGTGCCCATCGCCTTGGTGTTGATCGGGATCGGCTTTTGGATCGGTTTTGGTGTCAGCGGTGGCTGGTGGATTGCCTGGCTGCCTTTTTTGATTGCCATTCTGATGGTGGTAGCGCATTTTTTAGTAGGCACCATGACCCTGGTTCAAGGAGCCATTGAGGACGGCGATATGGATGAAGCCGAATACCTGCTGCGCCGCATTCGCAAGCCAGGATGGTTATACAAGCCCGTGCGCTCTTCGTATTATATGCTTCGCGCGAATATATCCACCATGACCGATGATCTGGATAAAGCCGAAACAGACCTAAAAAAAGGCCTCGAGTCGGGAACCGATAAGGACTTTCAAGGGACCGCCTATCTTCAGCTGGGCTCCATCGCTTATAGGAAAGGGAATACCAAGGAAGCCTATGAACACCTTCGCAAGGCAATTCAGGCCGGGCTTCCGGACAAGGATAATGAGGCGACCGCCTATTTGCAGCTTTCCAGTCTTTGCATGGAGCGTCGAGATTTTCGAGGCGCTAAAATGTATTTCAACAAGGCCAAGTCTGCCAAACCGAAGAATGAGCAGATCCTCGCTCAGATTCGGGAGATGTCCAAGTATATCAGTCGGATACCGGGCTAATCTTCGAGCTAATCTTCGGGATCAGGGGGCGATTGCTTCCATTCACATAGACACCCTCGTCTCCTCCGCGCATGGAGGTGCGAACCCCTGAGCATCCTGCTGTTTTACCTTTGCCTCGTTTCATGGTCTGCCAAAGCGGAAGGCCGGGGTTTGAGCCGAGATCCCCATAAGGAAAATAGGAGGATAAACCCATAACATGGAAAGAGCATCACATAGGCAAACTTCGGATGGTAGAGGTCTGCAAGGTGCCCATAAACCAGGGGAAGGATGGCGCCGCCTGCAATGCCCATGATCAGGATGGCGGATCCGGTTTTGGTATGCCTTCCCAGCCCATCTAAGGCAAGAGGCCAAATGGTCGGCCAGATCATGGCGTTGGCAAATCCGAGGGCGGCCAGGGCATAGACCGAGTTCTCGCCCTCCAATGCCTCTATGCCCAGGCAGCATGCCAGTCCAAGAATGGCGGAAATAGCCAGAACCTGGCGCTGGCTTAAAAATCGAGGGGTAACCATGATGCCGACTAGGTATCCGGCAACCATTCCGCTCAGGGTAAGGGAGGTAAAGAATTTGGCCTCCGATGCCGGAATGTTTAGATATAGCCCGTAATTGATGATCGTGTCGGCAGCGATCACTTCTACGCCGACATAAAGAAATAAGGCGATGGCGCCGAAAACCAGATTTTTATGAGCCCAGAGGGGAAGGCTTCCAGCCTCTGCTCCCGGCTCTTCTTCTCCATGAGTCTGCGGGTCGTCAATATCGGGAAGGGAGGAATGGTACACCCAAATAGAAAGTAAGATCAGCGAGCCGGCCAGTACCAAATAAGGCATAATTATTCTTTGGGACATGGCCAGCAGAATCTGGCCCCGTTCGGCTTCTGACAAGGCCCGATCGAGCTGCATCCCGATGGCATCGATGTCCTGAATGAGTAAGGCTGCCAGCAGCAAAGGACTAAGTATACCTGCCAGCTTATTGGCAATGCCCATGATGCTGATTCGCTGGGCGGCGCTTTCCGGCGGCCCCAGGAAAGTGACATAGGGATTGGTCGCTGTTTGCAAAACGGACAAGCCCAGGCCTTGGGTGAAAAGCCCGATAAGAAAAAGGAGGTAATCTAGGCTGTTGGCCGCAGGGATAAAAATCAGACTCCCCAGAGCCATCACGGCCAGGCCCAGGCTCATCCCTTTTTTGAATCCCGTTTTGCGTAAAACCCAGGCCGAAGGCAAGGCCATGACAAAGTAGGAAATATAAAAGGCAAAAGTAACCAGGTAGGCCTGGAAGTTGTTGAGTTCACAAACGGTCTGAAGAAAGGGAATCAGGGTGCCGTTCAGCCAGGTGACGAACCCGAATATGAAGAATAGGCAGCCAACCATGAAAATGGATCTCAGGTAAGTGGCAGACGATCGAATTTCGGTCATGAGTTTTCTGTGAATTAAGGCAAGTAGGGAAGGGCCGATTTGGCTGCAGAGGACAGCTCCTAGGTCTTACCAAGGACCAAATTTAATTAAGATTGGATCTAAAACGATTTCTTTGGCCCATTTTTTACTTTTACCTTTTGGATGATGGACCGGCAGGGGTCGGGGATGTTTTTCGCCTTCGGCCTTTTGGGGTGGATCGGTGTAGGTTCCTGTGGTTTCTGTTGCGCGCCTCATCGCTTTGGGTTTGTTTAGGGGATGTATGGGAGATGTATATGCAAATTTTCTAGTCTATGGGATTAAGACTTGCCTTGGGCATTGATATCGGTGGAACCAACACCCAGTTTGGTCTCGTTGAACAGGGGGGCGCTGTTTGGAAGCGTGGGAAGATTCCGACGGGAGAAGACCTGTTTGACTCATTTTTCCAGCGATTGCAAGCGGCGCTGGATCCGATTTTTGAAGCCTACGGTCCGCAAATCGAAGGCATAGGGGTCGGTGCCCCCAATGCCCAACCTTACCGCGGAGAGGTGCTAAGAACGGCCAATATGCATTGGGGAGAGGCGATACCGGTTCGCGATCGATTCCAGCAATGGTTTCAAAAGCCGGTGTTTTTGCAAAACGATGCCAATGCCGCGGCCTGGGGAGAGCACTTGTTTGGACAGGGCCGGGCTTTTAAAGACTTTATCCTTTTGACTTTGGGAACCGGGCTTGGCTCAGGGATCATTCAGGAGGGTCGGCTGCTTCTCGGACAGGGAGGATTAGCCGGCGAACTGGGACACTGGATTATAGAACCCGAGGGCCGAAGCTGCGGTTGCGGTCGCAAAGGATGCCTGGAGCGATATGTATCGGCTACCGGAATGGTGGAGACCGCCAGGCTTTGGATGGAAACGCGCTCCCCATCTCGTTGGTTAAGCGATCGGGGTCCAGCATTAACGGCCTTAGATATTACAAAAGGCGCAGAAAGAGGCGATGCACTTTGCCTGGAGATCTTCGATTACACGGCCCGCATACTAGGCAGAGCCATGGCGAATATGGTCGCCTGTTTGGCTCCCGAAGCGATCATCCTCTTCGGGGGGCTGGCAGAAGCTGGCTCCTGGCTGTTTTCGCCTTTGGAGTCCTATTTTAATCAGGATCTTCTATATCTCTACGAAGGGAAGGTGCAGATACTTCCCTCTCAGCTCCCTTCCGGAGAAGCGGCCATTCTGGGTGCGGCCTCCCTGGTCTGGCATTCCCCGCTTCAGCCCAAAGAAGGAGATCGGGGCTAGTCTTCATAGCGCCGCAGGCATTCATAGACCGTATTTCTCTCGACGGGTATTTTACCGGCCGCCTGAATCAGTGCACAGATGGCTTCGGTGCTCAGCGAGGGGTTTTGTTCTTCGGCCCCGGCCATGGAATAGATCCGAGTGGTATCGTCAATGGTTCCATCTAGGTCGTTGACGCCAAAAGATAGGGTCAACTGGGCGGTTTCCCTTCCCAACATGGGCCAATAGGCCTTGATGTGATCAAAATTATCCATGTAGAGACGAGCCATGGCGTACATTTTCAAGTCTTCGATCACCGAGACTTCCGGAATATGGCTCATATCGTTGCCTTGATTGCGGAATTTCAAGGGGATAAAGCAGTTGAAACCTCCGGTCTCATCTTGGAGATCCCGCAGCCGCGTCATATGATCGATTCGGTGGGCATAGCTTTCGATATGTCCAAAGAGCATGGTGGCATTGGTGGGCATGCCCAACTCGTGGGCCTGACGATGGATGGCCAGCCAACCCTCGGCGTCGACTTTGTCGGCACAGATTTGCCGGCGGACCTCCGGATCAAAGATCTCGGCGCCGCCCCCTGGTAAAGACTGAAGGCCGGCCGCTTTCATTTTTTCGAGGCCTTGCTTCACGGTAAGCTTCGCCTTACGGAACATATAGTCCAGCTCTACGGCCGTGAATCCCTTGATATGCAAGTCTGGTCTATGAGCCCGAATCCGGGATAAGAGCGTGCAGAAAAAATCCAGGTCCATTTTTGGGTGGACCCC
>CAZYEZ010000102.1:5847-8568 GCA_964646775.1 uncultured Chitinophagaceae bacterium | reverse complement strand
TTGGGCGCCAAAATACTGATATTAAAGGAAAGAAGGGAAATTAAGCAACCCCTACGTAAATCCCGCCAGATTATTGCGAAATATTTTGATGGCGATGGCTAGAAGAATCACCCCAAAAAATTTACGAACAACCAGAATCCCGGAGGCGCCCAACAGCCTTTCGATCCAGCTCAAGGACTGCAATATAAAAAAGATGAACCCTAGATTTATAAGGATGCCAATAAGTATATTGGTGGGACTATAAACGGCTTTAAGGGACATAATGGTGGTGAGCGTCCCTGATCCCGCGATAATGGGAAAGGCAATGGGAACGACGTTCCCTGCTTTGCTGTCTTTTTCAGTCCTAAATATTTCCAGACCGAGGACCATTTCCAGCCCCAGAATAAAGATTACGATGGAGCCTGCAATGGCAAATGAACCGATATCGACGCCTAAAATACCCAGCATCTGCTCGCCCACGAAAAAGAACAGCAACATGAGAAATCCGGATACGGAGGTGGCTTGGGCAGCATGAATGCTGCCCATCTTTTGCCGAAGGCTTAGAAAGATAGGAATGGACCCCAGCATGTCAATGACGGCAAACAGCGTAAAGGTTACCGATACGATCTGGGTTAAATCGAATCCCCCGAATTGAAGCATGGGGCAAAGATAAGGTAGTTATCCACGATATGATATCGTTTTTGGGGCCACAAATGGGAGAATAAAGCCCGGGTATCTTTATGACCCGGCGTAGGTTTGGGGGGGGAAAAACCCAGGAAATTGCTACTTTAGCAGCCTTGGCAGCGCCTCATGGTTTGCCGTCTCTTTCATTAATAATCATTCAACCTTTTCCGTCCATGTCCTATGTCTTCTCCCATAAGCACACCGTCAAAGAACGCTTTTTGCGCTATGTGCAGATCGATACACAAAGTGATCCTAATTCGAGCAGCCAGCCGTCCACGGAGAAGCAAAAGGATCTGAGTCGCTTGCTGGTTGATGAGCTTCAGCGCATGGGTGTGACCGATGCCCAGCTGGATGAGCATGGCTATGTTTATGCGACCATCGAAGCTACGACGACCAAGGATGTGCCGACCCTTTGCTTTTGCGCGCATGTGGACACGGCGCCAGACTGCCCCGGGGCAGGAGTTGTGCCCAGAGTTCATACCTCATACCAAGGCCAGGAAATTCGGTTTCCAGATGATGAGGCGCTGGTTCTCCGTCCAGCGGATCAGCCTTACCTGAACCAGTGCATTGGACATGATTTAATTACCGCTTCCGGAAAAACCCTTCTGGGCGCCGATGACAAAGCCGGGGTGGCCATTATCATGGATTTTGCGCAGTATCTCATGGATCATCCCGAGATTCCCCATGGTCGCATCCGGATTCTCTTTACGCCGGATGAAGAAATCGGTCGTGGCGTACAGAAAGTGGACATGGAGCGGCTCCGTGCAGATTATGGTTATACTTTGGATGGTGGCCCCCGAGGCCATCTCGAAGGGGAAACTTTTTCGGCCGACGCAATGACCATTCGGCTGGAAGGCGTCAGTGCACACCCGGGATATGCTAAAGGGGTTATGGTCTCAGCCTTGAAAGGGGCGGCCGATCTTGTCTCCCGCCTGCCTAAAGATACCTGGAGCCCGGAGTCGACCGAAGGAATGGAAGGGTTTGTTCATCCGGTTTCTATGAAAGGCGAACTAGAAAAGGCACAGATTGATTTTATTATTCGCTCGTTTAACACCAAGGACCTTGAAGTTTACCGTCGTCGTCTAGGAGAGATCATCGACGAAACCTTAGCTGCTTTTCCTGGACTCAAAATTGACGTCGAGGTCAAGGAGCAGTACCGCAATATGAAAGAAGTCCTGGATAAGCATCCTCAGGTTATGGATCACGCCGCAGAAGCCTACGAGCGAGCAGGGCTGACCGTGGTAAGGCAGTCCATACGAGGGGGAACCGATGGATCTCGCCTTTCCTTTATGGGGCTTCCTTGTCCCAACTTGTTTACCGGGGAAATGGCGATCCATTCGCGGACTGAATTCGTCAGCGTTCAGGACATGGAAAAGTCCGTGGAGGTATTGGCACATCTCGTGCAAATATGGGAAGAGCAGAGCCCCCGCCGCGCCGGGTAAATCCGTGAATTCCCTATCTTTGTTTTTTCTTAAAAATGCCTAGGCTCTATGAATGCGCAGTTAAAAACGATACTGCTAACGGTGGCCACTTTGTCTCTGTTCGCGATAGCTCTCGTTGAGCTCAGCGGCGTAAGCCGAACCGCCCTATTTAATCGGTTTTCTATAGAAGATCACCATCGGGCCCATGCCCATGAGGAGACCGAGTCGGTGAAGGAGAAGATTGCACAGTTGCCAAAAACGGAGATTCGCTTTGAGGAAACCATGCATCAGTTCGGGAAGATTAAAGAAGGTACGGTAGCGCGACATGACTTTAAATTTACGAATATCGGAGATCACCCGCTGATCATCTTTAAAACAGATGCTTCTTGTGGCTGTACCGTCCCCAGTTACCCAAAGGAACCCATTGCGCCAGGAGGCACGGGGACCATTACCGTGGAGTTTAATTCCAAAGGACGTCCCGGACATCAGAAAAAGATGTTGATCATCCATTCAAATGCCCAACAGGAAGCTTTATCCATCGGTTTTGAAGCTGAGGTTGAATCATGAAGGAGCGAAGCCTTGGCATTCAGGGACGGACGACGCAGTTTTTCTCGCTGATCAAATTTTCCCATACGCT
>CAZYEZ010000102.1:0-5837 GCA_964646775.1 uncultured Chitinophagaceae bacterium | reverse complement strand
CTATAGCCTTGCCGTCACAAAGTACGGCCATTCCTTTTCCTGGGTTCTTTTCATCAAAGTTCTCATCTGCATGGTGGCTGCCCGGACGGCGGCGATGGCCTTTAATCGTTACCTCGACCGGCGTATTGATGCGTTAAATCCCCGCACGGCGCTAAGGGAAATTCCGGCCGGAAAGATTAAAGCATCCGAAGCACTTGTGCTCACCATATTAAGCTGTCTGGTCTTTATGGTTACTTGCTGGACTTTAAACCCCTTGTGTTTCTACCTTTCTTTTCCTGCGTTGTTTATTGTTCTTTATTATAGCTTTACAAAATACTTCACTTCCTGGTGCCACCTAGTTCTTGGCTTAGGTCTGTCCTTGTCACCCATAGGAGCCTTTCTTGCCGTCACTGGATATTTTGCCAGTCTACCCCTATTCTTTTCCCTGATAGTTCTTAGCTGGGTGGCGGGTTTTGATATACTGTATTCGCTTCAGGACATGGACTTTGACCGGAAGCAACAGCTTTTTTCCGTACCGGCTCGGTTTGGTATGCGGAAGTCTTTATGGATCGCTCGATTCTTACACTTTTTATCTGCCCTAGGGGTCGTATGGGTGGGATGGATCGGGGCATTCCATCCCCTATACTGGGTTGGAGTGGCTCTTTTTATTGGTTTGCTGATATTTCAGCATAAAGTCGTGTGGAAAGGGGACCTTTCCCGCATTAATCTTGCATTTGCCACGACGAATGGAGTGATTAGCTTATTTTATGCTGCCTTTACCATCCTTGCCCTGATTTTTGGCATGGCGGGCGCATAAAAGGGTTGCAGGCATCGATTGGATACTTTTTTAAAGGCGCCAGGCGTCGCTTTTGCCCATGTCCTGGGGACGTGGATTTACGCCGTTACTGTTATGAAGATTGCATTAGTTGGTTATGGGAAGATGGGAAAAGCGATCGAAGCCCAGGCTTTGAAAAGAGGACATGAAGTGGTGGTACGCATGCATTCCCGCAATGCAGGTCAGCTGACCGATTCCATGCTTAAGGAAGCCGAAATAGCCATTGAGTTTACCCGCCCTGAGGCGGCCTGGACTAATGTGACCCGGTTATTAGGCCTGGGAATTCCGGTTGTTTGCGGTACCACTGGATGGGATGCCCATATTCCTAAAGCTGAAATTATGGCCCGAGATAGGGGAACGGGATTTTTGCATGCACATAATTTTAGTCTAGGTGTTCAGCTATTCTTTGCGCTCAATCGACACCTTGCCCGCCTAATGGGGGGGCAAGCAGACTATCGGTTGGGGATTCAGGAGATCCACCATACTCAGAAAAAAGATGCCCCCAGTGGTACGGCCCTGCGAATGGCCCGGGACATCATAGAGGTTTCGAATCGGTGGGAAGACTGGGTTTTGGTGGAAGGGGAGGCCGTAGAGGACCATTCGGAGAAGGTTCCGATTCGCGCTTTACGCCAAGACCCGGTTCCCGGCACCCATGAAGTATTTTACACCTCGGAAATCGATGAGATCCGGATCGCACACCAAGCTTTTACTCGCGATGGCTTCGCGAAGGGAGCCGTCGTGGCCGCCGAGTTCCTCCTAGGCAAAAGAGGATCTTTCACCATGAAAGATGTCCTGGGCCTTGAATAACAGACTAAGGCTTCTTTTCCGGCTGCAAATGCTGGTCGAAAAAGGACGTGATCTTCTCGTAAAGATGAACCCGGTCTTTACCCCTCACGTTGTGGCCATGGCCTGGGTAGACGAAATAGTCTACCTGAACCCCTTGGTCAACGGCCGATTTTAGAAACTTGAGGGAGTGTTGCCAAAGGACCACGTCGTCGTCGCTGCCGTGAATGAGCAACAGTGGATCTTGGATCTGCCCGACCTGATCGATGAGATTTGATTGCTTGTATCCTTCCGGGTTGTCTTGAGGCCGGTCCATATACCGCTCCGTATACATGACTTCA
Organism: uncultured Chitinophagaceae bacterium; assembly: GCA_964646775.1. Taxonomy (GTDB): domain Bacteria; phylum Bacteroidota; class Bacteroidia; order Chitinophagales; family Chitinophagaceae; genus CAYPQN01. The sequence continues at coordinate 3,899 of CAZYEZ010000102.1, read as the reverse complement.
TAAGCCGACCAGTCTAAGACCGGCCCTCCGGCGACGGCCGCTTTAAACAGGCCCGGGTGGTGGACCATCAGGGAGGTGGCCATAAAGCCGCCATAACTCCAGCCATGAACCCCGAGCCGCTGGCTGTCAACAAAAGGGAGCGCTTTTAGGGCTTCGATGCCCCGGCGCTGATCCTCCATTTCCACTTTTCCGAGATTTCGGAAAATCGATTGTTCAAATGCACGGCCTCTGCGGGAACTTCCTCTCCCATCCATAAAGAAGACCAGGTATCCCTTCTGACAGAGATACTCGTACCATAGGTTGCCGGACTGGGGGTACCGATGCGTAACCAGTTGAGCATGGGGGCCATTATATAAATAGACAATCAAGGGGTAGCGTCGCGAAGAGTCGAGTTGGGCGGGTAGGACGAGTTTCCCATATAAGGTTGTGCCATCTTCTGCCTCGATTTCCATGACCTCAACGCGGGCTCGCTGAAAGGAAGCCAAAGGATCTTCTACTTCTTGGTTGGCTTCTATCATATTATCCGATATGCCGTGGATGAGATAGACTCCTACTTTTCCAGGCCCCATCAAGTAATTCAGAACATAGCGTCCCGTGCTGGATGCCCAGGCAAAATGATAGCCCTCTTGGGGCTCAATAATTTTCATTTGTCCCGTCTCCCAGTGGACGCTGTAGAGGTTCCGTCCCAAGGGTGTTTCCCGGTTGCCTAGAAAGAGGATTTCACCTGTGGCCTGGCTGAAACCGACGATCTCGTCCACCACCCATGGCCCTTCGGTGAGGCGTCGGATAAGTTTTCCCTCCGTGTTGTATAAGTAGAGATGATGAAAACCGTCTCTTTGGGAGCGCCAAACAAAATAATCTGCATGGCCGGGAATAAAGTAAAGCGGATCCTGGGGCTCTACATATTTTTCGTGTTTTTCTTCGAAGAGCGTCTTTTTTAGCGTTCCTGTTTCCCGATTATACTGGTTTAGCTGAAGGTGGCGTTGATCTCGAGAAAGGAGGCCTATAAAGATTGACTGCTCATTGGGCGCCCAAGTCACACTTACCAAATATTGGTCCTTGGGCCCCGAACTAAGGACTTCGGTGGTCTGGCGGGTCCGCGTGTCTACGATAAAAAGGCGTACTTGATGCGAAGTTTGCCCACTCATCGGATATTTGATGGTTCGGACCCGAGCCATCGATCCAGACCAATCGATGATGGGATAATCATCGACCATGGTTTCATCCATGCGATAATAGGCGAGATATCGCCCAGAGGGCGAAAAGAAAATCCCTTTTTTAATGCCGAACTCTTCCCGGTGGACGGCAGACCCAGAAACGATATGGGGGTTGGGTTCCTGGGTTATGGGCCAGGCTTCTTCTCCCAGTGGCTGAAGCCATAGGTTTTGGTCGAGCGTATATGCCCATTGGCTCGCCCCGTCAAAGTTCAAGTTTTTTGCCTCCGAAGGGATCGAGAAGGCTCGCTCCCAGGTCCAGTTGTTGGCAGTATCGCTTTGCCCGATATATACTTGTTGGGCGAATAGAAACCAGGCTCGTCCTTGGGAGATCCATTGAATCTTGGGCATGGACTTCAGGCTGTCTAGTCCCGGAGTTTGGCTGGCAAGGGTTTCAAGGGAGAATGCCGTATCCTTCTTGGGACTGGGATATAATCGTCGCTCCCAGACCGATTGTTTACCTTTTCCCTGCACCTGATAGAGGTAATCGGTCCCCGGCTCCCAGGAGGGCTGTTGCATGGTGGCCGGACGCAGTTCTCCCTGAAGCCCTAAAATGGCCTCTTTAAGGGTGAATAGGCGCTGCTGAGCAAAGGCCAGATCTTGGCCAGCCAACAAGGGGAGGGTGAAAACCAAGATGGCAATCCATTTATGGTATCTGGTGCGGGCATTCGAATTTATCATGGGTTGAAACTAAGAGTTTTGAACGGAACTATAGGGATTGGGGCGATGAATCTGAGTTTTTCATCGGGAAGGTTTTTTTATTTCGAAGATCCCGAAACCGCTGCAGCTTTCGGCTATTATCCGCAGTGAGCAATGCCGAAATCACTTCCAAACTTTGGAATTGCAATGGGGGGACAACGCGCAGTTTGGATCGCAGCATCGGGACCAGCGCTTTTCTGGCGTCTTCTTCAGACCAAGAGGTATGAACATGGATTAAGAGCTCATCGGTGCCCCAAGGGGAAGTCCGCGCTTCAATAATAAACTCTTGGATCAGTGGAATCTGATGAAGTAGGTTTTGAATGGCCGGTGGGTATAAGGTAGTCCCCTTGTATTTGATCATCTGCTGTTTTCTGCCAAGTATTGGGCTGAGTCGCATGGATTGAAGTCCGCAAGAACAGGGAAGAAGCGTCGATCGACAGATGTCGCCAGTGCGGTAGCGCAGCAAAGGGGTGCCTTCCACAGCCAGCGGTGTTACGGTCAATTCTCCGTATTCGCCCTCGGGAACCGGCTTCCCCTCTTCATCGAGGATTTCGGCAATAATCAGATCGGGCTGGGCATGAACACCCCCATGGCTGGGACACTCGGTGAAGGCCGTCTGCATTTCCGTGGAGGCGTAGGTATTGAGCAAGTCTATCGGCCATTTTTCCTGAATTCGACGTCCCAATGCATTGAGCTGACCGTTTTCCTCTCTGGTTGATTCCCCAATGCAAATGGCGCGAACGACCGCCGATTCCGATAGGTCAATTCCTTGACTATCCGCCCATTCTGCCATTTTTAGTAGAAAGGTCGGAATGGTTACCAAGCTGGTCGTCCCCATTTGCCTCAGCACATCCCATTGCATGGCAGGTAGACCGGGCCCAGTGCGAACCACCCTCGCACCAAGCTGCCGCACACCTTCGTAATAAGCGATGCCCGCCATAAATTGGCGATCCAAAGTGAGCATTAGCTGGAAGGTGTCCTGGTTCGTACTGCCCGCTATCTGAAAGGACTGGGCTTCATTATAGGCGAGGCGTCGCAAATCATTTTCTGTCAATGCGACCATAACCGGGGTGCCGAGGGTCCCGGAAGTAGACATGTATTCCCGAATGTTTTCCCTTGGCTGGGCAAAAAATGCCGCGTTCTCCTGACTCAGTGCTTCTTTGGAGGTGGTGGGAAGTTCCGAGAGGACCGAAAGGGTCCCGGGATGGCGGCCATCTACCCTAACTTCTCTTAATTTCTTTTGGTAAAAAGGAGAGTTCGATTTAAGATAGTCGATATGGCGGGCCAAGGCCTTTCCCTGCCAGGAAGCCTGGACTTCCAGGGGTTCCCGTTTCAAGTCTGGGTAAAAGAACATTGGCTGGAAATTTCGGGCAAAACTACAATCTTTCCACCGTCTGAGGAAGGAAGGCTAAAACGGATTTCGTGAATTCCGGGGGCTATCTTATCTTTGCACATGGCTGCAAAATCTAAATTTTATGGTGAAGGCCTGACGTTTGATGACGTTCTTCTTGTGCCTGCCTATTCAGAAGTTCTCCCCTCAGAAGTGGATTTATCCACGCGACTCACTCCAGATATTCAATTAAATATTCCTTTGGTTTCGGCGGCGATGGATACCGTGACGGAAGCCCCTTTGGCCATTGCATTGGCTCGGGAAGGTGGGATTGGTGTGCTCCATAAGAACATGAGCGTGGAAAGGCAGGCCGATCAAGTTCGCCAAGTTAAGCGCAGCGAGAGTGGGCTGATTGTAGATCCCATCACGCTTCTTGCAGACCAGACGGTGGGCGATGCCCGTAAGCTCATGCAGGAGAACCGCATTGGGGGCATTCCCATTGTGGATGCACAGCGGAAGCTTTTGGGGATTTTGACGAATCGAGACCTGCGTTTTGAAAAGGACGGGAATCGAAAAGTTGGAGAGGTAATGACCCGGGAAAACCTGATTACCGCGCCCGCCGGAACCGATATGGCGAAGGCAGAAGAAATTCTGGA
>CAZYEZ010000101.1:0-8872 GCA_964646775.1 uncultured Chitinophagaceae bacterium | reverse complement strand
CAAGCCGGCACCTTCTAAGTTATGTAAGCGGCATTGGTCCCTCGCTGGCGGCCAATCTGGTTGAGTATAGAGCTCAGATTGGTAAGTTTAGGTCAAGAAAGCAATTGCTTGAAGTCCCAAAATTTGGCGCGAAAACCTTTGAACAGGCCGCGGGATTTCTGAGGGTCACCGATGGAGAAGACGCCTTGGATCGTACGGCGATCCACCCCGAGTCCTATGCTTTGGTTGCACGGTTGGCCTCAGACTTGAAAATGGATGTAGAAGGCTTGCTGGGCAACGAGGAGCGCCTCAATCAAATAAATATAGCCCAGTATGTGAAGGATGGCATTGGAAAGCATACGCTGACAGACTTGATTGCCGAGCTTAAGAAGCCCGGCAGGGATCCCAGGCCCATGGCGGAGACCTTCGCCTTTGCCCCTGTGTACAAAATGGAAGATCTCTATGTGGGCATGATCTTACCCGGGATTGTTTCAAACATTACCCGTTTTGGGGCTTTTGTAGATATTGGCGTCAAGCAGGATGGCCTGGTCCATATTTCGGAGATGGCAGACCGCTATATCACCGACCCTTCTGAAGCGGTCAAGCTGAATCAGAAGATTAAAGTAAAAGTATTAGAGGTCGACCTGGCAAGGAAGCGAATTTCCCTGTCGATCAAACAGGCCCAGGATCCCGCGAAAGGTTCGAAATCTAAGGCCGATCGAACCGGGAAGGGAAAAGGAAAAACCGCGGGGAGCCAGACTCGCAGCGTAGACGAGGCCCTCGCTCAGTTAAAGTCCCGGTTTAGCCGGTAGCAATAAGCTCGACGGGAAAAATGAAAGGGAGTAAGGTCTGGATTCCTTACTCCCTGAATTGATTCAACGAGATGCGATACCGATTTCCTACGATTCGGGATACCTGAAACTAGTAAGGGATCGCGATATTGTATGCGGTTGCTTTGTCGGTGTAAAAAATACGAAACTCATGATCATCGAAGGATGCGACCTTGAAGCGGTCGTATTTTTTCACACCATCCAGTCGCCCTTTGATTATGATCAGGCCATTTTCATTCGTAATTTCGTCGATGACAAAGTCTTTATTGTAGTCGCTTTTAGACATGTCGCTGGCACTGCTCCAAAGTTTCGATTGCTCCCGGGTTTTAAAAGCTCGGGTGTTCCCAACTTTGGCTACGAACGCGTCATAATCGGGGAGCTTGTTTGAATAGGCAACCCCTGAAAGATTGGTTTCCGCCGTTGAGCCGGATTGGTAATATCCGCCCGAGCGATTTCCTTCGGTCCGCTGATGCGTGAGATAGACAATATTGGCGCCCATCATAGCCGCTTCAATCTTCAGCTTCCGATAGGCCCTTTCTTTCACTCTTTCCTGGTTTGATAAGGTGGTCGTGCCTTTCGCCTTGGCGCTTACTTCGCCCAATTTGTAAAGCCCCCGAATCTCAAGCGGTGTGAGCGTGATGGACACATTATCGAAGTCATCGACATTTTTCACGGGCTTGAAAAAAGTGCTTTCAGAAAATACCTGTTCCCGCCCATTCTTAAAAACAATTCTGAGTATGGAATTTTTATAGGTGGAATTTACCAGATCCTCTCCTGGAAATGAATAGCGCACGGCGTCGGCCGTAATTTCTCGGACGATGCAAGGAATTTTTTCATTATTGAGGAAAAGGGTATCGTACTGTGCAAATCCGGACTTTGAGATCAAAAAGGTGAGCGCAATTAGAAGGGCTTGTTTCATAGCTGGGCCGAGTTTCTTCGTTTATGTATTCAATATAGCCGTCAAATGTACTCAAACGAATTCAAATTCACTATGTTTCAATTTAAATATTAGTGGAACGATTCGTCTGAAGGGGCCTTTTGGTTGGGGGGGAAAGCAAAAAGCAAGGAACTGGGTCCCTTGCTTTTTGGTCGTTTTGTTAATTCGCTTGCGAATTCGCTTCTAATTCGCTCGCTAAATCGTTAGCTATTGTGTTGCTATTCTGTTGTGGCGTGGGCCGGGATCGAACCGGCGACACAAGGATTTTCAGTCCTTTGCTCTACCAACTGAGCTACCGCGCCTCCTGATTAAGGAAGGCAAAAATAGAATTAATCGTGGATTATCCAAAAAAGGATTTTGAAGGGTCCATCATTCGACGCGCTTGCCTCCATTCGGCTATTGTTTTAAAATGGGTTGGCTATGAATGGACCGACCTTCGCTTTCGAGGTGAAGAAAATAGCTTCCCGACGGCAAGCCTTGAAGGTTGATCAGATTGCTCGATTGATTCAGTTCCCCAGTCATGGCGGACCGGCCGTCGGCCTCCAGGATGCGAAAACGAATGGGCATGGACATACCCATGGGACATTGAATCATAATTTGCTCCTTGGCTGGGTTGGGAAAGATCTCGGGAATTGTTGGAGAAGGGAAACGCAGCTGGGTTCCCGTATCAAACTGTGGGTTATAAAGCTCCCAGATCTGGTCGATCAGGACCCCATTGCCCAAGGATGGTGAGTTGCTGGTACCCAGATATAGCTGGCCCAGGGGGCCGATTTCTAAAGATCGTAGGCGACCTAGGTTCAGGTTATTGAGCTCCCAGACGGAGTCGATTTGAGTATGGGAAGGGTCCAGGCGCAGAATCATGAGTTTCTCGGCTTTTAGGGTTGCAAGGAGCAAGCATCCTTGCCATTCGGGAAACATGGGGTGATCATAATAGACGAGGTCGCCTACCGCCAGCGTAGGGGTCCAGGTATAGAGTGGTTCTGCTACGTTGGAATCGCGGCAAAACGCTTGCTCTGAAGCCTGATCACAGAACCCTTTGACTTCCGGCCATCCATAGTTGCCCGCTGCCAATACCCAGTTGATTTCGTCGTCCTGGTCCGGCCCGTGTTCCGACTGTAAAATTAACCCGTCTACGATGGCCATTCCTTGGGCGTTCCGGTGTCCCCAAGACCATATGGGACTGCTTGGGACCGGGTTATCTACGGGAAATCGACCATCGAGTTCAATTCTTAAGGTCTTGCCATTCCATGATTGCAGGTCTTGAGATAGGCCGGGCTTGCCTGCTTCCCCCGTGGTGATGTATAGCTTTTCATCCAGAATGGCCAGACGGCAGCCATTATGGTAAGCCCCTCCATCAACGGCTTCGATTAGAGTGAGAGAAGGCATAATCCGATCTGTTGCGGGGAAGTACAAATAACGCATCACCTTCAACTTAATTCCGTTGTCCCGGTAGTTGTATGCCACATAAAGAAATGGAGTTCGCGGAAAATCGGGATGGAGCACCAAATCCAGCATGCCCCCTTCGCTGCTAACCTCCACTTCGGTTTCCTGATAAAGCGAATCGATGCGTCCGGTGCTTAGATCGAGCCGGCAAATCCACCCGTTTTTCTGGGTGAACCAAAGTCCTTGGCCCGCATCGTAGGCCATACCCCATGGGATAAATAGCGGATCGGCGAGCTTACGTTTTTGCACCGATACTTGCGCCTGGGCACAGCCAAAAGCAAAACTGGCGATAAGTAAAAAGAGCAGATTGCGCATGATAGAAGGATTATGCTTTTATGGAGTAAAAAACGCAATATTCGTACCAAGGGAACTGAAACAGATATGTAGTAACATTGCGGCATGGCAGGAGAATGGAGCCTCATGGATCTGATGAATGAAATCAAGGAGACATCCTGGATTGAATGGATGGCAGTTCTTTTCGGCGTGGCCCAGGTTCTGCTCGCTAAGGCAAATCGGGTCCTGCTTTATCCGGCAGGCATCGTTGCAACCTCCCTATCCGTATATATTTTGGGCCTCGCCGGGCTCTATGCCGAGGCAGGCCTGAATTTTTATTATCTCGTGATGAGTGTTTACGGGTGGATACATTGGCACCGAAGGAAAGGAGCGCCGCCCTTACCCATTCGTTATACAAGTGGGAAGGAATGGATCCGAGTGGGCGCGATTGTCGTGCTGAGTTTTTTTATTCTATACTATGTATTAGACCAATACACCGACTCGGATGTGCCGATTTGGGATTCCTTGGTCTCCGCCTTTGCCTGGGGAGGAATGTGGCTTCTAGCGCGCAGGAAGCTGGAAAACTGGCTGCTCCTTAATCTCTCTAACCTCTTGGCTATTCCGTTGTTGATTTACAAGGGGCTGGAACTTTTTTCCCTGCTGACTATATTCCTTTTTATCGTCGCAATATTTGGCTATTTTTCATGGAAGCGCAAGATTTCCGAGGCTTGACAGGGGGCATACCCCCAGCCTGATCAAATTGAAAGCATGATCTCGACCCCCTTATATCGGATTGTCGTGACGGGCCCGGAATCGACCGGTAAGTCGCAAACATCTCAGGATTTGGCCCGAGCCTTAGGAACGGTCTGGGTTCCGGAATATGCGCGGACCTATCTGGAAGCTTTGGATCGTCCTTATGAGGAAGAGGATCTGCTAAAGATAGCCCAGGGTCAAATAGAATGGGAAACGCAGAAGGCGACCCAGGCGGATCGATTCCTTTTATGCGACACAGACTTGTATGTAATCAAAATATGGAGCGAGTATCGATTTGGTCGCTGTGACCCCTGGATCCTGGAGCAGATTGCCTTGCGGCCCTATGATTTCTATTTTTTGAGCTATATAGATGTGCCCTGGGAAGACGATCCCTTGAGAGAGCATCCCGACCCCCGGGAGCGGGAGCTGCTGTTTCGTTATCATTTGGATCATGTTCTCCATTCGGGCACGGCGTTTCAGATTCTCAAGGGGGATGCCTCCCAACGCTGCAGGCAGGCCATGGAGACCATCTCAAAACGGTTTAATCTCGTAAATTCGTAGGAAAAGGGCCTATGTTAGTCTCCATTCATCCGGTTAATCCCCAGGAAAGGCTGATAAAATCCGTCGTTGAGACCTTGCGCAATGGGGGAGTCATCATCTACCCGACGGACACAATCTATGGTTTGGGTTGTGACATCTTCCAGCCGGAAGCCGTCACCCGAATTTGTCGGATCAAGGGAATCGATCCCAAAAAAGCACATTTCTCTTTCATTTGTGCGGATTTAAGCCATATAAGCGATTTTGTCAAATCGCTGGATACGCCTAGTTTTCGGCTTTTGAAGGCCTGCCTTCCCGGACCTTATACTTTCATTCTAAAGGCAAGTCGCAAAGTCCCCAAAATGATTAAAGCTAAAAAGGATACCGTCGGTATTCGGGTTCCGGACCATCCTATACCCTTGGCTATGGTTCGGGCACTGGGGCGGCCGATCATGAGTGTTTCTTTACCTATGGGTGATCAGGTATCCTACTACACAGATCCAGAAGTTATGGAAAAACAGTTCGGAAATCTCACCGACATGGTCATCGATGGAGGGGCCGGAAGTATGGTGCCATCGACGGTGATCGATTATACAGGAACGGAACCCAAACTTATTCGGGAAGGGGCCGGAGATTGGAGTTTTATTAATGCCTAAGAAATCATGATCATGTTTGAGGGGGAGGAAGATGCCCAAATCATCGCTTTGGCTAAGCGCCTGCTAAAGGAGAATGAAAGCACGGAGGAGGAACTGCTGGAATCCTATAAGCAGGTCATCCGGTATGCGGACCGGAGATATTATATTGACAACGAGTCCATCATCCCGGATTCGGATTATGACCGGTTGTTTTCCTTGCTCAAGGAGCTCGAGAAGAAACACCCCGAGTGGATTGAGCCAGACTCGCCCACCCAAAGAGTGCCCTTGGGATTAAGCGAGAAGTTTCCTCCCGTCGCTCATATTGTTCCCATGCTAAGCCTGGATAATACTTATAATGCTGGGGATCTTAAAGACTGGGATCGGCGCTGCCGCCAGCAGGCGGGCTCCCAACCGCTGGAATACTGCGTAGAACCAAAGTATGATGGGGCCAGCATATCGCTCATTTACGAGAATGGGAAGCTAATCAGAGGCGTGACCCGTGGAGATGGGGTGGTTGGCGAGGAGGTCACCGCGAATGTAAGGCAGATAAGATCCCTTCCTCTGTCCATGACCGGGGCAGATCGGGACGGGATTCGGCAGATCGAAATTCGCGGGGAGGTGCTTCTTGAAAAGCAAGAATTTGCCCGGATCAATCAAGCCAGACTCGAATCGGGCCTCAGCCCTTTGGCGAACCCAAGAAATGCTGCTGCCGGCAGTCTTCGGATTTTAGACGCAAGGATTGCTTCAGAACGAAAGCTTTCCGCCGTCGTTTACCACCTGAGTGATATCCAGCTCGAGGAAGGGACCAGGCCTCCGGAAGCGTTTCAAAGCCATTATGAATCCATTCGCTGGCTTCGTGCCCAAGGATTTCCAACGCCGATCAAGGAGATGAAGAAGTTTCGCAGTATTGAAGAGGTGATCGCGTATTGCGAAGCCTTTGAGCAGATGCGCGACGACTTGCCATTTGAGGTGGACGGGATGGTCATCAAAGTTGATGCCCTGGATATTCAGGATAAATTGGGAATGACGCACCACCATCCCCGATGGGCCGTGGCCTACAAATTCAAGGCACGTCAGGGACAAAGTCGTATTCTGCGGGTGGAATTTCAAGTCGGTCGAACCGGCACCATTACTCCGGTTGCCAAGATTGAGCCCAGTTCCATTGGGGGGGTTACCATATCCAGCATTTCTTTGTTTAACCAGGATGTGATCGAAGAAAAGGACCTCCATATCGGCGACCACGTGGTTGTTGAAAGAGCCGGCGATGTCATTCCTTACATCGTTCAGGCGATCCCATCGCTAAGAGACGGGAGTCAAACGCCCATCCGCTTCCCGGCGGACTGCCCGCAGTGCGGGACCGCATTGATAAGGGAAGAGGAGGAAGCCGCATGGCGCTGTGTCAATTCATCATGTCCCGCGCAGGTCGTAGAAAGGATCAGTCATTTCGTGAGCAAGGATGCCATGGATATAAGAAATCTGGGAATGGCCAACATTCAGCGTTTCTATGATCTGGGAATTCTTAAGCATATCCCGGGTATTTTTAATCTTGATTTTGACCGCATTGCGGCATTGCCCGGATTCGGTAAAAAATCCGTGGATAATTTAAAACAAGCCATTGAAGCTTCTAAAGTTCAGCCTTTGCATCGGCTATTGTTTGGCCTGGGTATTCGGCACGTAGGTGCAGCGACGGCCAAACGACTTTCCCAGGAAATCGCTCATTTGCGCGATCTCTATGATTGGGATCTGGAGAAGCTGAAGCAGATTCCAGATATCGGGGATAAGGTAGCGCGGGCCATTCAGGAATGGTTCCAGCGGCCGGAGAATCGGCTTATGATCGATCAGCTGGAGTCCGCCGGGGTCGTTTTAGAAAAACAAAACCAGCCCGCCTCCGAGGGCGAGGGAAAGTTAGAAGGGTTGACCTTCCTGTTCACGGGCACTTTGACCCATATGAAGCGCGCCGAGGCAGAGGCGAAAGTGGAAAGTCTGGGTGGGCGCGTTCTATCGGGAGTGAGCAGCAAGCTTCAGTATTTGGTCGCAGGGGAAGAGGCCGGTTCAAAGTTGGAGAAGGCTAGAAAGTTGGGAACGGTGAGGATTTTAACGGAATCGGGATTTTTGGATCTTATCGGTGAATTGAAAGGCTAAGGCCATAGGTTGCGGCTTGAAGCCGTACCTTTGCCAGGCCAATTTACCATTCATGTCCCATTCTTCGTATTTAAGACTTTGCGGGCTGGAAGCCTTAGTGGTTCGACCAGAAACCAATTTCATCAATATCGGCGAGCGTACCAATGTGACGGGGTCTAAAAAGTTTGCTCGGTTGATCCGTCAAGACCTCTATGAAGAAGCCTTGTCCGTAGCCCGGGAACAAGTGGAGAACGGCGCGCAAATCCTGGATATCAACATGGACGACGCGCTATTGGATGGCGTCGAGGCAATGACCCGATTTCTAAACCTGATTCAGGCGGAACCGGATATCGCCCGAGTCCCGATTATGCTGGACTCGTCCAAATTTGCAATTCTGGAAGCCGGGCTTCGCTGCGTTCAGGGAAAATGTATCGTCAATTCTATTTCATTGAAAGAAGGGGAAGAAAGCTTTCTCCATCAAGCCCGGGTTTGTCGCCGATTTGGTGCGGCGGTGGTGGTGATGGCTTTTGACGAGCAAGGCCAGGCAGACACCTTGGAGCGAAGGGTGTCTATTTCCGAGCGCGCCTACAAGCTCTTAACGGAAGAGGTCGGATATCCTGCTGCAGACATCATTTTCGACCCCAATGTTTTTGCTATTGCTACCGGCATAGAAGCGCATAACAACTATGCCGTGGATTTTATGGAAGCCACCCGTCGCATCAAGGAAAAACTCCCGGGAGTTCGGGTGAGCGGGGGCATATCGAATGTGTCGTTTTCATTCCGGGGCAACGAAGCCGTTCGCGAAGCCATCCATGGCGTGTTTCTGTATTATGCAATCCAGGCGGGGCTGGATATGGGAATCGTGAACGCCGGCCAGCTACCGGTTTATGATCAGATTGATCCAACCTTGCGTGAACTTTGCGAGGATGTGGTATTAAACCGTCACCCAGAGGCAACGGAGCGACTTCTTTTGTTTGCCGAAAGTCTGAAGTCCCGAGGTAAGACCGCAACCAAAAATCTAGGCTGGAGAGATAATACGGTGGAGGAGCGTTTGAAGTATGCCCTGGTTAATGGAATCACCGACTATATAGATCAGGATACCGAGGAGGCAAGAGAGAACTATCCCAACCCTTTGGATGTGATTGAAGGTCCGCTCATGGCAGGCATGGATGTGGTAGGGAATCTTTTTGGAACCGGGAAAATGTTTTTGCCCCAAGTGGTTAAAAGCGCCCGGGTCATGAAGAAGTCGGTGGCGATCCTTACCCCCTACATCGAAGAAGAAAAGGAAGCACGCAGGAAAGCCAGGGAAGCGTCGGGCCAGGGAACCGAAGAGGAAGCCGGGGCCGCCAAAATTCTGCTAGCTA
>CAZYEZ010000100.1:0-8994 GCA_964646775.1 uncultured Chitinophagaceae bacterium | reverse complement strand
GGCTGAACCACCGGTTCTACCGTTTGCACGGAGCTCAGCGATCGTAAAGCCTCCGCTTGTTCTGAGGTAAGCGTAAAACGATACCGTCCTGATTCCGAATGTTCGGGCGGTCCAATTTCATGCTCGTCGAGAAAATCCATCGATATTCCCTGCCCGTTTGTTCGAACCTCATAACTGGTTTGGACTTTGGAAAATGCTTCCCCCCGCGACCCATTAATATAAATCTGTCCATCCCGGATCTCAAACTGATCCCCAGGCACGGCCACACAACGCTTGATGTAGTTTTCTTTCTTGTCCACAGGACGAGTCATGATCGTAAACATGCTATGCACGTATGGGCGACCAAAGGCGCGTACCAGCGAGTAATAATCGGCCGACTGCTGAACTTCCAGCGCCACGGTATCCCCGGCCGGAAAATTAAAGACCACAATGTCGTTGCGCTCAATATCGGAAAACCCCGGCCATCTCCTATATTTCCATTGCACGGATTCAGAATAAGATTTACCCCCTGTAATAGGCATGGTATTGTGTACCAAGGGCACGGCCAACGGCGTCATTGGAATCCGGGGACCATAGGAGACTTTACTTACAAACAGATAGTCATTGACCAGCAAACTCCCTTCCATAGATCCCGTGGGGATGGTATATGCCTCTGCCAGAAAGGTCCGAATCAGGGTGGCCGCGATAATAGCAAAAAGGGCTGCATCCACCCACTCCCGGAAGACCGATTTTTTCTTCTTTTGCTTTTTCCCTTCCTTCGAACGGGGTTTGGATTTGAATAATGGCATGGCTATGAAACGCAGTTGAAAAAACAAATATACCCACTGAATCCACAAAAACTTAAAAGGGTCGCATGTCCTCGCGAAAACTTTAACATTCAAACTTTTAAGACCAAGGATTCAAAGGCAAGCGGAGTGGCGTTTTGCTGCGATTACCACCGCTAATCGGCGGCAAGTTTTAAAATTCTCCCTTATTTTGCTGAAAATAATCGTTTTATGGCTCGTCATGTCACCATCCTAGGCGCAGGCCTGGTCGGATCCCTTCTAGGCGTCCTTCTTCGAGGCCGAGGATACGAAGTAGATATCTATGAAAGGAGACCGGACATGCGCAAAGAATCTATTTCCGCGGGTCGATCCATCAATATGGCCATGAGTACCCGTGGCTGGCATGCGCTGGAGCTGGCTGGCATCCGCCAGCAGCTTGCCGCCGTTACCATCCCCATGTATGGACGTCAACTGCATCAGGTAGATGGCAGCATAGATTTTCAGGCTTATGGTAAAAACCAGGAAGCCATCTATTCGATCAGCCGCGGTGAACTCAATAAACAGTTGATGACCGAAGCAGAATCTCGGGGCGTGCGGATTCACTTCAATAAAAAATGCGAAAGCGTTGATCTGGATCAAAACCGCGTCTACCTCAGCGACGAAAATGGCGGGTCGATCGTGGTGGAGGCCGACTTGCTTTTTGGCGCCGATGGCGCTTCCTCCGCCTTAAGGAACAGCTATATCCAACACGGTCACGGCGGCGCAAGGGAAGAGGTATTAAAGCATGGATACAAGGAGTTAAGCATTCCCCCTGGTCCCGGGCACCGTCCTCAAATGGAGCAGAATGCCTTGCATATCTGGCCGCGGCGCAACTTTATGATGATCGCTTTGCCCAACACCGATTATAATTTCACCTGTACTTTATTTCTTCCCTTTCAGGGTGACCCTTCTTTCGAAAAACTTCAGCATCCAGATCAGGTGGTGGCCTTTTTTGAAAAGGAATTTCCCGATGCCCTTAAGTTGATGCCCACACTCCTGGACGATTTTCAACGCAATCCCGTGTCCAACCTTACCACGGTTTACACGGAAAACTGGCATTACCAGGATAAATCTGCCCTCATCGGGGATGCCGCCCATGCGATCGTACCCTTCTATGGGCAGGGGATGAACGCCGGATTTGAAGATTGCGCGGTACTCATGGATTTGATCGACCGCTTCGAAGAAGACTGGGCAAGCATCCTTTCCACCTACGATCAATGGCGAAAGCCCAATGGAGATGCGGTCGCCGAACTCGCATTGCTTAATTTCGTGGAGATGAGGGACTTGGTTGCCGATGCGCAGTTTCTGGAAAGGAAGAAGATCGAAAAGAAGCTGGGTATCCTGTTCCCTGAATCCTTTGTTTCCATTTATGAAATGGTCACTTTTACCCACATTCCCTATGTAGAGGCCTTGCAGAGCATTCAAGCCCAGGACCGTTTACTGGGAAAGATTATGGAAACCGGCGATTTCTTCGCCCAGCTGGAAGATCCAGCCTATAAAAAACAACTGTCCACCTGGGTTGAAGATTATGCCCGTACTAGAGTGCAAGGGACGAAATGACAGAAAAACGCTGGGAGTTCTCCAATCCTGACGAAGATCAGGTTCGCGCCTTAGCGCAGGAGCTTGGAATCAGGCCATTGATTGCCCGACTCCTGGTAAGTCGTGGCATTCATTCCTATGCGGAAGCCGAGCAGTTTTTTAATCCGCGCAAAGAACTGCTGCACGATCCATGGAAAATGAAAGACATGGACCTGGCTGTGGCACGGATCGACCAGGCCAGGAAAAACAAAGAAAAAGTGCTTATTTATGGGGACTATGACGTCGACGGAACCAGCGCCGTGGCCCTGGTCTATTTGTTTCTTCAGCAGCATGGTTCGCTTCCGCTAGACTATTACATTCCCCATCGCTACCGCGAGGGTTATGGCCTATCCAAAGCGGGGATGGAATATGCCCGCGACCACGGTTATACCTTGATCATTGCTTTGGACTGCGGCATTAAATCTCATGATCTCATCGCCTTGGCCAAGGATTGGGGAATCGATGTGATCGTCTGCGATCACCACTTGCCAGACCAGACTCTTCCACCGGCTTATGCGATCCTAAATCCCAAACAAGCCGCCTGTCCCTACCCCTATAAAGAGTTAAGTGGATGTGGCATAGGCTATAAACTCACCCTTGCTTTAGAAGAAACCTGGGAGCTTCCCCAAGGGACCGCCGATCGGCAGTTGGACCTGGTTGCCACCAGCATCGCCGCCGATCTGGTACCGCTGGATGGCGAGAACAGAATCCTGGCATGGAAGGGCCTGAAAAAAGTAAACGACAACCCCAACCCAGGCATCCGACACCTCATCGAGCTGGCAGGTATCCATCGGGATCTAAAGCTCTCAGATCTGGTCTTCGTCGTTGGACCGCGGGTCAATGCGGCGGGACGCATGGATGATGCCCGAAAAGCCGTGGATATGTTTGTTTCCCCACCGGGAGAAAAAATAAAGGAGCTGGCGGCCTCCTTGAACGCCGACAATAAGGAAAGGCAGGAAACGGACCGATCCATCAGTCTTGAAGCCCTGTCCCTGCTGGAGAAGGACCCAGCGGAAAAGCAGCGCTACGCCACGGTGCTCTATAAAGAAGCATGGCATAAAGGCGTCATTGGCATCGTTGCCTCGCGTCTGCTCGACTACTATTACCGACCAACGGTCGTTCTCTGCGGAAGCGAGGGAAAAGTGAGTGGATCCTGCCGATCCGTCCACGACTTCAATATCTATGAAGCCATCCATGCCTGCCGGGACTTACTCGATAACTATGGCGGCCATTTTTATGCCGCGGGCTTAACCATGGCCCCCGAGAATGTAGCGCCATTCCGGCAACGCTTTGAGGAAGTGGTCGCGCAGCGCATCCAGCCCGAACAGCGGATACCTCGAATAACCATTGATGCTGAAATCCGACTCCGGGATATTCGGCGCGGATTCTATCGCACTCTTTCCAGGTTTGAACCCTTCGGCCCACAGAATCCCAACCCCGTATTTCTTTGCCGAAACCTCCGCGATTTTCAAAGAAGGAGCTGCGTGGTCAAAGATCAGCACCTTCAATTCGCGCTCATCTCCCCGGAAGGCGATACGATCATGGGAATCGGCTTTCGAATGGCAGAGGCCTATCCGCTGCTTTGCCAAGGCCCCATCGATATCGTCTTCCATATCGATGAGCATCATTACCAAAAACAGGCAAGCCTGCAGATTCGGGTCCTTGACCTGAAGCCCGCCGGAACGTGGACCGGCTAAGTAAGCCGAATGTCGAAGTTGACTAATTCAACGAATTCCCGAATGCGATCTTGAATCTGGGATTCTCGAATCTCCTGAAGCCTTCCGGGACCAAATTTTTCCACGCAGAAGGAGGCCATGGCGGAACCCACAATAATCGCGGTTTTCATATTCTCGAAGGACAGGTCTTCGGTACGCGCTAGATGTCCCATGAATCCTCCAGCAAAACTGTCGCCGGCGCCTGTGGGGTCAAAAACATCTTCGAGGGGTAAAGCGGGCGCAAAGAACACCTGCCGGTCATGAAAGAGAAGGGCACCGTGTTCTCCTTTCTTTACAACCAAGTAGCGCGGACCCATTTGCAGGATCTTATGCGCGGCCCGAACCAAGGAGTATTCACCGCTAAGCTGCCGCGCTTCGCTATCGTTGATCATCAACACATCCACCTTGGTCAACACTTCCTTGAGTGCATCCAGCGCCGTGTCCATCCAAAAGTTCATGGTATCCAGGGCCACGAGTTTAGGTCGATTCCTCAATTGCTGAATCACCGACATCTGAACGGAGGGGGCCAGGTTACCGAGCATCAAAAAATCGCAGTCCTGGTAGGATTCTGGAATCTTCGGCTCGAAGTTTTCCATCACATTCAACTCGGTAACGAGGGTGTCGCGCGTGTTCATATCCAAATGATATCTGCCCGACCAGAAAAAGCTCTTGCCGTCTTCCACCACTTCTACGCCTTCAAACCGGACCCCTCTTTCCTGAAGTCTTTCGATCTCCGAAGTCGGGAAGTCACCTCCAATGATGGAAACCTGGTTGATTTGGGGCGTAAAATTGGATGCGGCCCAAGCGACATAAGTTGCCGAGCCTCCAATCACCCGATCAATCTTGCTAAATGGAGTTTCCAAAGCATCGAAGGCCATAGACCCGACCACCATTAAAGCCATAATTGCTGTTTTGGCGCAAAGTTAATCCGTTAATTAGATTTGTCCCGCATCCATCCATGTTTTAAGTTCGTGAAATGAAAGCGATGATCTTTGCCGCCGGACTGGGAACCCGATTAAAACCCTTTACCGATAATCATCCCAAGGCGCTGGCACCGGTAGGCAAAAAAACCCTATTAGAAAGAGCCATTCGCTATTTGCAGTCTTTTGGTATTCACGAGATCCTGATTAATGTCCATGCTTTTGCAGATCAGATCGAGGATTTTGTTCATCGTCATCAGGGCTTCGGCTCCTCGATTCAGTTCTCCGATGAAAGAGCGCAGATTCTGGAAACCGGAGGTGGACTCCGCCAAGCAGAACCTTTCTTTTCCTCAGATCAGGATTTTGTGCTCATGAACGTGGATGTGATCACCGATCTGGATCTCCACCAGCTGATCGCGGATCATCAGCGACACAAACCCCTTGCCACCCTGGCCGTCATGGATCGGGACAGCAGTCGCAAACTGGGCTTTGACCAGGAGGGGAAGCTCCAGGCATGGAAAGATATGCGCACGGGCAATTACAGGCTGGTCGACAAAAATCAGTCTCCCCGGTCCCTGTCTTATAAAGCCTTCAGCGGAATCCATCTGGTATCTCCTCGGATTTTCCCCATTGAAAGGGCGGGCAAGTTCTCGATCATTGACCTATACCTGGAAAAGGCAGCCCATGATTCCATTCTGGGCTTTGACCACAGCCACTCCCGTTTTATTGACGTCGGAAAACCGGGCAGCCAACAATCGGCAGAGGTTTTATTCCCTGACTAACGGATTCCCTTTGGCCAGGACTGCCATTTGCTGGCCGACGAAATCAGCCAGTTCTTTCAGGTAAGCGGAAGAGAAATCGAAAGCAATACCAGCCGTCTCATAGAGTTGGGGCAAGGGACGGGTGTAGCCAAGTTTCAGCACCTCCTTATAGCGCTCTAGGGTCTGTTTGGGGGCTTCCTTATACTGGCGCCACATGGCCATCGCACCCACTTGGGCGATGCCATATTCGATATAATAAAAGGGCACTTCAAAGAGATGAAGCTGGCGCTGCCAGCTCCTCCGCTGATAGGATTCGCAGCCTTGCCAGTCGACCAATCCCGTCCCGAATTCATCGAGCAGTCGGAGCCATTCGGATTCCCGCTCTTCCCGATGGTGCCCGGGGTTGGTATATAGCCAGTGCTGAAACGCATCAATGGTAGCAATCCAGGGTAGAACCGAAATCACCCGCTCCAGCTCTTCGGTCTGCGCCCGAAGGTGATCTTGCGGATTGTCGAAGAAAAGATCCCAATGTTCCATGGAGAAAAGCTCCATGCTCATCGAAGCCAATTCTGCCATCTCCATGGGATATTCTTTGAACGCATTGAGCGGAAGTTCATGGGATAGAAACGCATGGAAAGCGTGGCCGCCTTCATGCATCATGGTGATCAGATCCGAAAGGGTTCCCACCGCATTCATAAATATAAAGGGGACGCCCGAGTCCGCTAAAGGACAATTATATCCGCCGGGGGCTTTCCCTACTCGGCTTTCAAGGTCTAGTCGGCCCATCTTGTCCATGGTCTGAATGCAGGCCGCAAAATAGGGGTCCAGGCGATGAAAAACAGCCACCGATTTGTCGATCAGTTCGCGACCGGTTGAAAAAGGCTTGAGGGGCGGGAACTGAGGTGGTTCCGCCTGCGTATCCCAGGGACGCAGCTTATCCAGACCCAGCCTGGTCCTTCTTTGATCCAGGATTTGCCGGTGCAGGGGCAAAATATGCTCCTTAATGGCCCCATGAAAATTAAAACAGTCTTCAGGACTATAATCGAAGCGGCCGAGTTCGGCAAACTTATAGTCCCTATAATTGGCATAACCGGCATTCAAAGCCAACTCATGACGGCGCTGAAGCAAGGCGTCGAAAAGGTCATTGAGGGCATCCTCCACTGTCCCTCGCTGCTCCTGGATCTGGTGGAAGACTTGCTGGCGAACCGATCGGTTGGGATCTTCCAGATACCGTGCCGCCTGCTGCAAGGTCAAGGTTTGGCCCTCATAATTGATGGTCAGTTTCCCGGTGGTCTGACCAAATTCCTGGGCCTTTAAATCCAGGGCGGACTGAAGGGGTATATTCTCTTCCCGAAACAGGGCCACCTGATTCTTCACCCATCGAATAAATGGAAAATAAGGGTCTTCAGGTAGCAAACGGTGATGAGGACAGGCCAGCAGCTTTTGATGAAGTTCAAAGGCACGCTTCTTAACCTGAGGTTCGATTTCTTCGACAAAATGGGCGAAAGCTTGCTGGTATGATTCGTTTTGCGTATCCAGGGTCAACCGAATCTGTCTCCAGGCACCTTCTTCGGATAACATGGATTCCAGCTCGCTCCAATCTGCTAACCAAGACTCCAGCGCATCGAGGTTTTCCAGTGGCCTTTGCTGGAGTTGGTCAAAATAGGGGGCCAGGTCATCCCAAGCTTTCCATGAAAAGGAAACGGGGAGAAATTTTCTCTCCTTGGGCTGAATCAAAGGGGATTGGTCTTCCATCATGTACTTCAATTTGAACTCCAGCGAAGTTGGGGAAAAAATGGCAGAATCCAGAAATCGTCCCGTTCTGGCAGAGGAAGGGATTGGAATCCTTTCCCCATTTACGAGAATTCGGATGGTTAGTGTTAAACATACTTCCTCCTTGAAATATGATTGATGTTTAAGCATTATGCTACCCGTCACCCAATAACAAATGTCCGTTTTCTTCCTATGTACTTCCAGTTCCGCTCCCCTCGTCCCAAAACCATTTTTTTCCTTCCTTCGGGTTTGCTATCTTTACACCTAGTTGTGAATTTAATGGGTTAGTAAGTAAGGGCTGCCGGATTCTTCTGGCGGCCCTTGATTTTTTCTGATCGCCAAGCTCTCTGCTTATTTCGTATCATTGTATCTTCCCATTTTCCTTTGTTGTTGTATGGCCAAAACCAAGACGGCTTTTTTTTGTAGAGAATGCGGTATGGACACGCCTAAATGGACGGGCAAATGTCCATCTTGTGGCGCTTGGAACAGCTTGGTCCAAGAAGTGGTAACCCAGGGGTCTCGCCGGGACTCAGTAGGGACTCCTCCTTTCGACACCGAGCAGCAAGCCCGAAAACTCACGGATATTGATGCAGACCTCCAGCAGCGCATGCCGGTTCCAGACCCGGAACTTCACCGGGTCTTAGGCGGAGGACTCGTACCGGGATCGGTCACCCTCGTGGCCGGAGAGCCAGGTATCGGGAAATCCACCCTTTTCCTTCAGGTGGCTTTGGCCTGGAAGGGGATGTCCATCCTATACGTATCTGGGGAGGAAAGCAGCCAGCAAATCAAATTGAGGGCAGCACGCATTGGGGACGTTCAAGACCACCTCTATTTGCTGACCGCGACCAGCACCCAAACGCTTTTTCAACAAATCAAACAGGTCAAACCCCAGCTTATCATTATCGATTCGATTCAAACCTTGGAGTCGCCACTTATTGATGCGGGGGCGGGATCCATATCCCAGATTCGAGAAACCGCCGCGGAAATCCAGCGCTTCGCCAAGTCATCGGGTATTCCTGTGATCCTCATTGGGCATATCACCAAAGAGGGAACCATTGCAGGGCCCAAAATCCTGGAACATATGGTCGACACGGTGCTCCAGTTTGAAGGCGATCGTCATTATGCCTACCGGCTGCTTCGTACGACAAAAAACCGCTTTGGATCGACCTCGGAATTAGGCATCTATGAGATGAGAACCCAGGGGCTTCGACCCGTCACCAACCCCTCCGAAGTCCTCCTATCTCAGCATGCCGAACCGCTGCCGGGGGTGGCCATCGGATCGACGATGGAAGGCTTGCGGCCCCTCATGGTTGAGGTGCAGGCGCTGGTTTCTCCCGCCGTCTATGGCAATCCCCAGCGAACGGCAAGCGGCATGGATCTACGCCGTTTGCAGCTCTTACTGGCGGTTCTGGAAAAACGAGGCGGATTTCAGTTTGGGAACAAG
>CAZYEZ010000099.1:0-9014 GCA_964646775.1 uncultured Chitinophagaceae bacterium | reverse complement strand
CAGGGAACGTCCGCCTGAAGATTGGCAACGGCAAAGGGATCTTTCACCCAATGAATCCATGCCGATGAATACTCGCCCAGCAAAGGAAGGGCGGCGATGGCTATACCCAGAATAGACCCGATACCTATGATCAGGCCACTTACCCATGGTCGAACGGGGACGCGGCGGCGGGTAATCCGGTAGATCTGTACGGCGGCCAGATAACTCAGCGGGAAATAGGCCAAGGATGAATAGTGGACAATTTTGGTCTTTACAATCGAGAAGAGCACAAGGACGACGGCCAGAAGAATCCACATCCAACGGCTAAACTCTGAGGTAGAATCCTGGCGCGAGTCCGGACTTCTGCTAAGCTGAAACAAGAAGGCTGAAGCCGGAAAACAGCCAAGAAGGAGGACCAGAAAATGGTAAAAGAACGGGCCTCCGTGGCCGGCATCCTCTGTTCGGAACAGGCGAATTTGATATACAATAAAGGATTCTATAAACCACCAGCCATGGGAAATGACCTCCAGACCAAACCATATGCTTGTGGTCAGAGCTGCGGTGAGGGACAGAAACAGAAAGTACTTCCATTGATAACCCCAAATACCTTTATTGACCACCAGATATACGAGTAAACAAAGGATGGCGATGAGTAGGGCCACGGGGCCCTTGGTCAATACAGCCAAGCCTAGAAACATTCCGGCGAGCCCGGCGTGTAGATAAGGCTTGCGCGCATCCTTGAGGAGGAATACCTGAAAAAAAGCCAAGAATATCAGCAGATTGAACAAGGGGTCAATAATGCCGGACTTAAAATAAAAATGAGGAAGCCAGGTCGCCGCATAAAGGAGCACCCACCAGCTGGCCATTCGCCGATTAACCACCCTTTTCCCTATATAAAACAGAATGGCTAGGGTAATAATGCCGACCAAGGCATTGGGGAACCGTGCGGCATACTCATTGATACCAAGCCATTTCATGGAAAGGACCTGGAGCCAGATAAACAAAGGCGGCTTTTCCCAAAATGGTTCGTAGTTTATTTGGACGCGAAGGTAATCGCCGGTAGCAATCATTTCTCGAGCGGACTCGGCGAAATTAATTTCGTCCCAGTCAAACAGGTGTACCTGGCCCAGAAAAGGGAGGAAAAGCAAGGCTCCGAACAGGACAATCAGCGTATAGCGAACCAGTCTTGCCATGATAGGTGGAGATTAGGGGCGGGGACCAATACTTTGGTTTACTAATCCCTTATTGAGGAAAAATACGATCAAAGATGTCAAAGCCACGGCTAGAATGCTGGCTATATAGACATCAATAAAAAAATGAGCGGCCAAATATATGCGAGAAAGTCCCGCAATGAGGGCCAGCAAAAAAAACACCATGCCCCAGGCGCGATGAGGCGGCCTTAAAAGTAATGAAAGAAAACATAACAGGCAAAAGGCGGCGCCTGTATGGCCAGAAGGAAAACTTCGGGAAAAAAGCTCCGGCCAATGCTCGAGTTTATAAAGGATATCCTGGCCCTCATAAACCCGCTGGGGGCGAGGCGCCTGATAATAGGATTTCAGCATTTGAATCACGGTAGAGGTTGCCAGCTGGGTCAATCCCGCGGCCAGGATATACCAAAGGTTCCGAAACCGAGGAAAAGCTAATAAAACCACTAGAATAACGGCGGCCAAGATGCCTTCTCCGATCTCATCGAAAAGAGGAACCCATGGATCCAAAACAGTGGTAAATCGGCCGTTGAAGGCAAAGAATAATTGATCTTGGCTCCAAATCAATAAGGCGGCGCCTCCCAGCACAATCCAAAAGAAAAAAGGAATATAAAAATAGGGATTCCAGGAGCTAAATGCTTTACTTCTCATTTGTTTCCTTTCGTTTCCGAGGTTTAAAAACAGCAACCAATCGTTGAAGCAGTCGAAGGTACCACTCCTTATTAAAGATCTGCGCGTCGTTACGCGCCTGTTGAATCAAAATGAAGGCAATGGGAAGCAACATGACGGTAGCCATCCACATACCCATCCATGGCTCCAGGCTTCCGGCCTTGGAAAGCTTTTCTCCCGTTATAGAAATAATATGAAAAATGATAAAAAATGCGACCGCAATGACCAATGGCATGCCGATCCCCCCTCGTTGAATAATCGCGCCTAAAGGGGCGCCTATCAGAAATAGGAGCAGGCAGGCAAAAGACAAAGTGAACTTGCGGTGCCATTCGATATGATACTTCAGGCTGTTTTCGATATTAATCTTTCGGTCAAAGGAAGTGATATCCAATAAACTATGGATGTTGCGGGCCTGGTTATATACTTGGTTGCGAATTTCCGATTCCTGGGCCGAAGCCGCTAGTTCCAGAAAACGATGCTTGTAAGGACGGGCTTTAGGCAGCGCGTCTCGGGTTTGCTGCCAAACCGAGTCCTCCGATGGCTTCATCAGACTCAGGTAGGGTCTCATATAGCTATAAACATTGCGAGTGAGACGATCCTGGTATCGTTTCATGGAGTCGATTCGCTCGTTCAGCTGCTGGATGTCCATCATCTGATGCGCGTCCTTAAACAAATCTTCGTTGGTGCGACTCAGGCCAAAAGACGAGAGATCAAATACCTTATCCCACTGACGAAAGTGCATACGAGTCTGCTCAAATATCCGGGTGTCCGTATATTTTATTTTCTCTTCGTATCGCCATCCGTTTTCCAGGCGGAAGATCAGATTCTTCTTATCCGGACTGGGGAACATCATCCCTTTTTCGGCCACGATGGTGTGATCATTACCCAATCCGGAACTGTGATCATAGATGAGTATGTTGCGAATGGTTTGGCCATCTTCCCCCTTCTCCCCTACCCGAATGGCATAGCCTTCGATATCGGTATTAAACTGACCTGGACGGATGTTGAGTGCCGGTTTTGAATTCCGAAGATCATAAAGTAAGGATAAGGCTTTTAAATTGGCATAGGGAATAACCCGGTTATTGAAAAGAAAGGCGGAGATTCCGATGACAATAATGAATAGAACCAAAGGGCGCATGAAACGAATGAGGGAAATTCCTGCAGATTTTATGGCCACCAATTCGAAATGCTCTCCCATGCTCCCAAAAGTCATAATGGAAGCCAGCAATATCCCGAGCGGCAAAGCTAAAGGGACCAGCGTCGTGGACATATAAAAGAGGAGCTGAATAATCATCCAGCTTCCGAGACCTTTGCCAATAAGCTCGTCCATGTACAGCCAAAAGAACTGCATAACCAGGACAAACAAGGTGATAAAAAAGGTCAGTATAAAGGGACCGACAAAGCTCCGAATCAGGAGAATATCTAGTTTCTTGATCAATTTCAGTCCTTTTATAATGCGGTAATCTATGCTGTTTTAAAGGCGGGATGGAATATCCGAAGCTTGATTGCAAAAATAGGCAATCGGCCTTAAGGATTTCACAAAGAAAATGACATAATAAACCCGGCCGCTGGATTGCCCGTAGGCATGCAGGGCCGGGAAGAAAAGATCGGAAACGGCCAGGTGATCGATGCGATTCCCTTAAGCTCCAATGCGATGTTTCAAGTCGCTAACCTGAGAGTTCCATAATCTCTCCTGATCCTTCAAGTCCGCCTTGTCTGCAAAATCTGTGATCTTTAGAATGGTTTCATTGGTTACCGGACTCTGCTCAATGCGAAATTCAAAAAATTCGTCCGGGCCATAATAGTCCCAGCGATAGCGAACCAGTTCATTTTCCACCTTTTCAATCAGATCAGCGGTATCAATGGAACCGTTCCAGTTAAAATAAAAAGTTTGGTCTCTTTGATCTACTTTATCGGCGAACCATTCTTGCAACCCCACTGGTGTGGATAAGAACTCATAAAGTATGGTGGGCGAACACCGGATCGGAAACTCCAGGGAGTACATGGTTTTCTGTTTGCTCATGTTTTTGACAATTCACTTAAGATAGAAGCGGAAGCGCTCTATTCCTGCAATAATAAAAAAATAGCGCAACATTCAAAATTATTTAGACCAAACCGAAAATTATCCCGTATTACCACGCTTAGGGCGTTGAGAATCCGCTGTTAAGAAATCCTTAATTTTTTTTGGCTTGAATGATCAGGAACCTTAGATTTGCCAGACCAAACTGAAAAGAAATGTTATTTTTTTAAGATTGTGATCCATTTTCTAACCTCTTAAAGATTATGTAATGTCCATGCGTCAGCTTAAAATCACGAAGTCGATTACGAATCGTGAAAGTCAGTCTCTGGAAAAATACCTCCAGGAAATTGGGAAGGTAGATTTGATTACGCCAGAGGAAGAGGTCCATTTAGCCATTCAGATTAAACAGGGCGACCAGCGGGCCCTGGAGAAGCTGACAAAGGCAAATCTTCGATTTGTGGTCTCTGTAGCTAAACAGTATCAGAATCAGGGTTTGTCCCTCAGTGATCTGATCAATGAAGGGAACCTCGGCTTGATTAAGGCCGCCCAACGTTTTGATGAGACCCGTGGATTTAAATTCATTTCCTACGCGGTCTGGTGGATTCGGCAATCTATACTGCAGGCATTGGCCGAGCAGTCGCGGATCGTACGCCTCCCACTGAACAAAGTAGGACTCACGAACAAGATTTCCAAAGCATACTCACAGCTGGAACAGGAGTTTGAAAGAGAGCCATCTACTGAAGAGCTCGCAGACCTGCTGGAAATCGGAACCGAAGAGATTGAGACCACTTTAGGCGTCGCCTCCCGTCATGTTTCCGTGGACGCTCCCTTTGTGGACAGTGAAGATAATACCCTCTTGGATGTATTAGAAAACCCGAATTCAGAGGCTGCAGATAGCAGCATCGAGCATTACGACTCCCTGAGATGTGAAATCGATCGCTCGCTCAGCACCCTTACCGACAGGCAGCGTGATGTAATTAAACTCTATTTTGGAATAGGGGTGGAGCATCCCATGAGCCTGGAAGACATCGGAGAGAAGTTTTCTCTGACCCGGGAAAGAGTAAGACAAATTAAAGACAAAGCCATCAACAAGCTCCGGACTGCTTCGCGTTGCCAGTTGCTGAAATCCTATTTAGGAAACTAGGCAAGCTCTCCAGTTCTGACTCATAACTCAAAAATCCATTTGGAAAGGAAAGAGGCATCGGCCGCAGCGGGTCGTGCTCTTTCCTTTTTTTATTCCTGATTCGATAAGGACGAAAGGGAATCTTCCGATTTGGCCACCCTGCCATCCGATCCCATCCATTCTTGCAGCAGTTCGGCTCGCCTTGAGGCTTCCAACCGAGAGGCTCCCTGGTAGAAACCCGCCGCTTCCCTTTGGCGATAGGCTTCATATAAACTCACGGCACAGGCCACGGAAATGTTTAGAGATTTCACGAAGCCTACCTGAGGTATGACAAAATTGCCATCGCAATAGGCTAAGCAGGGTTCGCTCACTCCCGCGTGCTCATTTCCAAACACCAAAGCGACCCGCTGCGTTAAGTCCAGGGAATACAGCGAGGAAGACGCGGTACCTAGATGGGTTGCTAAAATGGTAAATCCTTGGTCTTTTAGCTGCTGCATACAGGTTGAAACCTCTTCAAATTGATGAACTCTTAACCATTTGGAAGCGCTTGCTGAGCTCTTCTTTCCGAAGTTCCCGAACTTGCGATATCGCCCCGAAGGAGGATGGACGAGATAAATATCGATCACACCCACCGCGTCGGCGGTACGCATCACCGCCGATATATTGTGGGGATCATGAACATTCTCCAAGACCACGACCAAATCGGGCTGCCGACGATCAGCGACGGCTTCCATACGACGCTTTCTCTCCTCCGTCATATTAAAATTACCAAGTTATTGAATGGGGTCTAAGATAGGAATTCGCTCGGAATCGAGGGTGAGAAATGCGCTCATAGCGGAAGGGGCGGTCGTCACTAAAGCGTGGCTCCAATCCAGCAAAACATCAAAGTCCGCCCGCGACAGGGTCTCGTTCAAAGGAAATCCGGCACCAAGGTTCAAATTATTCCATACCGAAAACAGAGACGCACCCTGAGGTGGTTCCGGAAGCTGCTGATAGAGGGAGGGATAATGGGATTGGCAATACCCGAGCAATTCCTGAAGTCCTCCGGCTTTCTTATAAGCGGGGCGCAACCCCTTGATCATTGCCATAAAGACTTGCTCTAGGCCCAAATACAGAAATACGGACCGAGTTATGATTCCCTCTTTTTCGTCCTGGGCCTTGGCTTGCCGATTGAATCGTTGAGCCAGGCTTAAGTGGTGATTAAAATGCGCCCTCCCCTTTTGGAGGTTTTCTTCCCATTCCTTTTGATGAACCTTCGGCAAGTCAAGCCCCTGGGGGTTATACATCATATGCTCCGATCGACAAACCGCCGTGAGGAAAAGGTCTCCATGAGCCAACTGCAATGCCAGTTTATCTTCCGCCCAAGCCTGAACACAAAATCGGGCTGCGGGCGATTTAGCCTGCGAAAAAAGCGCCGACCAGACCTGGGCATCCATGCTCCCCTTCTCCAAAACGAGGCTCACCTCGTAATGGTTTTCGTGGGTGCAGATCGGCACCGACAAGGGACGGACGAATATAAAAACCGGGTTTACAAAATCGGCCAGATAATTCATTAAGGCGCCTAAGGACAGATGCTGGATTCGCGTTGAGCGGTCCGGATGGCGCGACGAAAAAGAGTCCTCGTCTTTCTCGGCCTGGTCGAGCAGGTTAAATAGTCCGTCGAGCTGAATGAGCAAATCCTCATAATAATCTGGTATCCCGGTGGACACCTCTGTTCGAAGGTAATCAAATAGCATTTTCCGAAGATTTGACTTAATCTCGGCGGGAGGCTGATCCCGAAACCACTGGTTTAATTCCTCTATCAGCCGGGGGCTGATGCACACATTCCTATCCATCACAAAACCATTTAGTGAAACAATGATCAAATCTAATAAGAATTTATCATTTGCATTATTTGCGATTCGAATCTGGAAACACGGGAGCTGGCGCCAGTTTGACCTCATTCGTAACACTCTAAAAATCAATTAGATACTAGATTTTCTTGGTATTAGGCCTGTGTTTTCCTACCTTTGCGGTGCAGGTTTACCTTCCATGAAAGTCCATCAGGGAGGTCCGCGCCTCCGGGCACGATCTTTTATTTTCAGATGATCGCCTGCTTTTTTTTGGGTAGCCTTTGATGTTTAGGCAGCCTGTAAGACCTTGATTCAAGGATCGTTCCGGTTTATCCAACGTCTGGGAATACCTCCTTTTCGGAGGCCGGAAACCTCAATCTCTGAAATCCAAGGGAATGGCAAATTAAAAAATTAGCGACCAAAAAAAGTTCCATCAAAACTTCCATTATGTCATCAATCAAGGTGTATCACCCTGACAACCCCCTCACCCAAGACCAAATTCAACAAGTTCGAGACTTTCTTTTTGACCATCTTGACCAATACGGCGATGCCCGCCCGGCCATTGAAAAAGCCATTCAGTACGCCATGGGTGCGGATCATCGACCTGGCGGTCTGGTCCTGGTTCTTGAAGAAGAGGCGCAGATTATCGGCGCCGTCGTTATAAACAAAACCGGTATGAGCGGCTACATCCCCGAGAATATCCTGGTTTATATTGCCACGGATGGTCGGCGTCGCGGACAAGGATTAGGCACCCGCATGATGAAGGCGGCCATCGAGGAAAGTCAAGGAGATATTGCTCTGCATGTAGAACCGGAGAATCCGGCGCGGCGCCTCTATGAGCGAATCGGTTTCACCAACAAGTACCTGGAAATGCGCCTGGCCAAATCCTAACCGGCCGCCACTTAAAACGGATGAATCATGGCTCATGTTACGCTGAATCGGAGAAAACTGAAGGAAAACTACGAGAACCTAGACCGCGTTTTTCGTGAAAACAACATAGAATGGTCGGTAGTAGCCAAAGTACTCTGTGGCCACCGAGAATACCTTTCCGCATTGATGGATCTAGGAATTCAGCAGATCTGCGATAGCAGACTCGATAACCTCAAAACCATCAAATCCATTAATCCCGACATCGAAACGGTTTTCATTAAGCCGCCTACGCAGCGATCCGCAAGAAGGATCGTGGAATATGCCGATGTAAGCTTCAATACGGAGCTGGAGACGATCAAGCGGCTTTCAGAGGCGGCGACCAAGGCCAAGAAGCTCCATAAAATCGTCATCATGATCGAACTGGGCGAATTGAGAGAAGGGGTCATGAGAGAGCAGTTTATTGACTTCTATGCCCAGGTGTTCCGACTGCCGAATATTGAAGTGGCAGGTATTGGCACAAACCTCACCTGTATGTACGGGGTGCTGCCTAATCACGACAAGCTCATTCAGCTCTCCCTGTATACTCAATTGGTCGAAGCTAAGTTTAACCGTAAGATCCCCTATATCTCAGGTGGCGCCTCCGTTACGATCCCATTAATCGATCGGGGATTGCTTCCCAAGGGCATCAATCATTTTCGGGTTGGAGAAACCCTGTTTTTAGGCACAGACGTCTATAACAGCCAGCCCTTCCCCCATTTACACCATGATGTGTTCAAGCTCTATGCAGAAATCATTGAGCTCAACGAGAAGCCCTTGATTCCTATTGGAGAGATGGGGCAAAACCTCAGTGGGCAGCTGGCTCAGTTTGATCCCTCTTTAGAAGGGAGCTCAACCCAGCGCGCCATTGTGGACCTGGGCTTGCTGGATGTAGAAGAAGGGCATATCGCCCCGGTCGACAACGAGATTCAGATAGCCGGGGCCAGTTCAGATATGATCGTCTTGGATCTGGGAGAAAACCCACAAAATCTTCAGGTGGGCGATCTGGTTGAATTCCGCATGGATTATATGGGCCTGCTTCGAATCATGAACTCTCATTATGTATCCAAGCGCTTCGAGGAAGAAGGCGAAAAAAATTAGCCGTCGATTGGAAGGCTTGGTGAGACCATGGGTGAGACTATAGGTTAGACCATGGCTTTTACTTTAGTGGTCGCATGATGCGCCAGCGGATGAAAAGGAGCATCGATATAAAAGAGATTCCTCGTCGTTGGCAGGTCGATGGTTGCTTTGCCAAGTCTGTGTTTGCATGCTTTAGCTAG
>CAZYEZ010000098.1:0-9036 GCA_964646775.1 uncultured Chitinophagaceae bacterium | reverse complement strand
AATGGCCGAGCTAAAATCCAGGTAAACCGCCTGCTTCGAGGCGCCGACACCGTAGCCGGCATCGCAGCGCTCCTTGGCGGCCCGACTGGCAACGTCCCGGGGAACCAGGTTTCCGAAAGCCGGGTATCGGCGTTCCAAATAATAATCGCGTTCTTCGATGGGAATATCGGTAGCTCGGCGCGTATCCCCTTTTTTCTTAGGAACCCAGATCCTTCCGTCGTTACGTAGGGATTCGGACATCAGCGTAAGTTTAGACTGGTGATCTCCACTTACGGGAATGCAAGTCGGGTGAATCTGCGTAAAGCAAGGATTGGCAAAATAAGCTCCTTTTTTATGGGCTTTCCACGCCGCCGTGGCATTACTGCCCATGGCGTTGGTCGATAAGTAGAATACATTACCGTATCCTCCAGAACAAAGCAATACGGCATGCCCAAAATGACGTTCCAGCTCTCCGGTAACCAGGTCGCGAACGATTACCCCTCTGGCTTTTCCATCGATGATTACCAGATCCAGCATCTCATGGCGGGAATACTGTTTCACATTTCCTAAGGCCACCTGGCGTTCCAAGGCCTGGTAAGCCCCAATCAGCAATTGTTGACCGGTTTGCCCCGCCGCGTAAAACGTTCTTTGTACCTGCGTGCCGCCAAAAGATCGATTCGAAAGCAGGCCGCCGTATTCCCGGGCAAAGGGAACCCCTTGGGCCACACATTGGTCAATGATGTTGGCGCTGACTTCCGCCAGGCGATATACGTTTCCTTCCCGAGCGCGGTAGTCTCCTCCTTTTACCGTATCGTAAAAAAGGCGATATACGCTATCCCCATCGTTTTGATAGTTCTTCGCGGCATTGATACCTCCTTGGGCTGCAATGGAGTGAGCCCTTCGGGGACTATCCTGAAAGCAGAAGGTTTTAACCCGATAACCCATTTCGCCGAGCGAGGCGGCCGCCGAGGCGCCCGCCAGCCCTGTCCCGATTACGATGACTTCCAGCTGTCGCTTGTTGGCCGGGTTGACCAGTTTACAGGTGGATTTATAATGGCTCCATTTGGAGGCCATGGGTCCATCGGGAATTTTTGACTGAAGTACCATATATAAAAAAACGAATTAAATGATTGCGAACTAGTCGATCCATTGAAAATAAAAAGCCAAGGGCATCAAAGCGAATATGAGCGGTATGATAATGGAAAATCCAATACCCACGCCGTTAATGATTCCCTTGTAGCGGTTGTTGTTCATACCCAAGGTCTGAAAGGCACTGTAAAAGCCATGAACCAGATGCCAGGCAAGCGCAAAGCAGCCGCCGATATAGAAGATCACCATAAAAGGACTCTGGAAAGTCTCGGCCATCATTTGGTAGAGATCCAGTTCGCCTTGGCCAATGGTTTGCGAGTAACGGTTCGGAGCCCAGAATGTTCCCACGTGAACGATGAGGAAAATCAGAATCAGGCTACCTAGTATTCCCATGGACCGGCGATACCATGCCGAGGTTTCATTGCGGCGATGCACGGCGTAGGAGGTGCTGCGACGGCTCCGGTTGCGAATCCATAAGGCTAAACCTTGAATGATATGCAGCAATAGGAAGGCAAAAAGGCCAATTTCCACGGTCCGGATTATTACGTTCGTTCCCATAAAATGGGCTGCCGCTTCAAACTTCTCTCCCCCATCATTCCAGAACACCAAAGCATTGATATAGCAATGCACTACCAAGAATATAATAAGGAAAAGGCCGGTAAGCCCCATCTGAATTTTCCGCCCAACGGAAGTCGTAAAATAATTTTTCCAGGTCATAGCTAGACTGTATCTAAAAGGGATTGAATCGGTGGCAAAGATAATATCCGAAAAAGGAATAAGCAATCCAGTCAAAAAATTTGGCCACGGGCAGCCCCGAAAACCCTAGGATCCAAGCCCTGTAAGGAGCCTTATCTCTTCGGATTTTTTAAAGACCATCCTGATCGTGAAAAGCTTGGACGCCTTCGGGGATTCCATAACCCAAGCAGCTTCGCGGAGAAGATCCCGCTATTCAATGCGTCGCAGAATGGACTCGTCGATCAGCTGGCAGAAATGCTCAGGCTTAAGGGTTCTCCAATGAATCACGGTAAAGAAAAAAAGGAATCGGTTCAACCGGGCATCCAAGAACTCCACCAGACTGTGTTCGGGAAGGTTTATCAGGGCGATCCATCCGCCTTCCGCCTGAACGTCTTCCAGCCACTCCTCATAGTAATCCGTATCTCCACTATAGAAGTTCATCACATGCTCGCCCAGCAAAATGAGCTTATTTAGCCCTTTGGTGATCATGGGATCCACGACGGCCCGTTTAAGATGCATGATATCATTCTCTACGCAGTCGTTCCATTCTCCGATCAATTCAATAATGCTAAAGCCCATCTCATAGTCGGCATATAATACCTTGAGATATAAAGTTCGGCTTCCAAACTCATCCCACTGGGGGTGGATATAATAATTATATACCGTGTGCTCGAATTCAAATTCCGAATATTCGCGCCCAAAAAAAGGCGACTGTTCGTCTTCCTGCGAATTATAGATATGATTCCAGTGGTGATAGGGCTCGATCTCATGCATATTCCTTCTCCTGCTGCCTTTTTCTATTTGTCAATCATGGGTCCGCTTCTAGGGGCTTACAACCTTGGCTTCCCCGTAAGCGGCCTTCCAAGCATCTGCACCACCTTCCAGGTTTACAACATGGGTGAATCCTGCCTGTTCCAAATACAGACAAGCCTGCATGCTGCGCTTCCCGGATTTACAATGGATGATCCATTCCTCGTCCTTTTTCTCCGAGCCCTCCTCCAGGCCCCAGTGGATCACCTGGGATAAAGGAATGAGTTGTCCACCCAGGTGGTATGCCTCGTATTCGGCAGGTTCCCGAACATCCAGCAAGTTCACGGCCTCGCCCTTCTCTACGCGCTCGCGAAGTGCCTCAACGCTTATTGATTTCATCTTATGTTTATTTTGGTTAAAAAATCAGGCCTACCACTTTACCAGACGTCGAGGAGGCCATGTCCTTCCCCCTCCTCTTCCCTGCATCAGATAAGTTCCCGGCGCCAAATCCCCCAGGTCCAAGACTTCTCCCGAACGAATGGTACCGGTACGTAGTGGACGTCCCTGGAGGTCAAAGATCCGAAATTCCATGTTTTCGAATCCTGAAAATTGAACCCGGGCTTCCCGGACCACCGGATTAGGAAACAAGGTCCAGGCCAGATCGGGTTCTTGGGATTCCGAAACAAAGGAAGGAGTCATGGGCCCGAGTACTGGACGGATCATGAGCGCACCGCCAATGCCCGAAGACACCCAGCGATCGATCACGTTATAATATAAGTAATTATCGGCGGCCCGCTGAATATCCAGGCCAAAATACAAACTGTCGGAATTACTCATTGCCGGCATAGTCACCCCGGCATAAAACGTACCGGCAGGCAGCGGCACCGGCCGGTCAAAACGATAGTAGTAAAATGCGTTGGTATTGAGATAGCCAGGTTGGAGGAAATCCTGTTGGTATACTACCCGATCCTCTCGACTCCCGACAACGATTTGATCATAAATCACCAGAGAGAAAAACTTATTTTCGGCAGAAGGAACCTGACGCCCGAAATAGATCGCCATGCCGGTCAGGGTATCCGGTTCGTTCAATTCATAGGCAATGGCAATTTTTCCCGGGAGACTGGGAAAAAGCTTCAGGTAATAACTCTTTTCCGCGGTACCATCGTCGTAGGCGTAGTAGTTCCCAAAGTGAGTATGCCGCACCAGACTGTCATTAGAAGTCGGACCTTTGCCCGGTGCATCGATGAAAAACTTATGCTCCCAGACCTGCGGCTGGTACCTTCCAGAAGATGGAGGAAGGCTTGAATGTCCCGGATAGGACTGAATCACCGTCTGGTCCGGTCCGAGGTTTACGGTCGCCAAGGTAGAACTGTGCAAAACCTGTCCCCCGACCGTATCGCGGACCTGGTAGCCCGTGCTAACGGTTTGCGGGCTCTGGTACAAGTTGCGAATGGGCACATCAAAGCCCGCCCCCCTTTCCTGGTCTGGTTGAGCCAAAAACTGATGATAGGGCATGGCCGTATAGCGGCTTAAATAGGCGTTGGGCGAAGCGGTGAAGGCAATGTCCTCAATCAGCGTATCTCCGGCATGCCTTCCCCTGTCCAGCAAGATATAATCGAGGTGCCAGTGATCGTCGTTGGTATTGATGGAGGCTTTGTTGACCCATCGCATGGCAAATCGGTCATGAAAGTACCGCCCATCGGAAATCGGGATCATAACCCGATGAAAGTCGTGGAGGGAGCGACCCGGAACGGCCCATATTCTTCGCCAATTCAATGTATCTCGGAAATACAACATGAGGGAGTCATGAACTTCGGGATAATATCCGTTGCCCTGGGGCTGGAAATAAAAACTCAAATAAAGGCTGTCGGAAGGCTGATAAAGCGAGAGGTCAATCGGCTGGCTGGTTAACGAATCTGCCCGGAGTACCACCGTATTGCTTTGCGTGTGATAAGGCCGACCTTGGGCATTGAGTGCATCAAAAGTTGCGACCCCACAACTCAGCATTCCCACCCCCATGGTATGGTTGACGTAGACTTGTCGGTCCACCCACCGCTCCGAAGAAGGCGTCGGACTCTGTTGACAAAAATCTTCAAAGAATGGAAGCGCCAGCGCCGTGGTTTTTTTGGGTATCCAAGTGCTTTCTGTCTCTTCCGAAGCCCCAAGCATCAAAGGCGCTGTAAACTCCTGACCCGTCGCCAGGATCGGCAGGCTGTAAAGCAACCAGAAAGCTATGTATCGGGTCATCCTTTTCATTAAAAATCCTCCATAGAGGGTAAAACGGTTGGAGCATCGGGGATGGGGTCTAGATCACTGCTCTCCCGAACCCTCAGGTCTACAATATCCCCTTCCCTAATCCGGTTGGGATCGTTGAATTCATTATGGGATGGGGGATGCTGCGAACTTACGGTAGCTAAGGCAGAATCCCGGATGACCCCCTCCCAGATTACGGTAAAGAGCAAGCGGTTGGCATTGAGTATAGCCACCGCCTCCTCGTAGGGGAGCCCCACCAAATCGGGAACATCAAACTCGGTCTGCCCCAGCCCATCGCCCACGACCAAATGAATCCGACTTCCTTGCGGAATCTGTTCCCCCGCCCTGATCTCCCGGCCCTCGAGAAGCTGCTCCAAGACGGCTTCCTTGGCAATGTCGGGGCGGTGCGTAGTATCCCCAAGCACCAACTTATTGTTTTTGAGAACCATCGATGCACTCCTAAAAGAAAGGTTACGGAGTTCAGGCATGGTAGCCAGGGGCGGATTGACCCGGTTAACCGTCAAATAGATTTTCCGACCCTTTTTAACGACTTCTGCCGGCGCTGGAATCTGGGCGATAATTGCAACGGGACCTTTTTTGGGGTCGTAAGCGGAATCTACCTCAACCGAAAAGTCCTTGGACTCCAAAAACCGCGTCGCTTCGGGCAATGACATATGCGTCACTTCGGGCACCTCGATCTCTTCCCCATGGCGAGTAACCCATCCTAAGGCCGCAAAAAACAGCATATAGAGCAGGACGCAAAGGCCCAGCACTGCGAATAGATGAAAAATGAATGGTTTTTGACGTTTCTCCGACATTCTATGGCTTTATTGATCTGCCTGGAATCACTTTGTCTCAAACGGGGTCTCCCATCGGACGTTGCGGGGCGTAGTGCCCCGTTTCTTCTTCGTGCTGGCGAAGGCACTCTTCCAAAATGGCCCCATAAAATTCGCGGAGGGACTTTCCCGCGGCCTGGACCTGTTGCGGCACCAAACTGGTTTCACTTTGCCCCGGCATGGTATTCACTTCCAAGAAAAACAATTTACCCGTTTTGCGCTGCAGGATGAAATCCATGCGCACCACGCCTCGGCAATCCAGATGGCGATAAATAAAGATTGCCTTGGTCTCCAGCATTTCCCTGGTCATCTCATCGATCGGGGCCGGGGTAATCTCCTCGGTCACTCCGGGGGTATATTTGGCCTCAAAATCAAAAAACTCATTACTACTTACAATCTCCGTTGCCGGCAGGGCGTAAATCTGCCCCTTCTCTTTATACACGCCTATGGTTAACTCCCTGCCTTCAATAAACTCCTCCACCAACACTTGGTTATCCTCCTGAAATGCCCGTTCAATGGCCGGCAAGAGCTGCTCTACAGATTTCACCTTGGTGACGCCCAAGCTCGAGCCGCTCTCATTAGGCTTGACAAAAACTGGAAGTCGAATCTTCTCTAGAATATTTCCTACCGAATAGGGGACTCCTCTGATCAGATGAAAGGAATTGGCAATTTGGGCGATATGAAAATCTTTGACCACCTTATTGCAGTAGCTTTTATTGAAGGTAAGAGCCGATACGATCGCATTGCAGGAAGTATAGGGCAGGCCGATCATATCAAAGTAACCCTGAAGCCTCCCATCCTCCCCGGGCGTTCCATGAACGGCAATAAATACCGCATCAAAACGGATGGCGCCGTCTTCGCGCGGAATCGAAAAGTCGTTCCTATCGACTTCCCATCTCCTTCCCTGATGCTCGTGCCACCATGAGTTTTTTTCAATGACGATCAGATAAACCGCGTAGCGGTCTGAATCGAGATGCGCCATGATGGTCTTGGCGGTCTGAATCGAGATCTGATATTCTCCGGAATATCCTCCAGCAACCAGCGCAATGTTTTTCTTCATGTAAGTCGTGAACGCTTTATGATCCAAAGTTAAAGGAATTGACGGTACTCTTCACCGACACCGATCCGTTTCGTTTAATTTATCGACCGTCGACCTTTTTTTGTTTTTCCTTGTTTTGAATTTCGGATCGAAGCCAGCGATTCAAACAAGACCCCAAGGTTTCCAACGGCATCATTTCGATTGGATGTCCAGTTTGGGGAAGCACTGCCAGGCTTCCTTTCGGCAATTGGCGGTATGCAGCGAAGGTTTCGTCGATGCTCACCATCCGGTCTCGATCCCCGATCATAGTCAGAACGGGAATCTCCAAGCTTGTCATCGCCTCATGATCCAATAAAGGCTTCTCCCCCAATGCTTTCATGAGGCTGGAAGTCTTCTCCAGCATTTTCTCCCAAGGCTCCGGTGCATGGCGACGCATTAAGGCTTCCACAAAAGGCATGGCCTTTTGCTTTAGAAATGCAGGATCCATTTTTTTGATTTCCTTTTCCGCCTCCTGGGGGTTCCATAAAAACTTAGTGGCTAAGGTGGCCACCCCTTGGAAGCGACCCGGATTCATGGATTCCAGATGCAAAGCCACATAACCGCCGAGGCTATAGCCGAGCACCCATGGCTTGGATAGATTGTTAGCTTGCATCCAGGTATTGAGTTCATCGGCATACTGCTGAACGGAACAAGGGCCTAATGCCGCCCTCCCGCCGTGGCCGGAAAATCCAAACTTGTGAACTTCCCAAGTATCCGAAAGGGTTTTTTGGAGTGGATCCAGCTGATCCGTATTTCCCAAAGCGCCATGAAGAAGAACGAGCGTAGGTTTCATAACAGGTTTCAGTGAAAGCTTAGAAAAGCTTGAAATTAGCCCACCCCAGCCAAATAACCATGCCATGGCTGGGGGATATTCCTGAATTTTCTCCTCTCCGTTTAACTTTCTTCCTTCTGAGCCGTCTAACTATTGGAATCAATGGTGGTTCCATTAAAACCGAGCCTTATGAAATACCGTTGGAAAATTCTCAGCCTTTTGCTGATGGTCTCGGCCCTGAACTGGGCCCCGCTACAGAAAGCGGAAGCTCAGCCCGCCGTGTCGATCAGTTTTCAAACTTTTTATGATGCCCTCTCTCCGCATGGATCATGG
Organism: uncultured Chitinophagaceae bacterium; assembly: GCA_964646775.1. Lineage (GTDB taxonomy): Bacteria > Bacteroidota > Bacteroidia > Chitinophagales > Chitinophagaceae > CAYPQN01. Next base: position 1,211 of record CAZYEZ010000098.1, on the reverse strand, counting down.
ATACAGTCTCCTGAATATGGATATGTGTGGTCTCCGCGTGTAGGTCCCGATTTTAGGCCCTATTATACCGCAGGCCGATGGGTGATGACCGAATACGGAAACACTTGGGTCTCCGATTATTCTTGGGGCTGGGCTCCATTCCATTATGGACGCTGGACCCTAGACCCCTATTACGGATGGGTTTGGATTCCGGGCAGTGAATGGGGACCTGCCTGGGTGAGCTGGCGTCATGGTGGAGGTTATTATGGTTGGGCCCCCTTGGGACCAGGCGTACAAGTTAATATACACTTTGGAAGATATAGTCCTCCTTCTTTATGGTGGGTGTTCGTTCCGAGTCGGTATATATACCATCCCCGCTTTCATTCCCATTATCGCGGACCGAGCTATAATACGACCATCATCAACAACACGACCATTATCAACAACACCTATGTCAATAACCAGCATCGCTATGTGGTTGGCCCTCGCCGCCAGGACATAGAGCGGGAGACCGGCAAACGAGTTTCTGTGTACCAAGTTCGCCAGAACCAGCGCCCTGGCCCCAACAAAATCCAGCGCCAGACCGTAAACTTGTATAAGCCCGAGGTGGTAAGACCCGCAAATGCGCGTCCTCGTCAGGTAGTCGCTGCCCCGTCCGAGCCCACGCAAAGAAGTGGCCTCCGATCCCCCGCCTCTACCGCGGGAAGGGCACCGAACCGGACCGAGGCTAGACCAGCAGCAACGCACCGTCCTGCTCAAAGTTCAGCCACCACCCCACGGGCAACTCGGACGCCTCAGGCAGCACAGCAGAGTCGCCCTGCGGTTCGTACCGCCCCGAAGCCTTCGAATAAATCCACACCGGCTAGAACTACGCAAGCGGCGCCAAACCGCGCCCCTGCTCAGAGAAATCCGGTGATCCGAAACGCAAGGCCCGCTCCGTCTTCCAACTCGTCCGCCCGTCCAGCGGCGCGACCCGTGCAAAGATCACAAGCAAGCCCAGGAAGATCAACGGGTCCGGCCCATAAAGCTATTCAGCCAGCCAGGAGCCCTCAGAATACGGGTAAACGGAGATAGTTAAACCATCTCTCGATAAGCCCAGATTCCGCATTAGGATTTTCTAAGTCAAAAAAATTGCTGTAATACGCTAACGGTTAACGTTAGCGTATTTTTGGGTGCACCCGGCATGGGTCATTACTATAGGGTGAAAGTCCCGAACACACTTGGCAGTTGGA
>CAZYEZ010000097.1:0-9052 GCA_964646775.1 uncultured Chitinophagaceae bacterium | reverse complement strand
TCACCCAGCTTGTCGAGAAAGAAATCATTTTTCAGTTTGGCGAATACTTTTTGCCGGAAAATCAACCGGCATGGGTTGAGCAGCGTATCAAGGCGGAGGCTTTGGCCCGAAAGAAGATGAGCAAAGCCCGCCTGTCGGCCCGCATCATCGCCCATTTTCCGTTCGTGCGCAGCGTATGCATATCCGGGTCGCTTTCCAAAGGGGTAGCCAAGCCCCGCTCCGACATTGACTTCTTCATTATTACGGCGGAAGACCGGCTATGGATTTGTCGAACCATCCTTCATCTTTTTAAGAAGTTAAGCTTCCTGGCTGGGTCCCAGCATGCATTCTGCATGAATTATTTTCTCGATGAGTCCCATCTGATTCTTGAAGAAAAAAACCGATTTACCGCCACCGAGCTTACCACCCTGATACCCATGTATGGATTCCCCGCCTATCAGCGACTGATGCAAAGAAATGAATGCTGGATCCAATTGCACCTGCCCCATCAGTCTGGCCGGGCGGCGGCCTCTGCCGTCCCATGCCGAACGCCATGGATCAAGAAGGGAACGGAAAAACTACTATCCTTTTGCTTTCCCCACCAGTTAAATCAATACCTCCTCCAGCTAACAGATCGGAAATGGCGGAAAAAATGGCAAAAAAAACAGTTCCCTATGGATGATTACGATTTAGCCCTGAAAACCAAATGGTATGTTTCCAAACAGCATCCGCTCAACTATCAAAAACAAGTGATGGAAAAATGGAAGCCTTCTTGACCTCCAGATGTCTGAACCTAAATCTTGCGATACCACCAGGTCAATCCCTGACGAATGGATGACCAGGGCCAAGGCGGCCATCGTCTTTTATATCCCAGGGATTTTGCCTCTTCGATCGAATGGTGGAAATAATAATCGGCCATTTCTGGAAAACCCACGGCCTGATAGTACTGACGGCTTCGCTCCCGAGCGGCCGCCAATTGATGGGGTGGATACAGTTTGCTGTCCAGTATATGAATCGAACCCGAGGCCCGAAGACGGGGAGCTAGTTGCTGATCAACCTGCGTCAAGCTGGGAAAATATTGCAGGCTGGCCGCCAGCAATATCAGGTCAAATTCGTGGTTCTCTCCCAAACTATCCAGCGGGCCGTGGTGCCAGGACAATCGAGGATTCTTACCAAAGACGCGGTTCGCCTGCAGATAATCGTCGATCCCAGGTTCCAGACCTATGACGATATACCCTTGACGACTCAAGGCGGCACTTATCCATCCATTCCCCGACCCGAGGTCCAGAATCCGACTACCCTTCCTCAGATGCTTTTCCAGGTATCGCTGAAATCGATGCAGGGATTGCATACGAAAGCGCCAGGCGGCCTCTTGAGGAAGGCCTGGTGGTATCTGGGGGAACTGCTGTAGCACCAAGTCATCTACCCGCCAGCCTTCTTTCTCCCTTAGTTGTTGGTAGATGTCTTCTTTTTTATTCATGGCAGGGGTTCTTTTCTTAAAACCACCAAAATATGATCCCCCCAATTGCGGAAGGGCCGGCGATGCCGCAATTTATTCTCCCAATGAGCCAGGCGCCGGAACCAGCGCGGATGCTTTTGAATAAAACCTTCTACAAATGGAGGAGGCACCGTCAGACAAAGGCTCATCGTCTGAATGATCTTTAGCCGCGGACCGCAGTTTCGTCGGATATAGGGGACTGAATAATAGGAGCAGCGAAAAGGTATGCCTTCGACGCGAGCGGGCGCTCCACCTTTTCTGAACCTCCGAAATGCTGTTCTAAAATAGCCCCGAAAGACCTGGGCCCATTCCCAGGGACAAATGGGTGGCATGATAACCAAGGCGGCTACGCCGCCAGGCTCCAACACCCGGTCCACGCCTTGCAATACCTGATCCAGGTGAAGGGTGCAGTTTAGTCCGCCAAAATTGGAGAAAACGAATGAAAAGGAGCGCGCAGAGAGCTGATCTAAATCCGTAAAGGAAAGGCGCCTGGTTTGAAGCGATCCATTTCCCTGGGGCTTTGATTGGCTCCATTTCTTATGCAGTTGCTCGAGCATGTCGGCGGACTGGTCTGTAGCCAGCACGGCATGGCCCTGAGAGACAAAATATAAAGCGTCGATGCCCGTACCGCAGTTCAGCTCGAGGATTCGGGAACCCGGTTGCAGATAAGGCTGAATCGCCTCTCGGACCTGATCTCGGACCCAGCCAATTAGGGCATTACTGCGGTCAATCTCATCGAAAACTGGAGACTGCCTTCCGAAAGCGGCTAAAACCTGCTGCTGATTGTATGTTTCCGAAGGGATCATGACTTAGCTGTAGATGGAGCCATAGAAGGGATGCTTGTATTGCGCATGCGATCGAGCAATCTTTTAGCTCTTTGAGCGCGCATCCGATACCAAGAAGTTCGCAGCCAGTCCAGGGCTTGCCTTTCCACTTTTTTCTTCTGCCGTGACTCCTCCCATCGAAGGCTTCTAAAATAAGCATGAACATAACGATGCAGCCTCCGATAAAAGGCCGGGGAATAGGTATTCTGAAACATTAGCGCGAGATCATCGCTGTCTGTCCAATGGGTTTTCTCCTGCATTTCTTTGGCGACCCGATCGTAGAACGGGGTCCCGGGGAGGGGATAGGAGACCGATATGCCGATATCGGCGGGCATGGCCCTTCGAATCAATGCCAAAGTGAGCAATATGTCCTCCCATTGCTCCCCGGGATAGCCGAACTGAAGGAAAAAGGCCGGTGCGATCCCATGCGCCTTTAGCATGGCCGTCGCCTTTTCGATCTGCTCGACCTGGGTCCCTTTGTCCATGGCATCTAAGATGGCCTGGGAGCCTGACTCTGCACCCATCCATACCGACGCGCAGCCAGCGCGAGCAAGGGGCGCAATCTGTTCATCTTTAAGTAACAGATCAGCGCGGGATTGAATTTTGAAACGAAATTTCCAGGCCTTGGCTTCTACCAGGTCTGCAAAGGCTTTGACCCAGCCGGGTTTGAGTCCGAAAATATCATCGCAAAACCAAAGATGGTCAAAGGTCGTCATCAATCGGATCTGCTGAATCTCCTCGACCACATGTTGGGGGCTTCGGGCATGGTATCGCTGCCCATAAATGGGCTTGGCGCACCAATTGCATTTAAAAGGGCAGCCGCGCGTGGTGCTGATGTTCAAGGAAAAATACCCGTGATGCTTTCTCCATCGGCGTTCATAGGCTGGAAAATCTATCAGATCCCAGGCGGGCAAGGGCAATGCATCCAGATCATTAAGAATCGGCCGCCGGCGATTGCATAGGTATCCATCCCCCTCTTTGAAACAAAGGCCTTGCAGGGAAGAGACCGGCTTACCCGCTTCCATGCATCCAATGAGTTCCCTTAACGTCTCTTCTCCCTCTCCCAGAATCACCCAGTCGGCTCCCGCCTCCAGGTATTTGGAATAATGATCGGTGCTATCCGAAGAGGAAACGACCACGGGAATGCCCCGGGAGTTTGCCCTTTGAATCATGGAAAAGCAAGCATCGCGCATATTGCTTAAGCACATCTTGGTCAGGTAATTGAACCCGTCATCATAAAGGACCAGGATGTCCGGACGATAGCGATCTAGGGCAGCTTCCAAGGATTCAGGTCCTTTTGAAAACATCACATCATGCAGAAATACCTGATCTCCTCGTTGACGGAGGCAGGCCGCTGCCTGTATGGTCCCTAACGGAGGATAGGGCTGCATGATGCGCCAGGATTTCGGGTCGAATCGAAGAAAATAAGAATGGGAGAACAGTACTTTCATAGCCAGTTTTTCTCTCTTCCCAGTCTCGACAGCTAAGGGGGGTCGGTCAACCAGGAGCCATATATCAAATATATTTTAGTTCATCGGTTTCCAAAACGCCTAATTGACGAATCCGACTTATGGCCCGATAACGGGGACGCTTTAACCAGAGAATCAGGGGGAACGCCCACGGGCAGCCGCCCCTCATACAGACCCAAAGGATGAATCGGTCCTTTCGCTTTCCGGACCCTTTGAGGGGATGCCGTGGCGCGCCCATCGAGATCAGTTTGCGGATATATTGGCGTATCTCCGACTCAAGCTCTTCGGGGCGTTCGATACGCTTCCAGTCCTGGTGTAGGAATATCAGGGCGTCCATGAGTTGATCCCATTGGTAATTTATGAGCGTTCGCAGAAATGGAGAACCCAAATGATGGTCCAAGGCCCATGCATGGTTCAACTCGAATATCGAAAAGCTATCCCGAATCCGGCGTGACTCAAGACGGCGACGACTGATGGACTGAGGGCGGGCATAGATTTTCCAAAGGGGTTGATCCAGCAAGGCCAGGGTTCGAGCTCGGGTCAGGGCGGCCAACATAAAGGGGAGGTCTTCGAACCAAAGTCGATCCGGAAACCAAAGATCGCGAATCAGCGATCGCCGGAAGGCCTTTGCCCAGACCGGGTTGGCCAGCCGGTAATCAAAGAGTCCCATGGCTGCTTCCTTTGCATCCACCTGAGGCTCGCTCCAGGTAAATCCGCCGGTTCCCAATTTCAGTCCTTGGGAATCTACCAGATCGAAGGAGGAGGCTACCAGATCAGCCTCTTGGGTTTCCATAAAATCGATCAAGTTGGCCACCGCCCCTTCGACGAGTTCATCATCCGCGTCGAGAAAGAGGATAAAATCTCCTAGAGCCCGTGCCATGCCCAGGTTACGGGCGGCCCCCAAACCCTTGTTCTCCTGCGTTAGAACCCTTATTCGTGGGTCCTGGGCCGCCAGCTGATGCGCCAGCGCCAGGGATGGATCCGTAGAGCCATCATCCACCAAAAGAATTTCCACGTCCTCGCTTCTCTGGTTTCGGGCGGAGTCGCAGGCGCGTTTTAATCGCATACCCTCATTATAAAAGGGAATAATGATGGATGTTTTTCGACGAACCTGACTCATAGTTTTGGAATGAGTTGGTGAAGCACCGATTTACCCGCGTCAAAGAGGACATCCAGATCCCCCGGCGGCCGCCAAGTCTCCTCGATGCGATCTGCCGCCCAAAGTATGGATACGGTCGGCAGCTGATAGAACTGAGAGAAGGCATAAAGGGCCGCGGTTTCCATATCAATGAGCGGAAACCCCTGGTCTCGGATCTGTCCAATGAGCGTAGGCGTTTCCCGGAACGGTGCATCCAGGCTGAAACATCGAGCCCCTTCCATACCCAATTGGTCGTTGCAAATGGAAATGAGTCGGGAAGGGGAGGGCGCAATGAGCGCCCTCCCATGATAATAGGCCGTTACCCCGCTGCCGGATCCGGCCTCTTTTACCCAGTAGGCCTTTCTCTCCTGGGCGGTTTCACCCAGGGCCCCTGCCAGACCTAAAAACAAGATCTCTTGGACACCTAGGATTCGAAACTCTTCGAGCACCGATAGGAGATGAGGACCTCCGTTTTGCTCTAGCGGGTAGAAAAGCTTGCCCTGATGAATAAAACAACCCTTGGGAATGCCCCGAAGTGCTGCCCTGAGCCAGGGCTTGGATCTCGGAAAAAATCGGGGATTTGCAACGATGCAAACGGCTGGCAACGCCTGAAATGAATAAGCATTCCGATGCCGCTTCCATTTCACCAATCGGGAAGCATCCAACAGGGAGGCTTCCGTAGGGAAAAAGAGTTTTTGCATAAGAATGTCTATGATGATAGGGTTTAGAGGGGCTGCCAAGAACTAAAATAAAGTTTTATGGAAAACCGCAGCCCAAAGATGGCGCCGATTTCGGAACAACCCGGAATTCAAGGTTCCGAAAAGGGAAATTCGGGGGGCATAGCCTTGGATTGGCCCAGGTTGCCTAACTTTATACCCCTAAAACCCAATATAAATCGGATATGTGCCATCCCCGTAGATTTCTCCTTCTTCTTCTTCTTTCAGCTTTCTTCGCCACCGATCTTCAGGCGAAAAAAAAGAAGCAAGCCACGACACCATTGGTTGAAATTGAAACCAATATGGGTACCATCCGTCTAATGCTCTACGACAATACGCCGAAGCATCGCGATAATTTCCTCAAGTTGGTGGGCGAACATTTCTATGATAGCACGCTTTTTCATCGGGTGATTCCCGAGTTTATGATCCAGGGGGGAGATCCCAATTCAAAAACGGCCTCACCCGGCCAGCCGCTGGGTTCCGGAGATCTGGGATATCGAATCGATGCCGAAATCAATGACAGCCTCATTCACCAGTATGGAGCGGTCGCCGCCGCTCGGGATGGGAACCCTCAAAAAGCCTCCTCTGCAAGTCAGTTCTATATTGTGGTAGGGAAGAAGCCGGTGACGGCAGAAACCCTCGATGCCCTCTCGCAGCGAAGCGGAAGAAAATACACCCCTGCCCAAAAACAAACCTATGAACAGCTTGGAGGCACCCCCCACCTGGACGGGCAATACACGGTGTTCGGCCAGGTCCTCGAAGGCATGGAAGTCGTAGAAAAAATCATTCAACAACCCCGGGATGCGATGGATCGTCCGAAAGAAGACATGATTATGTACAAGGTACGGATCATCAAGCCCAAAAAGAAAAAGCGGTTCCTGTTTTTTTAGTCCCTCCTGGTCAGAAAACTCCGGTTTCATCGTCCTATGGAGAACATCAAAGCCTTCCTTGACTTCAAGGTAGATCAGTTCAACGTACCTTCATTCATTGAGGAGGATCCCATCTCCATTCCCCATCAGTTTCATAGACGAGAGGATAGGGAGATTTCCGGATTTCTTACCGCGACCATTTCATGGGGGCAGCGAAAAGCCATTATTAAAAATGCGCAGAAAATGATGCGCATCTTAGGGGAAAGCCCCTATGACTATGTTATGAGCGTCAGCGAAGCACAGCTGGAGCGCACGGAATTTGTTCACCGAACTTTTCAGTCCGAAGACTTTCGATACTTTGTGCGCGCGCTTCGCCATTTGTATGCGAACCATGGCGGACTTCTACCCATCTTCGAAACCTATGCCGTAGCCGATAGTCTGCAACCGGCGATCGCTGCATTCCGAACCCTTTTCTTCTCGCTGGATCATCCCGCTCGCACCAGAAAGCATCTAAGCAACCCCCAAAAGGGGAGTCCCGCCAAAAGAATCAATATGATGCTCCGATGGTTTGTCCGAAAGGATGACCGAGGCGTGGACCTGGGCATATGGAACCATCGTTTAAAACCTTCCCAACTGAGTTTGCCCCTTGACGTCCATTCGGCCAACATATCCCGAAAACTCCAGATTCTCCGCCGAAGCAAAAACGATAGCAAAGCCGTCCACGAGATCGACTCGGTATTGAGATCCTTCGATTCCATGGATCCCGTAAAATATGATTTTGCGCTCTTTGGCCTTGGTGCGATGGAACGATTTTAGTGCAGGCCTCTGATGCCTTTCCCTTGAGGGAGGATGAACCGAAACATGGGCTGGGCGCTCCCGGAGGCAGACAGGCCGGTCGCCCTGCTAGTTTCCATTGCTAATGTGCCCGAATTCAAGTAAATTGCATCCGTCCCTTGTCTTCATTTTCATGCAATTACCTCCTGGGAAACACCTTTATTTTGCCTCCGATTTTCACCTAGGTATTCCCGACAGGGAGTCAAGCTTGGCTAGAGAAAAAAGAATTTGCCAGTGGCTCGATTCCATTCGTGACAAAGCACATATCATTTTCCTGGTTGGCGATCTATTTGATGCCTGGTTCGAATATCGGCGCGTCGTTCCCAAAGGGTATGTTCGGTTTTTGGGAAAGCTGGCAGAACTCCGCGACGCGGGGATAGCCATTGAAGTATTTACCGGCAATCATGATCTATGGATGAACGGATACTTTGAGCAGGAGTTTTCCATTCCCGTTCACAAAGAGCCCATCCAAAGGACTTATAACGATAAAGTATTTTTCATTGGCCACGGTGACGGTTTGGGGCCTGGCGATCGAGGATATAAGATTCTGAAATCGGTCATGGCTCATCCTTGGGCTCAATGGCTGTATCGCCTCCTTCATCCAAACCTGGGCATCGGGCTGGCTTCCTGGCTCAGTGGCTTGGGCCCCAAACATTTGGATGGAAACCCCATGGGCTTCTTAGGAGAAGACCGGGAATGGCTGGTTCAGTTCGCCATAGAAAAACGGCGACAGGAACCCATCGACTATTTTATTTTTGGCCATCGTCATATAGCCATCTCTTACCCCCTTCCTCAAGGGGGATTATATTTAAATCTAGGTGACTGGATATCTCTGAATTCCTTTGCTGAATTTGACGGTCAGAAGCTGGAACTCAAAACATTTAACGCGGAAGTTTATGAAAGCTAATCTGACCATAATTCGCCACGCCGAGGCCAGCTCGCCCTCCACAACGGGTCGAGATATTGATCGGCCCCTGACAAAGAAAGGGAAAACCTCTATTCAGGCCCTATGCCAAAAATGGCCCCCACAGGTCCCGCCCGCCCAATGCATAATAAGCAGTCCGGCTTTAAGGGCGAGACAAACAGCCGAAGAGCTGGGAAAGGGATTGGATATCGAACTGCGTCGAATCAAAATCATCGATCGGCTATACACGGCCAGCCCCATGGAAATGGAATCTTGCCTCTATGGACTGGATGACCAGATCCGGTCTGTGTTTATCGTTGGCCATAATCCCTCCATCACGGGATGGGTTCAATTGCTGAATCCGCCTTTCCCCTTCCGGATCATGCCGCCGGCAGGCGTTGTAAGCATCGCATTCGAAGCAGAAGACTGGTCGCAGTTCCCGCTTGCGTTTAAAAATTTTACTTTTTTCGATTTCCCCTCAGCATAAACAATGACTAAAACCCATCATACTTCCTCTGAACAGCATTTAGATGTGCTGGAATCGTTGTTTTTAAATCAGTTTGGGGTCGCTCCTCAGGAAATAGATATGCTCCCCGCATCGGGTTCGGACCGCCGATACTACCGCCTGCGCCATCCTGAGTTTACAGCGATCGGAACTCATAACAATCATGTAGCCGAAAACAACTCCTATTTCTATTTCACGGAACTCTTCCGCAAACATGGAATTCGGGTGCCGGAGGTTTATCAGATTAGCCAGGACCGCAGGTTCTACCTGCAGCAAGATCTCGGGTCGCTGACCCTCTATGATTTTCTCATTCTAG
>CAZYEZ010000096.1:0-9079 GCA_964646775.1 uncultured Chitinophagaceae bacterium | reverse complement strand
TATGTGAACATTGCTGGCGGCCTGCGCATTGAAGATCCTTCTATGGAGCTCGCCCTAGCCGCCGCCCTCCTGTCTTCCTACGAAGACCTTCCCCTCCCGCCCCAGCTGGTCTTCGTCGGCGAAGTGGGACTATCCGGTGAAATCAGAGCCGTAAATCGCATTGATCAGCGCATTGCAGAAGCATCCAAAATGGGCATGCAGGACATCATCATTCCCAAGGGAAATCTCAAAGGTCTGGCCAAAGCATCGGCTCCAATCCAAATCAAAGCCATGAGCAAACTGGAAGATTTGTATCATCATCTTTTTCGCGGATAATCCTTCCAAGTTGCTTCGTTTTCCGGAATCCGCGAATAATTTTACCCTTCTTATTGCTTTTTAACCCGATTCGAGGTAATTTGAAACTGTTTTTATATTTGGCCCATTTTTGGCCTCTATTCTATCCATATCTATACCCCGTATATGCAGAAAAACTTATTGACGCTGACATTTTGCCTTTTGCCTTTTATGGGTATGGGCTCCGCTTATCAAATGAACCTTCAGGGTCTGAGACAAGTGGCCATGGGAGGGAGCGGCACCGCCATCTCCTGGGATGCATCCAGTATTTTTTACAACACTGCCGGGCTCGCCGACCTTGACCGGTTTCAGCTTTATGTCGCTGGGTTTTCTCCCACTCGGTCGACGCGCTACGTACAATCCCCGGGCTTGTATATCGCCAACAGCCATGCCACCACCCAATATCCGATCAACGTTTATTTCGGGGGACCGGTTGCTTACAAAAGTCGGGTAAACCTTGGTTTGGGAATTTATAGTCCCTTTGGGCATCGCATTGCCTGGGACGCCGACTGGAGAGGGCGGTATCTAAGTCAAGAAATGCGCATGAACACCTTGTTTTTTCAGCCGACCATCAGCTATCGCTTGCATTCCCAGCTTTCGCTAGGCCTGGGACTCATTTATGCAACGGGTTCGGTGGAAATGAGTCAGGCCCTCCCCGTACAAAACCAGGCAGGTGAAGAAGGCTCTGCCTCGCTGAGCACCCGAGGAAGGGGCTATGGTTTTCAGGCAGGCGTCCAGTGGAAACCCACATCGCGGCTTCATCTGGGCTTAACTTACAGGTCTCAGGTAAATATGAAAAGCACCAACGGCCTAGCCCAATTCCGGGTTCCCCAGTCTCTAAGCAGCCAGTTCCCGACCACTTCCTATGATACCAGGCTTCCCCTCCCGATGGTGGCAAGTTTAGGTCTGGGTGTGCAAGCAAGTGCTCGACTCCATCTTCAAGCCGATTTAAACTTTACCGGTTGGGCTGCCTTCCGGGAACTGAATATCGACTTCAAGGAGAATACAGGTATGCTCAGCGATCTTCGCTCCCCACGGGAATTCCGCAATACGCTTTCCCTTCACCTAGGCGGGCATTATAAACTGAGCGACCGGGTGTCTCTGATGCTGGGCGGTGCCCTGGAGCCCAGCCCGGTGAAGGACGGACGCGTATCCCCCGAATTCCCCGATGCCCATCAGGGACTGGTGAGCGGTGGACTTTCCTACCGTCCGCATCGAAAAATTACGGCCCTGCTCGCCTTGGAATATCGTTATGGATTGTCTCGGGAAGGTTCCTTTGATCCGGCGGGATTCCAAGGAACTTACCAGACCACGGTCCTGACACCAGGCCTTGGCCTCAGTTATGATTTTTAAACCATTCCATCGAAAATAAAGCAGTTCATGAAGAAAGTATATATACTAGGCCTGATCAGTCTGAGCTTGGGCGCATGTACCCCAAACGTGGAGCCCGAAAGCCCAAGGGCGGGATCCGCGGACTTCGGGCGATACCTTGCCGTCGGTAATTCCATGACGGCCGGATATGCGGACGGAGCTTTGACGCGAAAAGGACAGGAAAACTCCTTCCCCCAGATTCTAGCCCAACAGTTTACCCTCGTTGGCGGCGGAGAATTCCATCAACCCCTGTTACCTGGCAATGCGGGATTTCCTTCTCGCCGGCTTACCATGCAATGGATCCAAGGGCCCTGCGACGAAAAACCCTTATTGATGCCTGGCCCTTTTACGGGAGCGATGGACACTTCAGGAAGCACCATCAACATCGCCCATAAAGGACCTTTCCACAACCAGGGTATTCCCGGTATTCGCGCCATTGATTATCTGACTCCTGGTTATGCATTAGTCAATCCCTATGCCCGGCGCTTTTTCTCGCTTCCCATGACCCGTCCCCTGGACGAAATGATGAAGGTCAACCCTCATTTTTTCACCCTTTGGGCAGGCAGCAATGATGTAATGCTTCATGCCATCGACGGGGGAGGCAACCAGGCTTTTCCCATCAGCTCGGTGGAAGATTTCGAATCCGCCTATGATTCCCTATTAAACACCCTGACCCGTTTCGGTGCCCGCGGTGTGATACTGAACATTCCCTCCTTCGCCTACCTTCCCTATTTCAATAGCCTGTCCATTCAAGGGCTCATGCTCAGTCAAAGGGAAGCGAACGACCTTAATGTGAAGTATAATGGAACCGGAATGCGCTTCGTGGAAGGAGCCAATTACTACGTGGTGGAAGATCCGGGAGAAACCGCAGGATACCGGCAACTTCGCAAAGGGGAATATCTGCTGCTGAGCGTCCCCATGGACTCGATCAAATGTCGGGGCTGGGGCACCGATAAACCCATTCCACGCGCCTACTATCTTGACCGAAATGAAGTAGCCGAAATTGAGGTGGCCACGTCTAAGTTTAACGATATCATCGCTCAAAAAGCCCTGCTCTATGATCAGCCCCTGATCGATGTCAATGGGCTCTTGCAGCAGTTGACTTCTGGATACCCGGCCGATGGCGTGACCTACTCCAATCAATTCATCGGAGGCTCTGCCTTCTCCTTGGATGGCATTCATCTAACACCTAGAGGAAATGCCCTGGTTGCAAATCTGATTATCGACCGCATCAACCAAGCGTATCAGTCTACGATTCCACGCGTTGATCCGAATCAATTCGACGGGGTCTTATGTCCCTAGTTCGGGCGGAACTTTTTCCTTCGCTTTATGAAACCCTTCCTGGAAACGACCAGGAAGGGTTTTTTGTTTCCAGGGCGCCCATGATTATCGCGATCGCGGTTAGGGGGCAACGCCGGGACGATATAAAATATCCTCCCTGGTTACAACAATAATATGTTGGCGCTGGCGATTGCGGGGGTGAACATAAAATGGCTGAGTCCGCTCATCGATATATACCCGCTCCAGTCTGCGGATTTCCCCCAGGCTGGCGGGCAAGTACAATACCCCCGATCTTACACAGTCAAGCTCCAAAAGCTGTCGGCATTGACCAATCGAGGCAGGAATATGGTCAATTCGATTTCGATTCAGGTAAAGAAAACGCAAAGACCGAAGCGCGCCCATATCTTCAGGCAAGGACTCCAGCTTGTTATTGGACAAATCCAGCCATTCCAGTTCCTCGCATTCAAACAGGGAGGAAGGGATACGCTCCAGCTGATTATTAGAAAGGTTCAGCGCCTCTAAGGATTGAAGACCGCCGATCTCTTCAGGGATGGCGTTCAGCTGATTGCCACTGGCATGGAGCTCTTCCAACTGATGGAGGGCGCCGATGGCCGCCGGAAAAGTCCGCAGATCGTTATAGCTCACGGAAAGGTATTCTAGCTGTTGGAGGGCGCCGATTTGTTCCGGAATCTCCACCAGACGATTTCGAAAAAGCTTAATGCTCCGCAGTTTTGTACAGCTAAACAAACTCGGGGGCAGGTATCGGATCCGATTGTTTTGCAATTCCAGGACCTCAAGATTGGGGAATTGATCGAAAAGATTCGGCAGGGAGTCTAAATCATGGTGTCCAAGTTTCAGGGTAACCACGTCCAAGGGGCGCCGCAGGGCCTGGTCTAGGTCTCTGTATGTACCTGCCTCGGCCGGGAGCATCCCTCCGAACAGGACTAGGCCCATCACCATCATTCCCATAAATCCCCTCATACCCTGAAATTACGAAAAGGATCGAATTTGGAAAAATAGGAAAACAGGGAGGTACCTCGGTTCAAAAATAAAATCGCTTCCTTTAAATTAAATAATGAAAAGGAAGCGAAGCGCAAAAATCTCTTGAAAGGGCTGGTTCGTCTCTTACTGCTTGGTAAATTTCCGGGTAGCGACCACCTTCCCTTTGCTATCTAGCATACGCAGGAAATAGATTCCCGAAGGCATGGTGGAAAGATCCAGGCGAGCCTGGTTGCCTTGAACGCGATGTTGAGATACCGCCTTGCCGATCAGGTTATAGACGGCCAGCTGTCGAACCCCTGTTTGTTGAAGCTGGACATAGAGCTCATGACTTGCCGGGTTCGGGAAAATGCGAATCGACTCGGGTTTCTTCTTTTCGGCCTCAATGCCGGCCGCAAAATTGGCAAGCAAAAACGTCATGCTTTCCGTCGTTTGTCCATCCGTACCTGAAACGGTCATATAATAGATGTCCGGACCGGGAGGCAAAGCCGAAAGGTCGATCTGAAGTTTAATTTCCAAAGAATCTGTGAAGCTGTTTGAAAGCTCTGTTCCACTTAAGTCTGAGCCCAAGTAATTATAGCAGGTCACATTATCGCAGATTCCGAAACCATTGTTGGTAAGACTCGCGGGCAGATTATCGGCAGTTACCCCCCATTCCACCTGCATGCTGGTCCCGGTCTCATTGACAAAATATCCCTTCAGCTCCACATATCCATTAGAGTTGGCCCAAAGCGTATCCTTGGTCACAGAAATCGTCTGCGCCATGGCGGTGCCTGACATGAGGCCAAGCATCGTGATCAAGGTGAGTAGTCTTCTTTTCATCAGCCTCCGATTATTCTTAGTATGGCAAATTAAACAAATAACCCCAAACATCCAAAAACTAAATCCAGAGAAAAAGGGTCTTCTTAATTTTCCAAATCCAAAGAAAACTCCCCTCCCGAGGTCCATGAAATATAGGTAACTTTGATTCAGATTATTTTTACGAATGAATAAATTTGAACCCAGGCCAAGCCAAAGGAAACGCCGTCGCAGGCCCTCATTCCGTCGGGGCGTCCTTACAGGAATGCTCGCTGCCGGAATGCTCCTTTTCTTTGTACAGTCCAGACCAGTTGATTCCTATTTCGAGATCTCCAAGAACCTGGATATATTCACTTCCCTTTTTAAAGAACTCAACACCTTATATGTTGACCCCATCGAGCCGGGGCACCTTATCAAGACAGGCATTGATGCCATGCTGGGTCAGCTTGATCCTTTTACAACCTATATTACGGAGTCCGACATTGAAGAGTACGAATTTCAGACCACTGGAAAGTACGGAGGCATTGGCGCCACCTTGCAACGAAAGGGAGAGCAGATCCTGATCGGCGCCGTTTACGAACACTCCCCTGCCCATAAAGCGGGACTGAACGCCGGAGATCTGGTCATGCAGATTGATGGCAATAAGGTTGAAAACAAATCCTTGGAGGATGTAAGCAATCTACTGAAAGGATCACCTGGCACCAAGGTTAGGCTGCGCGTTATCGATGCCTACACAGAGGAGCCCGCCGACAAAATGGTAACCCGCGCTGAAATTGAACTTTCTCCCGTGCCTTATACCGGGCTGGTCGGAGACGAGCGCCAGTTTGCCTACGTGCAGCTCACCCAGTTTACGCCTGGGGCCAGCCGTCTAATCCGCCATGCGCTAGACAGTCTAAAATCTGAGAACCCCCAAATGGCTGGCGTAATTCTGGACCTTCGAAGCAACCCGGGAGGTCTGTTAGATGAAGCCGTAAACCTGTGTAATCTATTTGTAGATCGAGGTAATCTGATCGTCAGCACCAAAGGAAAGCTCAAGGATTGGGACAAAGAGTTCCACACCAGTGGCCCCGCCTGGGATACCAAAATCCCTGTGACCGTACTGATCAACCGCTCCTCCGCTTCTGCTTCCGAAATTGTTTCGGGTTCCATGCAAGACCTGGATCGCGGGGTCGTTATCGGCGAAAAATCCTATGGAAAGGGACTGGTTCAAGTCACCCGCAGTTTAGGCTACAATGCGCGGCTGAAACTCACAACAGCCAAGTACTATACCCCCAGCGGGCGCTGCATCCAAGCCATCGATTATACGCACCGGAATCCAGATGGCAGCGTGGGCGAGATCCCCGATTCGCTCAAACAGGCCTTCAAAACCAAAGGCGGCCGCATTGTTTATAGCGGTGGAGGCATCGAACCGGATATCAAATTGGCCAAAGAACCGATTAGTAAGTTAGCCATCACCTTATACCAGAAGAATTTCCTTTTTGATTTTGCCACCCATTACGTGAAGCAACATGCCGACATTGGCCCTGTTTCCGATTTTCATCTCGAGGAAAAGGATTTTAAGGATTTTGAAAACTGGCTGGAAGGCAAAGACTATTCCTATAAAACCCAGACGGAAGTCGCCCTCGATTCCCTAAAAGCCATCGCTAAGCGGGAAATGTACCTCGAGGCCATTGCCCCGGAATTCTCGAGCCTTACGGCTAAGCTTTCCCATGACAAGCTCATGGATCTGCGGAAGCATAAAGAAGAGGTCTTGGACCTGCTGGAAAATGAAATCGTATCGCGATACTATTTTCGGAAAGGAAGGATTGAACATAGCTTAACCCATGACAATGAGGTAAACGAATCCATTAAGATTCTATCTCAGCCGCAACGATATCAAGCGCTTTTAGCCGCGCCCTAACGCCTGCACCGGTCACCTCTCCTGTCTTTTTTAGACGCTGGTCAGATAGACGCTGGTCCCTTTAACTTCGTTAACTAAGCTAGCCTAACTATCCTAGGCGGTATGGTTGTAGCATGTCGGCGAGCTTCCGGTCATTGCTCAAGCGGGGCACTTTATTCTGCCCGCCCAGTTTACCCATGGACTTCATCATCTGCTGGAAGGCCTGGGGCTTTAACTTGCGGATCACCAGGGGCTGAAGTATTCCTCCCTTAATGAGGTCATCGTAGTATATGTTTCGGCGCCGAATTTCGCGATCCAGGTCTCGGGCCAGGGAAGAAAGATCTCCCGGATCTTCCTCGAATTCCATAAACCATTCATGATACGGAAGTTCCCCGCTCACTTCGATCTGGGGAGCGACCGTAAATTCCGTAAGGCGCAGACCATATTTTTCTGCCATAAGCTGGGCGCTCTGTTCCACTTCTTCGGCAATCACATGTTCCCCGAAGGCCGAAATAAAATGTTTGATCCGCCCCGTTACTACCAGGCGGTAAGGTGTCGTGGAAACGAAACGAACGGTGTCGCCTATATTATAGGCCCACAATCCGGCATTACTACTAATAATTAATGCATACTGCACACCGACCTCCACGTCCTCGAGCGAAATGCGTTTGGGATTCTTTTGATGAATCTGGTCCATGGGTACAAACTCAAAGTATATCCCAGACTGCGTATTAAGCAACATGCCTTCCTCGTTCTGACTATCTTGGAAAGCAAAAAATCCTTCGGATGCAGGGAAGGTTTCCACCGTATCAATGTTTTTCCCTAGGCTTTCCTGCAATCGCCGTGCATAAGGCTCAAAATTTACGCCTCCATGGACCAATACCTGAAGCTGAGGAAAAATCTCGGTAATACGCCGCCCTTCCGAACGTTCGATCAACCAGTCGAAATACATTTGAATCCAGGGCGGAATCCCACTAATCAACCGCATATCCTGATGGATGGTCTCGTTGACAATGCGATCCAGCTTGGCCTCCCAATCTTCAATGCAATTGGTCTCGAAGCTTGGCAATTGATTACTTCGAAGATACCGGGGTACAAAATGGTTCACGATACCGCTCAGTCGACCCGTGGGGATTCCCCCCACGCGCTCAAGTACGGGGGAACCGGATAAGAAAATCATCTTCCCGTCCGCGAAAGCTGCTTTGCCGGTCTCGGCCATATAAGATAGCAAGGCATGCTTGGCCGTGTCGATGTGATTATCAATAGAATCGCGGGTAATCGGAATATATTTCACTCCGCTGGTTGTCCCGGAGGTCTTGGCAAAATAAATGGGCTTCCCCTTCCAAAGCACGTTTTGTTGCCCCTGTTTAATCCTTTCTATATAGGGAGATAGTTGTTCATAGTCCCGAATGGGCATTGCCTGCCTGAAATCCCTTTCATTATGCACCTCATCCAAATGATGCTCCGTTCCTATGGCCGTCTTTCGACCAGTGCGCAGTAGATGCTCTAGGATAGACTTCTGATCAGCGATCGCCGTAACCATGGACTTTCGGATCCGGTTCTGGATGATGGCCGCATAAGGCTTGGCCAGAAGTGACTTGAATTTCATAGGTCGGTCCCGTTGAGGATGACCACAAATGTAATTAATTATCCCTTGGCGGGGAGTTCAGACCGCCCCCCGCGCCCGGACTCGGAAAGAGAAGGATAAAGAAAAACAGAATTTATTTTTCCAAAACCAAAAATCTCCTTTACCTTTGCGCAAAATATTTTAGGAAGATCATGTTTGCGATTGTAAGAATAGGAGGCCACCAATTTAAAGTCCGCAAAGAGGACGAGATTTATGTAAATCGCCTCGAAGGATCCGTTGGTGACAAGCTGGAGTTTTCAGAAGTGCTGATGACCAGCCAGGATGGGAATATTCGTTTTGCGGGTTCCACCAAGGTCCAAGCCGAGATACTCTCTCATCTTAAAGACGACAAGGTCATTGTTTTTAAGAAAAAGCGCCGGAAAGGATATCAAAAGCTCCGGGGGCATCGCCAGCATTTGACCAAAATTAAAATCAGCGATATTATTTAGTTTTTTAGTTTATTATCCATAACTTCGTTATTAAGTTTTATTAAGTATTTATTGAGCCATGGCACACAAGAAAGGGGAAGGAAGCGTAAGGAACGGTAGAGACTCGCAAAGTAAGCGTTTGGGTGTAAAAATTTATGGCGGCCAGCCCGCTATTTCCGGGAACATTATCGTCCGTCAGAGAGGAACCGTATATCATCCCGGAGAGAATGTAGGATTAGGAAAAGATTTTACCATTTTCGCTAAAGCAGATGGTATTGTGGAGTTCCGAAAAACGAGAAATAAAACCCTGATCTCCGTAAGAACTACTTCAGCAATCGCCGAGGCCTAACCCGCTCGGCGATT
>CAZYEZ010000095.1:0-9097 GCA_964646775.1 uncultured Chitinophagaceae bacterium | reverse complement strand
CGAACCAATGACCGTCAGCTTAGAAGGCTGATGCTCTATCCAACTGAGCTACCGGGCCAAAAATTGGACGCGAAACTAATAAAATTCCTTCAATTGACCAGCTATTCCTTTATAGGAATTGGGGCCGGTGCATTCCCATCGGTTAATGGATCTATGGGTATGAGATCGTGGACATAATTCCAAGCCCCTTTATTCCATCTTAGCCCATCGATCTGTCCCGTGGGGACATAGGTATACTTACGATGAGGGTCATTCACGGATGATTCCAGCTTGTCAAAGTAGATTAACTTCATTTCGTCATCCCAATTCAGGGAAGCAGAGACCTCCTTCTTATACTCAATATGAAATCGGTGAATGCGCTGCTCTGGGTTTTCGGCAGAACGAAGATTAAAAACCGGTGCGCCAAACACGGGGCCTGAATCTTCGATAACCATTGGATCCACCACTTTGATATTACTGATCGGACTGGAGGCATTGAGACCAAGCAAAGTATAAAGTTTCGTACCGTTCCATGAATGGGTCAAGATGCGGTAATACAAGACCCCGTACCACTTCCCTTCCGTAAGAATCTTTGTCTCAATCTCTCCTTTCATCTGATTACTATAGTCGACTAAAGGATGGAGCTCCAGCTCCTCCCCTGCCATTTGAATGGCCCCGTAGTATCGGCGGGTCACAGGTGTTGGTGCCAGCGCCCAGTTAAAAATGCGAAAACTTCGATCCTCTGGATAAAGGATGTTAATATACTCTGTCAGCTTCTCGAAAGGGTAATCAAAGGAATTCGGTTGTCTGAGGGCTTGAACCAATCCCCGGATAAACTTTTCGTTAAACCCATCCCTTTCCGTGGGGTCGATGGCATGATGCATGGAGTCGGCAAAGCCGACGAGATTCTCCTCCAATCGAGCCAACACTTCGGTGCTGCTCTGGGTGTATCCCGTTTTTGCCCAACCTAAGAGAAAAATGAATAGTAGATAGCTGCCAAAGCGATACATAGTCATCATTTGCTTCAAACCTAATCAAATTTCCCCGAAATGCATTCGACCGTATTTAAACTATGTTTTTCGCCGAAAACCTAGTATTTTCGGGGCTGTATTAACCTTTGGCTTCATGGCGGTATTTCAACAGATACTTTTCATACTTTTCGTCGGCGCTTCCATTTACTTTTTCACCCGCCAAGTAAGGTTTATTCGAAAAAACATTCTGCTAGGGCGCGATGAAGACCTCAGTGACCAGCCGGGGAAACGGTGGAAAAACATGGCTTTGCTGGCCCTAGGTCAAAAGAAAATGTTTAAGCGCCCCATCCCTGCTGTTCTACATTTTATTGTCTATGCAGGGTTCATCATCATTAACATTGAAATCCTAGAGATTATTTTAGATGGGATCTTGGGAACCCACCGACTGTTCGCCCCCGTTCTAGGTGCTGCCTATCCTTTTCTAATCGGAGCGTTTGAGCTCCTGGCGCTCGGCGTTCTGGTGAGCTGCCTGATCTTTCTTATCCGCCGTAACCTCCTCAAATTAAAGCGACTGGTTCAAGGAGAATTAGATGGGTGGCCCAAAACCGATGCAAACCTGATTTTGATTACGGAAATTGTACTCATGGCCCTATTCCTGACCATGAATGCCGCGGACTTACAGCTCCAGGAACGAGGGCATCCAGGTTATGCTCAAACCTCAGCTTTTCTCATTAGTGCGCACCTCGCCCCCTTATTATCTTCTGTATCCACCGATATGCTGGTCCTTTTAGAGCGATCCAGCTGGTGGCTCCATATTGTGGGCATATTCTTATTCCTTAATTATCTACCCTATTCTAAGCATCTTCATATTTTACTTGCTTTCCCCAACGCCTATTATAAGCGGTTGCGGCCGCAGGCCGAGATCGCTAATATGCCCGTGATCCAAAATGAAGTGATAAGCATGATGGATCCTTCTGCGTCCCAGGAAGCCCCCGTCGACGAGCCCCCTGGACGGTTCGGAGCCAAAGATGTGACGGATCTTAGCTGGAAGAACCTCCTCGATGCCTATGCCTGCACGGAGTGTGGGCGTTGTACGGCGGTCTGCCCAGCCAATATCACCGGCAAACTTCTATCTCCCAGAAAAATCATGATGGACACCCGGGACCGCATGGAAGAACTAGGGCGGAAGCGAGAGGTGGAAGGTCAGATCCCGGAAGATGGAAAGTCCCTGGTCCACGATTATATTTCTGTGGAGGAAATCCGGGCCTGTACGACTTGCCAGGCCTGTGTGGAAGCTTGCCCAGTGAGCATCGATCCGCTAGACATTATTGTACAGATTCGTCGATATCTCGTGATGGAGGAAAGCAATAGTCCCACGGAATGGAACCTCATGTTCTCGAATATCGAGACGAACATGGCTCCATGGAAGTTTCCCGCAGATCAGCGAGATGAATGGAAGAATGCCTAGTTCTTAAGGAACCAGGACTCACAAAAAAACGACTATTAATGATGCAAATAAAAACCATGGCTGAATTTGCCGCCAGCGGCGAGACGCCAGAAATTCTGTTTTGGGTGGGATGCGCCGGAAGTTTCGACCAGCGCGCCCAGAAGATCACCCGATCATTCGTAAAGATTCTTCAACATGTAGGTATCTCCTTTGCAATTTTAGGCAACGAGGAATCCTGTAATGGAGACCCCGCTCGGCGAGCGGGTAACGAGTTTCTGTTCCAGATGATGGCCTACAATAACATCCAGATCCTTAATGGATATGGCATCAAAAAGATCGTGACCACCTGCCCCCATTGTTTTAATATTTTCAAGAACGAATATCCGGCACTCGGCGGTGAGTATGAAGTGATCCACCATGCCACATTGCTTCAGCAACTCCTTGATGAAGGGCGGATTCGGTTATCCGATTCCGGGGAATTCAAAGGGAAGAAAATCACCTACCATGACAGCTGTTATTTGGGAAGAGGCAACGGCATTTATGAGGCCCCCCGCGAAGTACTTCAGGCACTCGATGTGGATTTAACCGAAATGAAGAGCTGCCGCAGCAAAGGACTTTGCTGTGGGGCTGGTGGAGCCCAAATGTTCAAGGAAGAGGAAAAGGGCGAAAAGCGCGTCAATGTGGCCCGGGCGGAACAGGCCTTGGACACCGGGGCCTCTATTATTGCCGCCAACTGCCCCTTTTGTACGACCATGCTTTCTGACGGCGTAAAGAACAAGGAAAAAGAAGAAGAAGTCCAAGTTCTAGACATTGCAGAAATTCTTGCCCGCTCCCTTGATGAAAGGAAATCGGAGGGTTCCTCATCGGTAAATAATGAATAATTATTTGTTTAGCGCTGACATTCAAGAATCCAGGCGATCCTGAAAAGGATAAATTGCGTAGTCTTTCGGATCTTCGATCCACAGAATATTCGTTAACTTTGGAGTATGGACATGACGAATTGGAAAAAGGAGATCCCTGAAGGGTTTGGGGATGACTCCCGCGTGTGGATTTTTCAGGCTTCCCGCCCTTTTACGGAGAAAGAATCGGTGGAGATCAATGAACAACTTTGGCAGTTTTATGAACAGTGGACGGCCCATGGCGCCACCGTTAAAGGCTGGGCAGGGCTACTGTTTCAGCAGTTTATCATATTCATGGCCGACGAGTCGATTGCCCCGGTGAGCGGCTGCAGCACGGACACGATGACCCGAATGGTCAAGAGTCTGGAAAGACAATATCGGGTGTTGCTTTTTGATCGCCTGACCTTGACCTTCCTGATCAAAGGAAAGTCGCAGATGCTTCCGCTTAACCAAATCCCCTACGCTCTGGAGAAGGGTTACCTCAAAGAAGACGACCTGTTCTTTAATAACCTGGCGAGCACCCGAAGGGAGTTGCTTGAAAACTGGCTCATTCCCCTCAACCAAAGCTGGCTAGCCTCCAGATTGGGATTGCTAAACAATGGGCCAAGAGCCCCCTATGCCATTTAGTCTTGGACTTCACCGGTGATCCTCTCCCCCATTTTGACGCGCTCCAAGCGCGAATCATCGAATTATGGAAGCCTTCCATTTTAAGGTCTTTCTGTAAATTCGCTTTTTTGCAGGCTTCGAAACCTGCAGGAATTTGAAAAACGGGCCCCCACCTAAAGGGGTCACTCACTAAGGGATAACTACATGAGCGAAACGAATGAGCACGCTGAATCCAAGCGTGTATTTATACGAAGCATGTATGAGAACTGGTTTCTCGACTATGCCAGTTACGTGATTTTAGAGCGGGCCATTCCATCCATCGTCGACGGGCTCAAGCCGGTACAGCGACGAATTCTGCATGCCATGAAAGAGATGGACGATGGCCGCTACAATAAGATCGCCAATGTGATTGGGCAGACCATGCAATATCACCCCCACGGCGATGCCTCGATTGGCGACGCCATCATCAACCTAGGTCAAAAGGATCTGTTGAT
The DNA here is from genome assembly GCA_964646775.1 of uncultured Chitinophagaceae bacterium. Lineage (GTDB taxonomy): Bacteria > Bacteroidota > Bacteroidia > Chitinophagales > Chitinophagaceae > CAYPQN01. The sequence continues at coordinate 4,701 of CAZYEZ010000095.1, read as the reverse complement.
CGATACCCAGGGAAACTGGGGAGACGTCCGAACCGGGGATGCTGCCGCGGCTTCGCGATACATCGAAGGCCGGCTCACGAAATTTGCCCTTGAAGTCGTCTTTAATCCAAAGACAACCCTTTGGCAGTCCAGTTACGACGGAAGGAAAAAAGAACCCATTCACTTGCCGGTTAAGTTCCCTTTGCTTTTGGCCCAGGGCGCCGAGGGCATTGCAGTGGGGTTAGCTACCAAAATTCTTCCCCACAACTTCTGTGAGCTTCTGGAAGCCGCCATTCTCCACTTGAAGAAAAAACCATTCACCCTCTATCCAGACTTTCCCTTCGGAGGGATGATAGATGTTCAGGCCTATCAAGACGGCAAAAGAGGAAGCAAGGTTCGGGTGCGTGCGCACATCGAGGAGTGGGATAAAAAATCGGTGGTTATCCGAGATGTACCTTATGGGATTACCACCACGCAACTTATCGACAGCATTCTGAAAGCCAACGACCAAGGGAAGATTAAGATTAAATCGGTAACCAACAATACGGCCAAAGAAGTAGAAGTTCTGGTCCACCTGGCCCCAGGGGTATCGGCAGATCAGACCATCGATGCGCTTTACGCCTTTACCGATTGTGAAATCTCCATTTCCTCAAATATATGCGTGATTGTCGACGATAAGCCGCAGTTCCTTACCGCCTCTGATCTGTTGATCCACTCCGTGAATCACACCCGGTCGCTGCTAAATACAGAACTGAAAATCCGGCTCGGAGAGCTGGAAGACCAGTGGCATTACGCTTCCCTGGAAAAGCTGTTTATTGAAAAAAGGATTTATCGGGATATTGAGGAAGAAACTTCTTGGGAAGGCGTCCTTCTGGCGATCGACAAAGGCTTAAAACCCTATGCATCGAAGCTCAAGCGGCCCATCGAAGAATCGGACCTGATCCGCCTTACCGAGATTAAGATTAAGCGGATCTCCCGATACGACAGCTTCAAAGCCGACGAGCATATCCTACAGATGGAAAAAGAAATGGAGGAAGTCCGCCACCATCTGGAGCATCTTAACGCCTACACCATCAATTATTACCAAGGCCTGCTGAAAAAATATGGGAAAGGGCGGGAAAGGAAGACCGAGATCCGCTCCTTTGATACCATTGAGGCGACGGCGGTGGCGATGGCTAATACCCGTCTCTATGTCAACCGGAAAGAAGGGTTCGTGGGCACCAGCCTCAAAAAAGACGAATTCGCATTCGAATGCTCCGACCTCGATCAGATCATTGTTTTTAGAAAAGATGGCAAGATGATGGTCACCCGCGTGAGCGACAAAGTCTTTGTGGGCAAAGACATCATCCATTTAGCCGTCTTTCGGAAAAATGACGACCGAACAACCTATAATATGATCTACTTGGATGGGAAATCAGGCATTTCCTATGCCAAACGATTTCAAGTCACCGGTGTAACCCGAGACAAGGAATACGAACTCACTCAAGGACATTCGGGAAGTCGCTGCCTGTACTTCTCCGCCAATCCCAATGGAGAGGCAGAAACCGTCACCATTACCCTTTCCCCGGGCAGTAAGGCAAGAAATAAAACCTTGGACTTTTATTTCGAAACCATGGAAATCCGAGGTCGAGGCGTCAAGGGGAATCAAGTCACCAAATATCCCATTCGAAGCATTCGCCTCAAAGAAAAGGGCAAAACCACCTTGCCGGAACAAGACCTCTGGTATGATCCAGAAATTGGTAGGCTCAATAAAGAGGGCAACGGGAACTACCTGGGACGGTTCGACTTGGGCGACAAGCTCATATCCTTTTACCGGGATGGTTATTATGAGGTCATGGAATGGGACCTCAATGCCCGATTCGATACCGAAAACCTCTTAAGTATTTGGCCTTTAAAGGAGGACATGGTTTTTTCGATCGTCTATTTTGACCAGGGCAATGAAGTTTATATGGGAAAACGCTTTCGGATCGAGTCTCAAACACCGAAAACCCGTTATACCATTATTCGCGAAGGAGAAGGCAATCACCTGGTTACGGTAAGTGCTTCGGCGGACCCCGCCCTCGTACTCCAAACCGGTAAAGCCAAAGATCCCGTAGAGCAAAGGATCGACATGAGAAAAGAGATTCCGGTGACCGGGTGGAAGACCCTTGGCACGAAACTAGGGGGAAAAGATATTCGGGCAATCCGGATGGAGGACACCCGCCCTCAATTACCCACAGATGTGGAATCCACGAGCCTGTTCTAAGCCCTGACTTCTTGAAAAATCAGTAACTTCACCGCAAAGCAGCATCGGCTGATCCAGACAACAGATATGAAAAAAATCGAACTCGAAATCGTAGCCCTTTCTCATAGCATTACCCAGTCGCATTCCTATGCCGTCGTGCTCGGCGAAGTCAATGGATTGCGCCGCTTGCCGATTGTCATCGGGGGATTTGAGGCGCAGGCCATAGCCATTGCTCTGGAGAAAATGAAGCCTGCCCGCCCCCTTACTCATGACTTATTCACCAACTTCATGCATATATTCAATATTGAATTAGCGGAAGTGGTCATTAATAAACTCGAGGAAGGGATTTTTTACGCCAAACTCATCTGTTTTGGCCCCTCTGGCGAACCGATTGAAATCGACGCCCGCACTTCGGATGCGCTGGCTCTGGCCGTCCGCGTTAATTGTCGGATTTTTACCTTCGGCAATATTCTGGATTCGGCGGGCTTGTTCCTAGACCAGAATGAGTCGATGGAACTGGGAGAACAACCTGCTAAAGAAAACCCATCGGGAGAAATCAGTACCGCCAAGCAGGATCTAAAGCGAATGACCCTGGATGAGCTCCAGGAGTTGCTGAAAAAAGTGCTGGAGCAAGAAGATTATGTCAGCGCGATTTCCATCCGCGATGAAATTAACCGCCGAAACGAAGAGTAACGAACCTATCTATCCCCTAACCACCTATTTTGTATTTCATGTTCATTCGATGCATTACGTTTCTGCTACCCCTGCTTCTACTTTCCCTATCGGGCTTTGGTCAGCCAGGCCCCAAATGTGGGATGGACCTGGTGGTTTCTCATTGGTTAGCTGAAGATCCGGAGCGGATAAATCAATGGGAGGCCTATCAAGAAGCGCGGCAAAAGCAGGAATACGAACCGAGTACGGCCAAAGGAACGGCTCAGCTCCGCATTCCCGTCGTATTCCAAGTAGTTCTCACCCAAGCCCAGTATAATAGTATTGGCGGAGAAGCCGGGCTGCGTCGCAGAATGGCATCGCAAATCGATGCCCTGAACCGGGACTTTAATGCACAAAACAGCGACAAGTCCAAAGTACCTGCGGTTTTCAGTTCCGTTTTTGGAAATCCCGAAATCTTATTTGCCCCCGCCCATCGGGATCCCCAAGGGAATGCCACCGATGGATATGTTTTGGAAATTACCAATATCCCTGGATTTACCATTGAAACATCGTCGGAGCGTCGCGCTGCTTACGGTGGATTGGACCCCTGGGATCAGTCCCGCTATCTGAATATTTGGATTGTAAACATCAGCAATTCTGGCGTACTGGGCTATGCGCTTCGTCCCGATTTGGCAGCCATACTCCATGTTCCCATGGGTGTCACCGTTAGCTATATGGCCTTCGGCCAGAAAAGGGCGTTCATGGACGGCCCCTATTTTAGCTCCACGGACAGCGGCCGGACCATGGTCCATGAAATGGGCCATTTTTTCAACCTAAACCATATCTGGGGAAATACGGAAATCGGCAATGGAAACTGCATCGACGATGACGGGGTCCATGATACGCCATTGCAAAAAGATGCCAACTATAGTTGCCAGATCTTCCCCAAACCCAATTGCACCAACTCTCCGGGCGGCGAAATGTTCATGAACTATATGGATTATGTCAACGACGCTTGCATGTATATGTTCACCAAAGGGCAGGTGGCCCGCATGCGCGCTCAGTTAAGCCCCCAGGGACCTTCTTATTCGCTGACCCAGCATCCGGAACTTTTTTCCTACCCCCAGTCCTTGGCTGACCTTCACCCCGATCTCCTCCTTCGTTTATATCCCAACCCCGGCATGGGTGAGATACAATTAGAAGGCGATCCGAGCTGGAGTGAAACGCCTTTGGTTTGGACCCTCTATAATCTTTTAGGCCAGCAGGTAAAAGCCGAAAGCACCCGTTGGGGAGCCCAAGGAACCTATAGGCTGCCTCTGCAAGGCCTTCCGGCCGGGGTCTATCAGTTACGTGTTCAGACCGCCGACCGCGTTCAAACGCTACGTCTTGAGTTGCTATAGGGTGGGGAGAACAAAACCAAAAAACGACAAATGGAAACGCATACACCCCATGAGTTTATTGTGAGCGCAGACCCAGACCTGGAACAGATCGCCGACCGAATTCGGCAGGGGCATCGGCTTTCACCGCAGGAAGGATTGCAGCTGTTTGAGAGAGGGAGCCTGGGTTTTCTTGGCAGCCTGGCCAACGAGATAAATCTAGCCCGCAACGGCAAAGACGTAAGTTTTAATCGCAATTTTCATATCGAGCCGACCAATGTGTGCGTGTTCTCCTGCCATTTTTGCTCTTACTCGCGCCTATATAAGAACCGCGATCAAGGCTGGGAACTTTCTGTCGATGAAATGATGGACATCGTCCGCTCTTATGACGATCAACCCGTCACCGAAGTACATATCGTCGGGGGCGTCCATCCCAAGAAGGGCGGGACCAGCTGGAACGGCAGCGTCCCC
>CAZYEZ010000094.1:0-9221 GCA_964646775.1 uncultured Chitinophagaceae bacterium | reverse complement strand
TTGATCCGTAGTCAAGTGCTCTATTCAGTTGAGCTACGGAGCCCTACCCCTTAAAACTGTTCCTGCTATCGGAACAAGCGCATCAACGATGACGCTTGGGGAGGGCAAAGATAAGAGGTGGCGGCAAATTATGCAAATCAAGTTTTAGATTCCATTTTCATGCCTCCATAGGGGCTGGAGAGGGCTGATAATCGGGACGAATAGCGGATTGTCTACTCTTGCGAGAGGTCGGTATAGACGCTCAGGTTTCTCCTTGGTTTCATGGTTTTCATGGTGATTCATATACTCCATCCACCAAGTTTTCAATAGATTTGACGCTTCGATTTTATCGGCCGAATTTTGGCCTCCATTTCTGCCACTCTTCCATTTTTATATAACTGCCCATGAAAATCGAAATCTGGTCCATTGGAAAAGGCAATGAGGCTTACATTGAGTCTGGCATTCAAGTCTATGCAGAACGTTTAAAACCTTTGGTTTCCGTACGGCTTCAGATCTTAAGTCTCCCTCGAAAACTGCAGACCTCCGATCGCCAGCAACAAATTCAGGCAGAGGAGAATTTGATCTTATCCAAACTAGACGACCGAGCCTACCTTATTCTATTCGATGAGCGCGGGAAAAGCTATACTTCCGTCCAATGGTCTCATCAAATCCAGTCGCTAACAAATCAAGGCATTCAGAAACTCGTTTTTCTGATCGGCGGCGCCTACGGAGTTGGACCCAAGCTTCGAGCCAAAGCCCGACAGTCCTGGTCGCTTTCATCCCTTGTGTTTCCCCATCAGTTGGTCCGCCTAATGGTCTACGAACAGTTGTATCGCGCTTATAGTATTCTCCATCATCTACCTTATCATCACGATTAAGCCTTAATTTTACCCGTTCTCAAACCCTAACGCTTACTCATGCCATATACCTATATCATCATAGCCCTTACCGTGATGACTTCCATGCTTGCATTTAAAGACTCAAGCTTATACCATAAACTGCTTTTATGGCCCAAGAGAATGGATAAGCCCGTCGAACTTTATCGATTTGTCAGCTCCGGATTTATCCACGCAGACTGGATGCATTTGTTCTTCAACATGTTTACGCTCTTCTTCTTTGGCCGCGGCGTGGAGCAAATGTTCGAGCTGGCGGGAATACCGGTATATTATTTCGTCATACTCTATATTTCGGGGATCATCATATCGAGCGTCCCCTCATTTTTCAAGCACCGCAATGATGTATTCTACCGTTCTCTAGGTGCATCGGGTGGCGTGGCCGCGGTTTTGTTTTCTTACGTCTACTTTGCACCCTGGAACAAAATCCTGGTTTTTTTCATACCCATCCCCGCCATCTTAGCCGCCGTGGCCTACCTATTCTATTCGGCCTATATGTCAAGAAGAGGCGGTGATTCAATCAATCATGACGCCCACTTCTGGGGAGCAATCTTTGGTTTTCTATTTACGCTGGTCGTTGCTCCCGATCATGGCCGAATCTTTCTATTAAACCTCTTGGGCCCGTTCAGTTAATGCCTCGTTCAGTTGACCTGCCATTGAATTCGGATGGCAGGTGCTTGATCATGGACCACCTTGAACCGCTCATCCAGACGCATCCCAAGTACCCAGACCACTCTTTCTTGAGAAGTCAGCACCCATATGCGTTCTTTTTCATGTAGAGGAATCTTTTTCTCGATGAAGAACCTTGAGAGTTTCTTCTTTTTACCCCCCATGCCCAGCGGATAGAAGTAGTCGCCCAACTTCCATTTCCGAAGCACCAAGGGGAATTCCAGGGCTTCAGGATTGAGATAGGCGAGCTGAGGAGAGCTTTCATGGAGCCGGGCCTTGTCCAGCTCCTCCCCCCAAATGGTCATATCGCCCGTATTTAGCCTAAATGGGACGGAATCGATCCGATGAAAGCCCGTTTCCGCGGGCCTAAGATCTGTGATAATCAAAAAATCCCGGTCCCGAATCACCCGATGTGTCGCCGAATCCAGATACTGGCCGGAGCTCCCTTCCATGAGCTGCAGTATCTGAGGCGTTTGGGCGGAACGGAATCCATATTCCCGAAAGGTCTCGTAAACCAGCGTCGCCAAGGGCTCTTGTTTCTTCCAGGCTCGGACGGGCAGGTAAAGGTCCTTCCCTCTCCTTTCGATCAGTCTTTTCTTGGTTCCCTGCAAGGCTTGATCATAAATTTGTTCGACCTCAGCCAAGTGTCGGATGGTGGCTGCCATTTGCTGATTTGCTTTGGGAAACCATTGTTCGATCACCGGCATGACATGCAGTCTCAATGCGTTTCGGGTATAGTCATCCTGGGCGTTGGACAAATCCTGACGATAACCGATTCCTTGATCCGAGGCATATGCTTGGAGCTCCTGCTTTTGCGCAAAAAGCAGGGGTCGAATATGGGCTCCTTTTCTCCATTGCATCCCGCGCATGCCTTTCAGCCCCGTGCCTTTGAAAAAATTCATTAGCACGGTTTCGACCTGGTCGTCCAAATGGTGGGCGGTGGCGAAATACCGGTAACCGCCTTCTTTTCGAATCTGCTCGAGCCAGGCATATCGCAGATCACGGGCCGTTTCCTGAATCCCTTTCTTGCGTTTTCTTGCGATCTCCTTCGTATCAAACTGCGTTTGATAATGCGGAATACCTTTAGATTTCGCCCATTGCGCCACCCAGCTGGCATCCAAATCTGCATCCCGATCTCTGAGTTGAAAATGAACGTGAGCCAGGCCTATCGGATAGTTCAGCTCCCAAAAAAGATGGGCGAGAACCATCGAGTCCAGTCCTCCGCTACAGGCCACTAAAATTGGATCCTCAGGGAAGATACGCTTAGGACGACCAAGGAACTGTTCAAAGCGGGCCTTTAAGTCCGAGCTCATAGAAAGACCTCCTCCCAAAGGGATTTCATTTCCCGGTAAGCATGGTCATCCCCTGCCGATTTCGCAATCATGAGGCCCTTTTCAAGTAAATCGCTGGCCTCCTCCTCCCTACCCTGATTCAAGTAAAGAACCGCTAAATGGTAGTAGGTAGGAATATAATCTCCGTGGTTATTTAGGTTATGACTGAAATAGGCATCCGCCTTAGACCAGTCTTCCTTCTTAAGATATTCTAGCGCGAGCGCATGATATAGAAAAGGGTCTTCTGGGGTGATTTTTAGAAACTTCTCCAGCTGCTCAATGCGATGACTCATGCAACAAAATTAACCAATTCTGGGTCTCCATCCACTTGCTCTTAGCGGCGGATGGTGAATCGTTGCGGCAAGCTTTGGATGCCCGCAACCGGGTCAACATAGAGGACCAGATAAACGCCGGCAGGTAGATCAGAAACCGACCATCGTATCTTTGATGCACCTTTGGGGTCTATATTTGCGACCACCTGACCCATGATGTTGCGGATCATCCACCGACCCTGAGAACCTGCGGGCGTGCGCACTTCTAAATCAATCTGTTCGGTCGCCGGATTGGGGTAAACCCGGATTTCCGCTTGGTGAACGGGCCCGTCCTGAACTTTCGCATGCTGGGCTACCTGAAAGGAAGTCGTGAAGCCGCAGCCAAAGTCGCCGCTAAAATACCCTTTGAGCGGCAAGGGGATCACAGAACCCAGCGGATAAACGGAGAGTACACCCGTCTGCCCTGGAGCTGCCCACCAGTTGAGACCATTGCAGGCTAAGTCCTCGACGACAAGTTGATAATAACCGGGAGCCAAATTCAGGGTGTCGCGATAAAGTTTCCCCAGCTGAGGCTGAAGGCGGCTCCATTGCTCCACACCATTCGCATCTAAGATTCGATAGGTCGTTTCTACAGCAGTTGAGCTGCTTTGAGACTGGGAAAACATCACTGAAAACTGAGCGGGCCATTCGGGCGTTGCCTCCCAGGCAGACCTAAGCCGATTATTGTAGTCCAAGGCATCTTTGCCCCCATTTACTTCCGATATTTCGGCCTCAAAATAAGCAGAGCTCGAACCCGATGGACGCTGAGGCAGGGCTGGCAGAACTAGGACGCGCTCCTCAAAAAAATCAATTCCCGCCGAGGAATGCCAGGTGTAATCCTGGCTTGGTTCCCCATGAAACCCATAGCGAATCTTCAGTTGCGTGATTTTTTGGCTACCCCGGTTTTGCACGCGGATTACCGGGCGGCCAATCCCGGGATTCTTTCTAAAATATTCATCGGCAGAATTGGGACTGATGATCGCTTCCAGGGAAGCCTCTAGCTGAAAGTTAGGCGCTCCGTAATGGAAGAGCATCCCATCCATGATATAACTGGCCGATGCGGAGGATTGATGCGGGTCAAACTGAATACCCAATGTACAGCTTTGTCCGGCAGGGGCCGGCGCAATGATATGTTCGATGGGCTCAACGAGCGCACCTGGGCACCAGTTGGCCCGATTGTAAATCCAAGTGCCCGATTGTGGATAAAGGGCATTGCTGCCGCAGTCATCCCTCCAAATATCCTTTTTTACTAGAAAATTTTGATTTAGGGACAGCGTATAAGCTTTGCTGCAGAACTCTGCACATCCCATATTATCCGCCCCATGACCGGTTATCTGCCAACGCATGAGGGTTTGAACCGTTGCAGGTGGCGGCGTAAAGATGCGCTCGGGCAAATGGTCCTCAATCGGCGTGGTTCCACCATAGGGGAATGCACCATGCCAGATCCGATCCATGGCTAATACGGGCCGATGCGGAAGGCCTTCGATAAAACAGAAGCGAAGATCGGCCGTAAATCCCCCGGAATACCCGGAGTAGTGAATGCGCACCCAAGCCGAATCCTTTAGAAGGGAGGCAAAATCGGTGACATCAAAGACATAGGGCTTCTTCCAGCTCCAGGGCGTTCGGGGAAATCCCGCATTGGCGTAAGGGGTAATCAACCGCCCTAACTCTACGGTGTCGCCTTGGGGTGTCATCAGAAAAGTCTGCACCGTATAATCCCAATCACCACAATACGATTCCTGAGGCGGACAAACATATTTGCCCAAACGAAGGGTCATGAATACCCTTTGGTAGTCAACCGTCCCATCGGGAAATTGCACCAGGGTATCGAAATTTCCAAAATAAGGCATCTGGATATCCTGATGAGCCTGTACCCATGTCGTATCTCCGGTCGCTGCCTGGGTGCGATACCCTAAATTTAAGAGCAGGAGTAAACCCATGAATAAGCCCTTGGATGAGCCCTTGGATGGGCCCATGAATGAGCCCATGAATGAGCAAATATATGGCAGGATCTTACGGTTCATAAGTAAATAGTCTATGTATTTTTAAGAAAAAGGAGCCCTCTAAAACCAAGAGCCGGGTCCTCCATACCCTAAGCGGAGATCAAAAGCCTTGAAGCCTAGCTCCGGCAAACAGGTGAAAGGTACCAAAAAACGAGAAAACAAAGTGGCTTTTTTTCTATGGGTTCGGGGATGATTTGCGCCGAGCGTTCCCTAGATGAGCGCAGGAGGCTAACGGGGAATCCATTAACTTTGCCAAGAATTTTAATCCATTTCGGCCTATGACCGGTTTTACGGTAGCTATTGTCGGGAGACCTAATGTAGGGAAATCCACCTTGTTTAATCGCTTGCTCGAAGAGCGTAAAGCAATTGTAGATGACTTTAGTGGGGTGACCAGAGATCGCCAATACGGCATGGCGGATTGGAACGGGAAAGCTTTTCACCTTATCGATACGGGCGGATTTGTATCCAAATCCGAAGATGTTTTCGAGAAAGAAATAAAAAAACAAGTGCAAATCGCCATGGAAGAGGCCCATTTGGTGCTTTTCATGGTGGACGCCACGACGGGAATCACCGACCAAGACCAAGATATGGCCCAGATTCTCCGTCGATCGGCAAAACCCGTGTTTCTGGTAGTAAATAAAGTCGACAACCCTCAGCGAGCTCTTGAAGCGACCGAGTTCTATGGTTTAGGATTCGAGAAGACGCTATTTCTGTCCTCTGTATCTGGGTCTGGAACCGGCGAGCTGCTTGATGAGTTGGCAGCCCTGATCCCCGAGGTTGAAACCGAAGAGTTCGAAGAAGACATCCCAAAATTTATCATCATTGGACAACCCAATGCTGGTAAGTCTACCCTATTGAATGCCCTGATTGGTCAGGAGCGATCCATCGTATCCCCGATAGCCGGCACAACCAGAGATACCATCCATACCCGGTACAATCTATTCGGCAAGGATTTTCTACTCATGGATACGGCTGGATTGCGTAAGAAGAAAAATGTCAAAGAAGACTTGGAGTTCTACTCGGTGATTCGGGCAGTTAGAGCCATGGACGATGCGGATGTATGTCTATTGATCATCGATGCGCAAATGGGGATTAGCGCCCAAGACATCAATATCTTTTCGCTGGCAGCCAGAAAAGGAAAAGGCATCGTGATCCTGGTGAACAAATGGGACCTGATCGAAAAAGACACGAATACGGCCCGAAATTTTGAGAAGAAGATCAAAGAGCGCATCGCGCCCTTTCAGGATGTTCCCATTCTCTTTGTTTCTGCCACGGAAAAAATCCGTCTTTTCCAAGCCATCGAAAAAGGCCTGGAAGTCTATGAAAACCGGCTAAGACGTATTCCCACCTCCCAGCTGAATGATGTACTGCTTCCCGAAATCGAAAGGTATCCCCCGCCGATAGTCCGGGGGCATTCAGTGAAGATCAAATTTATTACCCAGATACCCACACAGGTGCCTTCATTCAGCTTTTTTACCAATTATCCCGATGCAATTAAAACCCCATACCGAAATTTCCTTGAAAACAAGATTCGGGCACATTTTTCCTTTTCCGGGGTTCCTATTCGGATATTCTTTAGGAAAAAGTAACGGGTAAACCCATCTAAATACCAAGCGCATTGCTTACGAGAAAACTGCATAAAGACAAAGTCAATATCATTACCTTAGGATGTTCAAAAAACCTGGTAGATAGTGAAGAACTCAGTGGCCAGCTTTCGGCCAACGGCGTTCAGGTCGGCCACGAACGAGAAGATGATGACCACAATGTGGTGATCGTCAACACCTGCGGGTTCATTGACAAAGCCAAGGAGGAAAGCGTCCAAACCATTTTGGAGCAAGCGATGAGAAAATCAGCCGGAGACATAGAAAAGCTCTATGTCACCGGATGTCTCTCCCAACGTTATCGTGAAGATCTGGCCAAAGAGATTCCCGAAGTTGACCGGTGGTTTGGCACCATGGAGCTCCCGAAAATTTTAAAACAGTTTGAAGCCGATTACCGGGAAGAGCTCGTGGGAGAGCGCATGCTATCCACTCCCTCCCACTACGCCTACATGAAAATCTCCGAAGGTTGCAATCGAACCTGCGCATTCTGTGCGATCCCCTTGATGCGTGGCGGTCATCGCTCCAAACCCATGGAAGAAATTGTGGCAGAAGCCCGTCGGCTGGTTTCTATGGGCGTCAAAGAGATTATGCTCATTGCCCAGGAGCTTACCTATTATGGGCTCGACTTATACAAAAAACGTGCGCTAGCCGATCTTCTAAGGAAGCTTTCCGATGTGGAGGGCTTAGTATGGATTCGCTTGCACTATGCCTATCCGACTCAGTTTCCTTTGGATGTCTTAGACGTGATTGCCGAGCGGCCTAATATTTGCCGGTACGTAGATATGCCGCTACAGCACATATCTGATCGAATCCTGCATGCGATGCGCCGTCAACAAAAGGCGGAGGATATCTATCGCCTCATTCATACCATTCGTGACCGGATTCCAGAGATCTGTATCCGAAGCACCTTCATTGCCGGATTCCCCACCGAAACCCGCCATGATGTAGAAATGCTCCAGCGATTTCTTGAGGAGGTCCGGCTAGATCGAGTCGGCATTTTCACCTATTCGCACGAAGAGAACACCCGGGCCTACGACTTGGAAGACACGGTCCCCGCAGATGAAAAGGAAGCCAGGGCCAGAGAGATTATGGAAGTTCAACAAGAGATTTCCTACGAGAAAAACCTAGAAAAAGTTGGAAAGCAGATGCAGGTCATGATCGACCGCAAAGAGTCCGGGCGTTGGTTGGGCCGCACAGAATTCGACAGCGTAGAGGTGGATAATGAAGTGATTTTACCGGGCCATACCGATTTGCAGCCCGGCCAAATGGTTCAGGCCCGTATTACCAAAGCCTACGATTATGATTTGGAAGCGGAACTCATCGACCTCCGCTGACCGAACCATCCATCGTCCCCCAAATTTTGCAAAATCAATACTATGAAACCTCGCTTATTTTTGATGCTGATTTCTGGGCTGGCCTTTTCCCTATACGCCTGTAAGGGTTCCAAGGCGAGCATGGGCCAGTCTTCCCAAGAGTCCGTGGCTGAAGTACCGGCTGAAATACCGGCTGAAGTACCCGCCGCCAACCTGACTCCCCCCGCCTCCATCACCTACTTAAAAATGAGTCGAACTGGCTGTTTCGGCACCTGTCCCATCTATTCCGTGGAACTCATGGCAGATGGGCTGGCCCTTTATCATGGGGTTCAGTTCACCGAGAAGAAGGGCAGTTATGAAAAACAATTTCCAGCCTCCTCGATTCAAACCCTGTTTAGCAAATTTCTGGAGCACCGCGTCGACACCTGTCAGTCGAATTATCCAGCCTATATCCAAGATCTGCCCGGCCTTCATTTCGAAATCGTCTACGGCTCCGCTTCCGATACCCAGCAAATTCGCCATGCGAACTTTGGACCTGCCTATTTAAAAACCCTGGCCGAAGAGGTAGATAAAACCATTGATCCCGACTTTAGCTGGATAAAACGATCCGAAGAAGTAGAAGCCGATTAATCCAAGGAATTCCCTTTCCATTTGGTTTCAATTCAGTTTTCATGGGTTTGTCTGGGAAGCCGGATCCCGCCGATAGAATATGAATCCATGCTTCTCCCCGATCTGTTTTAATTCAGGCATGGCGTCATAGGGCTGCCGATGCGTGAGTTTGCATACAAAGTATACCGGCTTATCGATCGGACCATGCAAAAGCCATGCTTCATCTCTGGACTCAGGGCGCTGACCCGGTGGCTTCTGCCCATAGAACAGGTGTGCATAACTCTTATACCCAAGGACGTGGATATAAGCATCCTCCTGGCTGACTTGTTTGAAAAACGATATGGCTGCCCTTTGCGTGTAAGCCTCGATTTTCGGCGTAAAGTGCACCACGGTAACCTGTAGTGTAAGAAGGCTGGATAAAAGCAGCCATAAAATCCCCTTTCTGGCTTGCCTGCGCACCCAGAAAACAGAAATCCATACCGACAAAAGAAAGAGGATGCCCCAAATAGACT
>CAZYEZ010000093.1:0-9238 GCA_964646775.1 uncultured Chitinophagaceae bacterium | reverse complement strand
AAGTTGGCGATAAGCCAGATCCCATGTATCCCTAGCCCGGTCAAGCTGCTGGCCCAGTTTATCCATATTCTCCACAAACCCAACAAGCTTTTCGTAGAGTCCGGCCACTTTCTGGCCCATTAGGCCGGCTTCTCTGTGCAGGGCATCTTTCTGCCATAGTTCATGCACCAGTCTTAGCGTGGCCACCAAGTTGGTTGGACTTACCATCAATACCTTGCGCTGGTAGGCATAATGCCACAGTTCCGGATCTTTTTCCATGGCGAGCATATAGGCCGGCTCCACGGGAACAAAAAGCAGAACAAAATCCAAGCTGTCATGAATTTCGCCATAGGACCGGGAGCCCAGATCCTCAATATGTTTTTTTAGCGATCGGATTAAATCCTTGGCATGCCTTGACTGATCTTCCCCCTCCGCAAGTCCATAGCGCTCATAGGCAACCAAAGAGACTTTAGCGTCAATTAGAATCACCCTTCCCTGTGGCAATCGCACCAGCACATCCGGCCTCATCCTTTTCCCATCCTCGCTTCTTGCTTCAAACTGGGGGATATAATGAATGTCTTTTTGCAGTCCCATTCTCTCCAGAATGCCAAGCAGCACCACTTCCCCCCATGCCCCCTGCGTTCGAAACTCCCCGCGAATCGCGCGGGTTAGATGATTGGCCTGCTCGGATAATGACCCATTGAGTTCCATCATAAGTCGCACCTGCTCCTTGAGCGCCACCCGGTCTCGGGACTCCATCTGTGATTTTACCTCCAGTTCTTGCCTAAACTGCGACAAGGCTTCCTGAAAAGGTTCGACCACCTTCTTCATTTCGGATTCCTGGCGAAGCACCCATCGATCCGAGGAGGCCTCCAGGACGCGGGATGCCAGGTCTTTAAACCGAGATTCTAATCCGTCTGCCCAGCGCTGCTGCTCTAGCTGCCGCTCCCTTCCCAACTGTTCTTCATGCTTTTGTTTGGATTCAAGAACCAGGTAGCGCTTTTCCCATTCATGAACCTGGGTCTGGAGCGCGGCGATCCGGGCTTCTGCCTCCCGACGTTTCTCCTTCTCCGATTTGCATGCAAGCTTATGACGCCTTCCCTGATAAATAGCTCCCAAAATTGCGAAAGAAAAAAACAGAACCATCCAGAACATCTCCATTCCCCATTCCATAATCCATCGTATTTTTTCGAATCTACGACTCTATTGCGATTGACCTCATCTTGGCGCATGGTACTGACGAGGCAGGTGCCGGTCTTCTTTCAGCCCGAATAGCGTGAAGGCCCGTGCCTTTCGCAATTGACTGGGTTTTCCCAAATGGGCTTTCAGATCCAGGCGTTGAATCTCGGCAGCAGGTTGGATTTCTACCAGGGTCCGATCCAGCCATATCCGAGCCGGCATCTTAAAAAAATCCGGTCCGGTGTCTTCCCACCGGTAGTAGAGTATGCCTTCATCGCTCAGGTGATAAGCAAGGATCGGGATGCGGCGATCATAGAGATAGGGATGAAAAAACCAGTCAAAATCCTTTCCTGTCTTCTCATTCACCAAATCCATAAACGCCCGGCTGTCTGTGGTTAAACCCTTATTGCGGGCATAAAACTCGCGGATAATGCTCAAAAACAATGAATCGTCACCCAGTGTCTTGCGGAAGCTATGCAGGATCCAAGCCCCTTTGAAGTAGACATCGGAATCCCGATAGTCAAAAAATCGTCGGTCTCGAGGACCCACCACCGGTCTTTGGTTTCGAATCAAGAACCGATAGGTATGCAAGTGCTTGTCAGCCGTATCCTTGCCGTACTTCTGTTCTAGGAATAGGTATTCGGCATAGGTCGTAAACCCTTCCTGTAGCCATACATCGGCCAGGTCACGGGCCGTGACGGCGTTCCCAAACCATTCGTGCCCCATTTCGTGCACCATGATGTAGTCGTCCTTACCGAAAAGATCATTGCGGAACCCATTCCCGTAAGCAATGGCGGACTGATGCTCCATGCCAGCATAAGGAGATTCCACGAGTTTAAACCCGTCCTCATACCAGGGATAGGGGCCAAACAAGGCCTCAAATATTCGAAGGTGACCTTTAGCCTGCTCAAAATGCTTTCGGGCTATTTCTTCGTGAGGTCGCAGTACATAATGATGGATGGGAAGCACCCCTTTGGCTCCCATAAACGTGTCTTGGATCTCCACATAGTCCCCCAAATAAAAACTAATATTATAGGCATTAATCGGATTGACCACTTTCCAGGAATACCTCCATCCCGGCCCGCGCCGCTCTTTACCCATTAACCTTCCATTCGATATCACCATTAAATCCGGCGTTGGCGAACTAAAGTGTAAATCCACGCTATCGGGCTCGTCAGATGTATGATCCTTACAAGGGAACCAGATGCTCGCCCCCTCGGTTTCGCAGGCCACCCCGGCAAAATGGTTTCCATCCGAATCCTTCTTCCATACCAGCCCCCCTGCCCAAGGTGGCCTCCGGGCCTCCATGGGCTGTCCCTGATAATGAATATGGACCGAGAAATACGCCCCCTGTTCCAGGAGCTCGGGGAGCTGAATGGTAACGGCCCGATGGTGTCGCTTAAAGGCTAATTGCTGCCCTTGGCGGCGCTCCCAAGCTATGGTATCAATGGCTAGCCTTTCGTCCAGGTCTAGCTGGATGACCCGCGTATCCCGAGTCGCCTGAGCTCCGACCCTGACCCAACCCTTTAAAGACCGCGTCTCTGCATCGATTTCAATGTCCAGATCGTAATGGTGCACATCGAAGCAGGAACGGTTCTCATTCAATGTCCCGAGGGCGATGATCTCTTCCGAAAACGGGGGATAAGGTTTTGGCTTCTTGGGATTGACGCTCCCTATGGTAGAGGTTGCGCAAGCACTTATCAAGACGGTCGCCAGTACCAGTCCAAGGAATGCGATAGTTCTCTCCTTCATCGTTTCGATTTAGGAAATCAAAATACGCTTTTTCTCAATCTCTGTCCCCTTCGTCTTAGGAAGTGGACTAAGGCATTCGCCGGGCTCTTTTTTTCAACCGAGGATGATAGACGATGGGGAATACCAGCAAGGTAAACACCGTCGCGGTAACCAGTCCGCCAATGATGACAATGGCCAAAGGCCTTTGGGCTTCCGAGCCAATCCCCGTGCTCATGGCCGCAGGAACCAGCCCTATAGCCGCCATCAGTGCCGTCATCACCACTGGCCGGGCTCTTATCTTGATGGCTTCACGAATAGCCTGGCTCGAATCGACGAATCTTGAGGCTTGTTGGTTCATCTCGGTAATCATCAACACCCCGTTCTGCGCACAGATGCCGAATAGGGCAATAAACCCAACGCCTGCTGAAATACCAAAATGAATCCCGGTTAAATGAATGGCCAGGATTCCACCGGTGAGCGCAAAGGGAACATTCAGCAATACATAAGCTGCATCGCCCATATTCCCGAACATCATGAACAAGAGAAGAAATATCAGTAGCAAACTTATGGGCACGACCTGGCTAAGCCGCTTCGTTGCCCGAATCTGGTTTTCAAATTCTCCCACCCAAGTCATATGATAGCCTGCGGGAAGCATGACATGCTCCTCTACCATAGCCCGGGCCTCTGAAATCGTATTTCCTAAATCCCGTTCCCGAATGGAAAACTTAATGCCAATGAATCGGCTCGTATTATCCCGATAGATGAAAGCGGGACTGGTAATTGGTTCCACCCGGGCCAAAGATTTCATGGGAACCATTTGTCCCTGACGCCCGGGAACCTGAAGATCCATAATATGCTGAAAATCGCTCCGATGCCCTTCTTCATATCGCACTCGAATAGGGAACCGACGATCCCCTTCAAATAACTCGCTGGCTGTTTTTCCACCGATGGCCATTTCAATCACGGAAAGAGCTGTCTGTTTCTCGATCCCAAAATGGGCGAGATTTTCATCTTTTAGCTGCACGGTAAGTTCTGGCTGCCCCATATTACGGAGCACCGCCACGTCTTTTACGCCCGGCACGTTTTCAATCGCCGCCTTAACCTGCTCCGCATAGTTTTCTAGCTGATGCAAGTCATCGCCAAAAATTTTAACCGCATTGCTGGCCTTCATTCCGGCCACGGCTTCCGCGACATTATCAATAATGGGCTGGGAGTAGTTGAAGTTAATGCCCTGATAGACTCGAAGTCGCTCATCCATCTCCCTAATCAGTGCTTCGGTCGACCGCTTTTTCGGCCACTGCTTGGCTGGCTTCAGGTTAACCTGCATTTGGACGTAAAAAAATCCACTTGGGTCCGTCCCATCATTACTTCTCCCGGTTTGCGAAAGCACCTGGTCCACTTCCTCAAAAGATAAGAGGGTTTCCCGTAAACGCGATACCATTTCTACCGATTGCTCCAAGGAATAGCTCATCGGGAGCTGAGCATCCACCCATAGCGCCCCCTCATTGAGCTGGGGTAAAAACTCTGTACCCATCCAGCGGACTGAAAACAGGGAGAAAAGGAAAAATAAAAGAGAAGCGATAAGGGTGACTCTTTTTCGGGCAAAGGTTTTCTCGAATAAGGCACCGACAATCCGATTCAGGTTCCGGGTAAAGAAATTATTCTTTTCACGGACGTTCTTACGCAGGAGATAGGCGCAGAGCACAGGCACCAGGGTAAGCGTAAAAATCAAGGCGCCTAGCAAGGCAAAACCCAGGGTGTAGGCCAAGGGGGAGAACATCTTCCCTTCCACCATCTCGAAAGAAAAGATGGGAATCAATGCGGAGATGATAATCAGTTTAGAGAAGAATATGGCTTTCCCCGTCTGTGATCCCGATTGCTTGATGAGTCCCAACTTGGAAAGCTTATTGAAAGCGGCCATACCCATTCGCCGAGCGCGATGATCAAGGGCGACGAATATGCCCTCAACCATAACCACGGCGCCGTCAATGATAATTCCGAAATCAATGGCTCCCAGGCTAAGTAGATTGGCGCTCATCCCCTTCCATTGCAACATCATAAATGCGAATAGAAGGGACAGGGGAATCACCACACCAACCACCAGGGTCGTACGCCAATCCGCCATAAAAAGAAAGACCACGACCGTTACCAGAACGATCCCTTCCATCAGATTTGACATGACGGTACGGGTGCAATAGTCCATCAGTGTATCCCGATCATAGAAAGTTACCAGCTGAACATCTTCCGGTTCCAGCTGGCGATTGATCTGTCCAATTTTTTCCTTGACCCTCTGCAGGACTTCGGAAGGGTTTTCTCCTTTTCGCATCACCACGATACCCTCTACCACATCATCGCGATCATTCAGACCCACCTGACCCACCCGGGGTAGGCTCCCTATGCGGACCTTAGCAAGATGCCTAACTAAAATCGGATTGCCATCGAGATCGTCTACGACGGTATTCTTCAAGTCTTCTATGTCCTGCATCAAACCTACGCCACGTACGACATAAGCCTGACCATTCTTTTCGATGACCTCCCCTCCGACGTTGAAATTAGCTCGGGCGATTGCGTCATGGATATCGATGGCGCTTAATCCATAATGCTGCAGACGCTCGGGATTCAGCGCCACTTCATAAACCTTTTCCTGGCCGCCAAAGGCCACCACGTCGGCCACACCCTGGACCGCCCTAAGCTGGCGGTCGATCACCCAGTTCTGGAGGGTGAGCAGGTCGCGGCTATCTTTGGTCTTACTAGAGAGCGTGTAGCGGAAAATCTCTCCGGTCGGTCCGTAGGGCGGCTGAATCTCTGCCTCCACGCCTTCCGGCAAGGTAACGTTTGCCAGCAACTGGCTGACCTGTTGGCGCGCAAAGAAGTCTTCGACTTCATCTTCAAAGATTACCTTAATTACAGAAAGGCCAAACATCGTAATGCTTCGAACATGCGTTTTTCGCTGTACGCTGTTCATGGCGATCTCAATGGGAGAGGTCACAAATCGTTCGACTTCCTCTGCACTTCTCCCATGCCATTGGGAAACGATGATAATCTGTGTATTGGTAACGTCTGGAAATGCTTCAACCGGTATCTTGACAAAACTGAATATTCCGGCGATGGCAATCAAGCCTACCCAGAAAAAAGTAAAAATTCGATTTCGAAGCGAGAAGCCGATCACGGACTTCATGACTTTGTTAATATTCACGCCAATCGGTTTAAAGGATGATCAATGCTCAAGGTGTCAGGTTAATCGCCTCATAGATCAACAGCTGGTTTTGGGACACGACGACTTCCCCTTCCTCGACACCGCGGTCCACTTGTACCCAGGCGTCCGTCTCC
Organism: uncultured Chitinophagaceae bacterium; assembly: GCA_964646775.1. GTDB lineage: Bacteria > Bacteroidota > Bacteroidia > Chitinophagales > Chitinophagaceae > CAYPQN01. Next base: position 3,019 of record CAZYEZ010000093.1, on the reverse strand, counting down.
GATATGGGCTTGACCTTTCGTATTTCCAGATCGCTTCGATCTTTATAAACAACGACCCAGTGATCATTGCGGTCGAAAATCAAGGCGTTTTTAGGAAGCGTAGCGACCCGCTTTTCGGACTTTTTTTGAACCGAAACCCGGACGCTCATATTGGGTTTCAAGGCTAAGTCCGGGTTCTCTAGCGGAATCCGGATGGTCGCAGCGCGGGTTCTGTCATCGATGATGGGATAAACACGCTCAATCTGACCTTCAAAAACACGATCGGGCTCCGCCTGGGTGCGAACCCATACCGGCAACCCTTCTTCTACCTTGGATAGTTCAGATTCCGGGACTTGCGCCAGCACCCATACCGGATCAATCTCTGCGACCACAAATAAGGGATCTGCATGATCAGAGGGCAGCTGCATGCCTTCGGTCGTCTGTAAATCCATGATATAGCCATCCATCGGTGAGGTAACGGGATAAATGCCGTCTCGAGCCTGATTATAGACGTTCAATACTTGACGGATCTGGTTCAAGGCGGCTTCCGCATTCTCCACCTCATGACTTGCAATGACCAAATCCCTAGAGGAGGCCAAATGAGAGGCATGCATATCCTCCACCATAGATAATCGCTTTTGGGCTTCTCGCAGCGTATTCTGCGCTTCTGTCTGTCGACGTTCTAAATCGGCGACGTCAGGACTATGTATCAGGGCAAGGACCTGCCCCTTGCGCACATAGTCTCCCTGTTCAACTTTCAGCCGCTTTACGCTGCCTCCGGTCATGGTAAACACAGGGGCCACTTTACCTTGGGCGGCGGTCACCTTGCCAAAAAACTGATAGGATTCAACTTGAGGTCGCCATTCCACCTCACTGAGCGTTGTCATCGCCCACATGCTGTCGGAGAGCTGGAATCCCGAAGCCTCGGGCTCATGGATATTTCCCTGGCAGGAGACCAGCAGAAGGGAGCCGATCAGTCCGTAATATTTAAATGATTGCATCATATTTATCGATTGCTTATTCTCTGATTAATAACTTTTAGATGATCTTATTGATGACATAATGAAGGGCTTCCCGCGCATGCATTAACTCTAGACGGAATTGGTCCAGGTGTAGCATTGCTTCCTGGTAGGACTCGAAAAAGTCAATGAACTCAAGGAGGGAAATATGCCGTTTTAGCAAGCTTTGCTGAAGCCCTTCCAATACTTGATCATAGCGGTCATCAAAAATTGTTTTGGTTTTCTCATAGGCCGCTAAACTTTCTTTCATCCGAGTCCAGGCGTGCTGAACCTCCTTATGTAATGCATGGACGCCCGCCTCTCTGAGCGCCTCGGCTTTGCGGGCCTCCCATTCACGATGCTTGATCCGCCCTCTGTTCCGGTCCCACAAGGGCAGAGGGATGGAAACTCCAAAATTCCACTCCCGCCCAAACGCGCCCCCCATATGATCATAGTCGGCAATAAGGCTGAGGTCAGGAATCGCTTGCGCCTTCTCTCTTTTAAGCTGAGTTTCAGATTGATCCACCGCAAGGCGCAACACCTCTATATCCGGGCGATTTCTTTCCGCCAGGGAAATCAGGGAGTCTAGGGGAGGCAAATAATGAATTTTCGCCCAGTCCGTGTCGTCGAGAACAGGGAGAATGGACAAGGGCTCGTGAAAAAGGACCCCTAGCTGCCGGTCTAATTCTTCGATTTCGATCTGAATCTCCGACTTGCGCCGGAACATATCCAAATACACCGATTCGAGGCGCAGCCCCTCTCTTAGTGCTATGTTTCCCTTTTCAATCTGAGCATCAAAATGATCTCGGATGGGCTTCAGCTGATCTAAATGATTCTGGAAGATCTCCAATCGATGGCGAAGGAAATATAGCCGATAGAAGTCGGAACGCATTCGAAAGCGGAGGTTCCGAAGCAGCTCCTCGAAAACAAGCTCCGCTTGTCGTAAGTCCTGTTTTGCCAACTGAATTTCATGCTTTCGCTTTCCCCCGAGAAGGATGAGCTGTTCAAAGCCTATGGTTTTTTGACCCGTTGGCCCCCAATGGGCCCAACGGTCATTCTCGGGGTCTCTGAGGTTACCCGATACCTCAAAGTTGGGATTCGGGTAAGCCCTTGCCTGAATCTCCAAGGCTTTTGCCGATTCAATTTCCATCTCCGCGGCCATCAAAAGGAGATTCCTCGACAAAAACAGACTATCGGCCTGCTCAATGTTCATTGAAATATCCTGTGCAATCGCCACGCAGGGTAAAACCATAGAGCAGATAAAACATCTGCTCCATGACCACCAAGTACTGGTCGTCATTACCAATCTTTTTACGTTGAATGAAAAAAGGGTTTTCGACCCATGGTATCATGGGACGCTATAATAACGCGGATGAGCTCCGGTTAGGCTGCAATAAAATCCGGTGGAGGGGAACTTATTCTTCGAAATCCTTTTGAAGTCGCCGCGATCCAAGGAAAAGGCAAATGGATGGCGGTGGATTCGATAAGATGGTCGTACTCCGGCAGGCCGAAAAAAGGAAGATCAGGACATGTCCATGCGAAGTGGATGCTTCCTGTGGCCGACGATCCATGATTATTATACGGGGATCCCTGGTCATTATCTGATTCGCTAACCAGGTCCTCATCCCCTAATACGAACTCGATTATAAGCTCGGAAAAACTATCGATATCATCGTAGCTATCTGCGACGGTTTCGGTAGAGTTCAGGAGTAAATGGTCAAAGTCAATACTTCGATCCAGTATGCAAAGCATGATCAATATGGCAAGAAACTGCTTCAAATGACCCTTCATACGATCGTTCATCTAAACAGGCCAATGTTACATAGAATTTCTGTTAACTAAGTTCTAAAAGTTCATAAAATCCGCCGAAGAACATAGACGGATGAAAACTCCCGCGGTAAAATCGAGGATCCAGGTGCTGGCCAAAATGAACGGAATTTGATAATTTTGCCACCTCCCGGCTTTCGAAGAAAGAAAGCAATCCTCCTTCGGGATGTAGCGCAGCCCGGTAGCGCGCTTCGTTCGGGACGAAGAGGCCGCTG
>CAZYEZ010000092.1:0-9474 GCA_964646775.1 uncultured Chitinophagaceae bacterium | reverse complement strand
CATCTGGCTCCGGTGCTGCAGCATGCAGACCTGGCCAAGTTTGCCCGGGCAAGCTTGAACCCTGAGGATCATCATCGGTCCATGGATAGGGTCCGGAATTTCGTTCAATCCACACCAGAAGTCATTATAGAAAGGCCCAGACCATCATCATGAAAGAATTAATGGATTGGAAATCGATCAGTTTTGCAGATCCTTATTATTTTCTGCTCTTATTACTGATCCCTCTTGGGATTTGGTGGCGATGGCATACCCGAAAATCTCATTCGCCGACCATGCGATTGAGCACCATTCGGGGATTGGAGAATCTGCCACCATCTTGGCGTATTCGACTCCGCCCATTGCTGGGTTTGCTGCGGATTTTAGGACTGACATTTCTGGTGATCGCCTTAGCCCGGCCTCAGAAAACGCAAGTCATGGAGTCCATAGAAAGCGAGGGAGTCGATATTGTGATGTCCATAGACGTTTCTGGAAGCATGCTGGCGGAGGATTTAAAGCCGAACCGGATCGAGGCTGCCAAGAAGGTAGCCCAAACCTTTGTTCGAAATCGGCCCACAGACCGGATTGGGCTGGTCATTTTTGCCGGCGAAAGCTTTACGCAATGTCCCATCACTATTGATCATCAGGTTGTACTTGAACAGATCGCCGAGATTCGAAGCGGCCGTCTCGTCGATGGCACCGCCATTGGGATGGGTCTGGCCACGGGCGTGGATCGGCTTCGCTATGCGCGGGGTGCTTCCCGGATTCTAATCCTTCTCACCGATGGGGTGAATAACACGGGCCTGATCGATCCCATGACCGCCTTAGAGATTGCCAAAGCCTATGGGGTTCGCGTTTATACGATTGGCGTAGGGAGTTTGGGAAGAGCGCTGTATCCAGTCCAGACGGAGTTTGGTCTGCAAAAGCAGATGCATGATGTAAAAATTGATGAAGACCTGCTGCGGCAAATCGCCCAGGAAACCGGAGGTAGATATTACCGGGCGACGACCAACCAAGGTCTGGACCGGATATATCAAGAGATTGACGAACTGGAAAAGACCAAGATTGATGTAAGCATTCATCGAAATTTCCAAGACCTTTTCTTCCCGTTTCTGGCGATTGCCTTAGGCCTGTTGGTTCTTGAAGGCATCCTTCGCCTCAGCTTGTTTAGAACCTTGACTTAAACCTAAACCCGGGATTATTCCTGGTCGGCAAGGATTCGTTCCAGGGCATGCAGAAGATCGCGAAGTCTGGCCGCTTCCATAAATTCCAGTTCTTTGGCGGCCTTTTCCATCTCTTTTCTTGTTTGCCGAATCTGACGCTTAAGGGCCTGGGGGCTTTGATAAAGGATTTCGGATTCCTGAAGCGCGGGCCCCTTGGCTTCGCCCTCCGTTTCCTTCGCTTTTTCCAGAATGTCTAGGACGGAAGTCTGGGAAAAGATTTCGTCTCGGGATTTAGAGACGGTTTTGGGAACAATGCCATGGGCTTGGTTGTAAGCCAATTGGATGTTTCGCCTCCTTTGTGTTTCGTCCATGGTCCGGCGCATACTTTCGGTCGTTTTATCTGCATAGAAAATAACTTTCCCATTCAGGTTTCGGGCAGCGCGGCCGGCCATCTGAGTCAAGGATCGCTCATTGCGCAAGAATCCCTCCTTATCCGCATCAAGGATGGCAATCAAGGAAACTTCCGGGAGATCCAGCCCTTCTCTCAGTAGGTTAACACCCACCAGTACATCAATCTCTCCCAGGCGCAAGGATCGCAAAATTTCGATCCGTTCCAGGGTGTCCACTTCGCTGTGGATATACATGGATTTGATTTGAAGGTTCTGAAGGTACTGGTTGAGTTCTTCGGCCATTTTTTTGGTCAGGGTGGTAATCAGTACTCTTTCATTTTTTGCCACGCGCTGATCGATCTCGTCTAAAAGATCATCGATCTGGTTTTCACTGGGTCTTTGTTCGATGGGAGGGTCCAGGAGACCGGTTGGACGCACGATCTGCTCGACAATCACCCCTTCGCAGAGGTCTAGTTCAAACTGTCCGGGGGTGGCGCTTACAAATATGGCCTGATGGATGAGGCGACTGAACTCCTGAAAATGCAGAGGGCGATTGTCGAGTGCCGAAGGAAGCCGGAACCCATATTCAACAAGATTGAGCTTGCGACTTCGGTCTCCTCCATACATGCCCCCTATTTGGGGAATGGTGACATGGCTTTCATCCACAATGAGCAGAAAATCCTCAGGGAAATAATCGATCAGACAGAAGGGCCGCTCCCCCGGTGCCCTGCGGTCAAGAAACCGGGAATAGTTTTCGATGCCCGAACAGTACCCCAGTTCCTGGATCATTTCCAAGTCATAGTTAACGCGATCCCGGATCCGTTGAGCTTCCAGGTTCTTTCCCTGGTCCAGGAAATACCGATATTGATCCTCCATCTCCGCCCGGATCTCATCCATGATTAAAGGGAGAAGGTCCTTGGGCGCCAGGTATAAGTTGGCAGGGAAAATCGCTGCATGTTCCATGGACTGAATCCTTTTCCCCGACAGGGGATCGATTTGTTCGATTTCTTCGATCTCATCGCCGAAGAACTGAAGTCGATACCCGTAATCGAGATAGGGAAGATGGACATCGACCGTACTGCCTTTGACCCGAAAACTTCCACGCTCAAATTCTCCTTGACTTCGCTTATAGAGGGCATCCACCAACTGTCTCAAGAATACTTGGCGCCCAACCCGGTCGCCCCGGCGGATGCGAATGATCGACTTGGCATATTCACTGGGATTTCCAATGCCGTATATGCAGCTTACTGATGCCACGACGAGGACGTCTCGCCTCCCGGTAAGCAGGCTGCTGGTTGCCCTAAGGCGGAGCTTTTCGAGTTCTTCATTTATCGATAGATCTTTTTCAATATAAGTGTTCGAACTCGGGAGGTAGGCTTCCGGCTGGAAATAATCGTAGTAGGATACAAAATATTCTACGGCGTTTTCGGGGAAGAATTGACGAAACTCACCGTAGAGTTGGGCCACGAGGGTCTTGTTATGGGTCAGAACCAAGGTGGGTCGCTGGATCTCCTCAATGACATTGGCCATGGTATAGGTCTTCCCCGATCCCGTCACCCCAAGCAGGGTTTGAAATCGCTCTTGAGCCTTCAGGCCTTTAACCAACTCAGAAATTGCCGCCGGTTGATCTCCGGCCGGTGGGAAAGGACGATGGAGTCGAAACATAAGCAAATTTAAGCCTATTCCATGGCAAGCGGCGCGCAAGCGCCTTCAACCTTTATGAAAGTTTTTTATTGGCCCCTTGATCGGGGCACGGTTTTTTTTGCCCATTTCGGGTAAACGGAATCCATAAACTTTTAAAACCAACCCCTATGAGAGTTTCAAGAATGCTGGCCGTAGTGGCCATTGGTGCCGGGGTAGCAGCCCTGCTCAGAACCCCGAGAGGACGTAGAATTGCCCGAGAGATCACGGACAATGCCGCCCATTGGAGAGATATCTGGACGGATGCGGCCAGTGATAAATTATCGCAGGTCAAAGACACCCTTTCTCGGGAAGTGAACGGTCTGTCCAACGACGCGCGTCAGCGGATAAACCGTATTCTCGAAGAAGGGGAAGAGGCCGCCACCGATTTGAAAAAAAAGGTGGTGAAGGCCAGTAACCATCATCAAGGCAACTAGGATTTATCCTTCGGTTATCCGTCAACGAAGGATGGAAAACCGGAAGGATTGCTGATGATGCTGGCCTGAAATGAGGAAAACATAGGTGCCCGCGGGCAATTCAGAAAGGTTATAGTTGAGCGATTTTTCGTAAACGCTGGCCTGGAAGATTTGCGCCCCGCGGGCATCAATGAGACATACTTGGGTGATATACCCTTCCCGCGCTTCAATCCGTGCTTCCTGACCGTTAAAATCCAGGTCAAAATGGGATGCATTATAATAAGCCTGATCCTTTACGGACAGGTTTTGTTTTTTTAGCCAGTAAACCAAACTGTCGATAAGCAGAGAGGAAACGATGGGATCCGTGGCCGTCGACAGGAGGTGATGGATGCCCGGCAGCCGATAGAAATCGGCGTTTGGAACTTCTTGCTTAAACCGTGCCCATTCGACGTCTACGGGGACGTTCAGGTCTTCTTCGAGACCGACGAAAAGCACGGGAATCTGGGCGTTCTGATAATAATAAGCCACGGAATCTACGACTTGAAAATAGCGAGACCAGGAGGCGGCAGGAAGTCCAAAAAGAGGCGGTGTGGAGGCATCCCAGTTGCCGCTTCGGATCAGGCCTCCGTAATCCAGGATTTGATTGCCTTGTACGCGAGCCATGGCGGTATCCTGTTGACATTTTAGGGCAAAACGATAGAGTTGATCCGCTAAGACCGTGTCAAGCGGTCGGCGGGGACCGGCCAAAGACACCATTGCCCGAATGCTATAAAGGGGATTTTGCCGATGAATATAGGGGATAAGGCTCGAACCTTCGGAGTGCCCCATTAGAATTATCTGGTTGGGGTCCACTTTAGGATGTTGTGCCATGACGGGCAGCAAGGAGGCCGATGGAAGAAATAAGGCCTCAAAATCCAGGGGCGGAGCGGCGGCATAGGCATACTCCATTTTATCGTAGGTAACGACGGCAAATCCGGCCTCGGCGAGCCCTCGGCGGAGATGTAGGTAAGGTTTGAGAACTTTTCCATTTAGGCCCGGGTAGAGACAGGCAGCCTGCCCGCCCACCAGCGAGACGGTTCCATCTTTATCCATGGCTCCGGAACCCGGGTGCAGAATGATGACTGGAAAAGGTCCGTCTCCATCTGGAAGGCAAAGAACGGCATCTAACTGTTTACCCTGGTGAACGAATTTTATATTTTCTTCTGTATAAGAAAGAGCAGCCAAAGAATGGAAGAGCATGAAGGCCAGGAAGAGTCCTGCTGTTTTCAGGCTCTTTCTGTACAAATTGGGGAAAAGATTCATGGGGCAAAGATACGGAAAGTCGGCAAATTTAACGTGCCGTTAAGAGTTGGGAGGGGACGAATCTTCTGGTTTTTTTTCCCGTATATGTACGTGAACGACCTACGTCATAATACGTTGCAAAATATAAAAAACCCGATGTATTTTTGCCCAAAATATTTTTTATGAAACGAATTGTATTATTCTCAACACTCTCTCTCGGGCTATTTTTCGTCGCCTGCAAGAAAGACAAGAAAGACGAAACAAAGGAAAAATCAAAAAAGGAGCTGCTCAAAGCAGGAAAGTGGCAGGCCATTGAGGACATCGTTTATGGAACTCAAAATGGGCAGGAATTCCATGAGAATAACTTTGACGATGCCGAGCCTTGCGAAATCGATGATTTTGTCACTTTTGATGATACGCATATGCATATGGATCAGGGACCGGAGAAATGTGATCCGAGCGAACCACAGGTGGAAACCAGAAGTTACTGGCTAATTGACGATGAGAAGCGGATTGTTGTGGACTATGGTTCGGGTAACGATACCGTTGATGTAGTGGAATTGACGGAATCTACCTTAAAGGTTCACAGCCACTGGCAAAGTGAGGGACAAGACTTGCACAATGAGGTAACCTTCACCAACTTGAATAAATAAGAGCGAGGCGAAGCGGACATATTCTGACTTCGGCCGGAAATCTTGGAAATTAAAAACCCCGAAAGCCTTGCTTTCGGGGTTTGTTGTCGAGGACCCTGGCAGACCTGTCGCGGACCTGTCAAGGTTTTGCCATGGCTTGTTTGAGTTGCTTGAGGAAGCTATTCTCCGGATCGATCTGTTCGATCAGGTTCATATACTTCCGGGTATTTGCGTTATCCGACTGATAGTAATGATAGAGGGCCAGATATTGATAGGCTTGCATGAGGTCGGGATTCTTTCTTTCATATCCCATCACGTCCACCTCTAGCCATTTTGTATAATGAGGGACGGCTGTTCCCTCCTTGGCTTCATCATCTTGGGCTGCCGCGACCCGGCCCTGCCAGTAAATGGCCGATGGCTGATCCGGAAAGACTTCTTCCATCGTTCGGAATGCGGAATCTGCCCTGGGATAATTACGTCCGTAATAGTGATAAACACCCCAGTTAAAATAGTCGGTAGCGGTCGGGTTTTCTTTTTCCGCTACGATGCGCCCAAACCAGTAACCCGCCTTATCATAGGCCTCCGCCGTTTTAAGGTCCGTGAACCCTTGGGCGATTTCTGAGTAGGTGGCAGACTTATCTTCGGATGGGTCTTTTTCTACGCCAAGCTTAAAGTAATGATCGGCAGAATCGGGATTTTGATTCTTCAGGTGGATTTTTCCATACTGAATATAATCGATGTGACCGATGAGCTCCGGATCCTGGGTCGCAAAATATTGCCGAACATTGCCCAGGGCCTGAGCATGGGATACCGAATCCTCCATATGAAGCTGGCTGAATGCAAGCAAGCCGTATACGTTAGGTCTATCGACCCCCTCGCGAACCAGCCTGGCTGTAATGTCCCGGGTTTTTTCATAATCTCCCATAAGGTAAAGGATGGTGGCATACCGAATTTGGTCTTCGGTCCCTTTATCTGAGAGCGATAAGTATTTTTCAATATTTGTTTTCGCCTGCTCCATCCGTCCAGAATAGAAATAGGCATTGGCGAGATCCTTATAGGGTAAAGGGTTGGAAGGGTCTGCCGACTGGGCTTTTTCCCAGTTCTCAAGTGCCAGTTCATAATTGCGGGCATCGTACCAGAGTTTTCCGATTCGGGAAAGCGCCAGGGAATTATCGGTGCTGAGCTCGGCGGCTTTCTTGTAATTGCTCAATGCCTGACCGCCACCTGTTTCCACTTTTCGATAAGCGTCACCCAGGGAAAGCAACAGGTCGGGATCGTTGGGTTTTTGGTTCAGGGCTTGCTGGTACCATTCGATGGCTAATTCCGCATTGCCTTCTTCTGCATCCTTGACCGCATCGGCCGCATACTTATACTCTTCCCATGCCTTCCTTTTTGCTTTGGCCACCATCGCTTTAGCGGACTGATGGGCGGCATCGCTTAGTCCTTGGTGAAACTGATAGCGAATGGTACCGGACTGGTTGGCCAGATCATCCGGATATCTTTCCCAGATTTCCTTGGCTTTGTCTACCTCGCCCAGGTTAAATAAAGCCAGGCCCAAGTAATAATTAGCCTTGGGGTTTTCTTCAGCCATGGGGGCTAGAATCTCTTTTGCAGATTGATATTTTTGATACTGGTACATCTTTATTCCGTCCTTCAGCGATTGCGCTCGGATTATGCCGGTGGTCAGGAATAGAAGGCCCAGGATCTGGATGGTTTTTTTCATTGTTTTCCTTTGATTTATACGTGCTTGATGGTTTTTAATGGGGTAAATAAGAGGAAGGATCAAGAAGACTTGCCGTCGCAGCTATTGGTTCACGGAGGCCTCCCGGAAGATTACATCCGATTTTAAGGGAAAGAGTCGAGCTTGTTTGAAAATCAGCTGCCCTTTCTCTTTGGCCAGAAAGTTGGAAAATCCAGAGGCCAAGCCCGTATAGTTCTCCCGATGAATGTAGTAGAGCTGACGGGTTAGAGGGTACTGATCGGTGGCAATATAAGCCTGGTAGGGCTGATAGTAATTCCGATCCTCAGGTTGATATAGGGATGCAACTTTTACTTTATTGGTGAAGGCAAGGCCTTGGGGGTCTTCATAATCCGCAACATGGCTTACGCCGATGAATCCCATGGCGTTGGGCTGTGCACTCACGTAGTCCAAGACGGCCTGATTCCCTTTCGCAGCATAGACTTCTGCGGCCAAATCTTCGCCGGGAATGAGCGAGTCTAACATGTAACGTAATGTGCTCGATCCCTGGTTATCAAATACGACCGTGTATTTTTTGGGATAGATTCCCGTAAGTACTCCTCGAATCACTTCCAAGCTCAGATTACTATCCGGATTATCCGGATGTAAAATGACGGCGATCGCATCTTTGGCAATGGCAAGATGGTTGGAAACCACCTTTTTCTCTGCAAGGATGGCCTCTTCTTCGGGGTGCAGGGTCCGGGTCGTAATAATCATTTTGGCTTTTCCTTCTAAGTAATCTTTCATACACGCGGATTCTGGTTTGAAGCTTGCTTCAATATGAGCATCGGGAAAATTACTCTCAAATACCTTGATTTCTTCTTCGATAACAGGACGAAAGCTCTCATCAGCAGTCAACGTCAGGGTGCCGCTCGTCATGGTATCCTGAGGCTTTTCAGCATTTGATTGACATCCTGCGAATATTAACGCCGCAACCATGCTCCATATTTGCGTCGTGTATTTCCATTTAGACCCGTTCATAGACTGCAAGTTTAATGAATAATCGGCTTACGTATAATGAAATTATGCATTGTAACATGGATTTAACAGGAAGCGCTGCTCCATGCCTCCCCCATGGATTAGGATACGAAGGATTTTGCGATGCTTAAATCCTTGCTACCTCTCCATATCCGGAATATCCCGTAAAGGAACATCAAGATACAAATAACGACGGCCAGGCCGGAGTTGATTTGCAATTTGTCCATCGTTTGCATGTAAAAAAGGACGACCGGTAGAATCAGATACAAAACACCCCAAATGATGTGATAGGTTCCACGAAGGCGCAACTGCCTTCGCTTCTTTTTAATTTCTGCTTCGCTTGGTTTCATGTCGGCGTCTTTAAAAGCTAGGTTAGAATCGACAAAAATACGGCTTTAGCAGGGAAACCACGAACGGTCTGCCCATTTCAATGCAAGACTTGGAAGGGAGGGGTTTGGGGGGTACAAGGAGATCCGGCTATTTAAGGAGCCTTAACCTGAAATCCTCCATGAGTTCGGCAGGTTCTGCGAAGGAAATTCATCCAGGCAAACGAAACGGGAATAGTGATAGGGGAATAATAGGATGGGAAATAAAAAAGAGGTCGTATAAACAACCTCTTCCATCCCGTGGACTTATAAAAATCCTTGATTGATATCTATTTCTTTTTGGCCGTCTTGCTCGCAACGCGGCGGGGTGTGGCCTTTTTGGAAGCGATGGCTTTGGGAGCCTCTTTCTTGACCGCTTTTTTGGGAGCGGCCTTTTTTGCAGTCGTTGCTTTTTTCGGTGCCGCTTCTTTCTTAGTTGCCGCGCTTTTTTTTGCGGTCGCTTTTTTAGTCACGGTACTCTTGGAAGCTGCCGTCGCTTTTTTTGCCGCTTTCTTGGGTGCTGCTTTCTTTGCGACTTTTTTGGGTGCGGCCTTTTTAGCGAGCGCCTTTTTGGGCGCTGCCTTTTTTGCGACTTTTTTGGGTGCGGCTACTTTTTTTGCAGTCGCTTTTTTTGCGGTCGCTTTTTTTGCGGTCGCCTTTTTTACCGTCGCTTTTTTTACCGTCGCTTTTTTAGGCGCTGCTTTCTTTGCTACCTTTTTTGGTGCCGCAGCTTTTTTTACGCTTGCCTTTTTGGCCGCTTTTTTGGGCGCGGCCTTTTTTACCGCTTTTTTTGGAGCTGCTTTGGGGGCAGCTTTCTTTGTTGTTGCCATAACCTTGTGAATTTAAGGGTTAAAAA
>CAZYEZ010000091.1:0-9623 GCA_964646775.1 uncultured Chitinophagaceae bacterium | reverse complement strand
AGAGAAGTGGACGTCCTCCCGGTTCCTACGGCGCAGTTCAGTTTTTCCCCCAGTCCTCCTGTGACCAATGAACCCATCCAGTTTACGAATCGATCGGAAAGGGCCGACCGTTATCGATGGGATTTCGGGGACCAGACGGGGAGCGATGAAACCGACCCGTCCCACCTCTATAAAAGGACTGGTGTTTATCTGACCTGCTTAACGGCCATAACCTTGGATGGGTGTCAGGACACGATATGCAAGAACGTAGAGGCCGATATTCTGCAGCTTGTCGATATCCCTACCGGATTCTCTCCGAACGGGGACGGGAAAAATGACGTACTTTTTGTTCGCGGTGCGGCAATCGAATCCTTCCAACTCCGGATTTATAATCGTTGGGGGGAGCTTGTATTCCATGTCCATGCCACCGAAGCCAATGATCCGGCCTATGGCTGGGATGGAGAACATAAGGGAGCTCGGCAAGAAATAGAATCCTATGGGTATATTCTAGAAGGCCAATTTGTCGATGGCACCCCTTTTCATAAAACAGGTAATATTACCTTACTTCGATAGCTATGGTTCGCTTGACTCCCTATATAGCAAATGCACGAAAGCTCCTGGTTCTTTGCGCCGGAATGATCGCTCTTTCTGTGGCAGCTCGAGCTCAGGGCATCAATTTTTCCCAGTTTTATCACGCCCCCCTGCTGCTCAACCCGGCCAACGCAGGGCTGATGAACGATAAAGATTTTCGCCTGGGCGCTCAATACAGAGACCAATGGAAAAGCATCCCGGCGCCTTTCAAAACCATTACCCTGTTCGGCGACACCAAGCTGTTTCAAAGCGATTATGGCGACAACTGGATGGGGTTAGGACTGGCCTTGTTTAATGACCGGGCAGGGGATGGAGAGCTCAGCCTTACACGCATAGAATCCGCCATTGCTTATCATTTGATGGTCGGCGAGTTATCCATGATTTCGGTGGGCTTGAGCGGGGGCGCGGGCTATCGAAGAGTGAACTTCAATACCCTCACTTTTAATGAGCAATGGGACGGGTTCCGCTTTGATTTTGCCCGCTCAAACCAGGAAAAGAATGGTTTGGTCCGTACCCGCTATTATGACGTGGGCGCCGGCATCAACTTCGCCTATTTCCCTTCGGTGCTGACCTATTTCAAGGTCGGCGTTGGGGTCGCCCACGTGAATATGCCCGTTGAATCTTTCTACGGAGAGCCACTCAATAAGCTGGGAATTCGGCCCACCCTGAACATAGAAGGCATTTTTGGCCTCAACGAAAGTTTTGCCTTTGTCCCCTCTCTGTATTACACCACCCAGAAATCCGCTTACGAGTTTGTATTTGGCTCCATGACCTATACCATGATCGGCGGAAGCCTGACCAAGCCGACCAATCTTTTGATCGGCGGATATTATCGATGGAAGGAAGCGGCCATCGTTGCCTTTGGTATTGAAGCCGGAGACGTGAAGATTCTCAGCAGCTACGATTATACCACTTCCGGCCTTCAGAGCCAGATGACCAATGGGGGTGCCTGGGAGCTTAGCCTGATCTATCAAGGCAACTACGAGCGTGGATCTCGGGGCAAGAATGTCATCAACTGCCCGCGTTTTTAACAAATATTTTAGCATAAATGATCAAAGAAATGCATACATTTAATGACTAACTTTTGTCGGGCAAAGCGCGGTGATGAGAAAGGTAATAAGGACTTAGAATCATCCGGGGAAACATCCGGGAATAATCCGGGAAACATCCGGCATGACTCTTGTAATTTCTTCTCATAACGGCGCCAACGGTCGATGCTAAATCGATGCCAGGCAGTAAAAATATTCTATAAAACAACCAGGCAGTTAACGCGCAACAAAGCGGCTAAACCTAACCTATGGAAAAAGAAAAAAGCAAAATCCTCCTCGTCGAAGACGATACGAACTTTGGACAAGTATTGAAAAACTATCTGGAAATCAATGATTTTGTGGTTGAACTGGCCCGAGACGGAATCCTGGGCCTGGCCGCCTTCCGCCGAGAAAAATTTGATATTTGTTTGCTGGACATCATGATGCCCAACATGGATGGGTTTACCTTAGCCGAGGAAATCCGCAATGTGGATCCGGATGTCCCGTTATTCTTCCTCTCTGCCAAAAGCATGAAAGATGATATCCTCACGGGCTATAAGCTGGGAGCCGATGATTATATTACCAAGCCCTTTGACAGTGACGTGCTCCTACATAAGATCAAAGCCGTCTTGAAACGCAATCAGGAATTGCAGGAAAGGCAGCATGCCCAGATCGAGTTCAAGATTGGAAACTTCCATTTTAATTCGAAACTCAGAACCCTAGAAATTAACGGGAAGTCTCAGACCTTATCTCCGAAGGAGAACGAGCTGTTGACCATGTTGTGCGAATACAAGAATGATCTACTTCCCCGGGAGTCTGCCTTGAAGCGAATCTGGGGATCCGACACCTACTTTAACGGAAGGAGCATGGACGTCTATATCGCCAAGCTCCGCAAATACCTCAAAGCCGACAGTTCCGTGGAAATTGTCAACATTCACGGGAATGGATTCCGGCTGGTTGCTCCCGAATAGGCGGGAAAAAAAAGGAGATCCGCAGCATAACCGGATCTGATCATAGAAATTGCCCTGAGAATGGTATTTTTGAAGCGATGAAACAGCTTCCAAATCTACTGACTCTGGGCAATTTGTTTTCCGGCTGTATAGCCATCGCCTTCATTTTGCATGCCCAACCCTTCCTGGCAGATTTTCAGGGGATGGAATATTGGGTAACCGGAACCGAACAAGCTTACTGGGGAAGCCTGTTTATACTTTTAGCGGCGGTCTTCGATATGCTTGACGGAGCCGTGGCCAGAGCCCTAGACATCCACTCCCCCATCGGCGCCGACCTGGACTCGCTTGCCGATATCGTTTCCTTTGGCGTGGCCCCGTCCATGATTCTCTTTAAAATGTTGTGGGCCGCCTATATGACCGACCCACGGGCCATGGATGTACCCATGCTTGCGATGACCCCTGCATTCGTCATCGCCTGCTTTGGAGCCGTAAGGCTGGCCCGCTACAATGTGAACCCTCCCGATCCCAGCGGGTCTTTCCAGGGCCTGCCCATTCCAGCCGTCGGGATTTTGGTGGCCAGCTTCCCCTTAATTAACTGGTTCAATCCGCTCCAGCTCGGCCTGGCGCTTCAAAAAACCTGGGTCATATACCTTGTCATCGCCCTGCTATCCTGGCTCATGGTATCCTCCATTCCTTTCTTTAAGTTTCTGCCGCAGCGCTGGACGCTTTCCAGCATCTGGCGACAACTGCTTATCCTTGTTTTAGCGGGGATATCCATACCATGGCTTAACTTCGCGGCCATTCCTTTTGGATTTGTACTCTATGTTTTGATCTCTCTATTATTCCCCAAAATTGATAACCCATCATGAAGTTTATCGCCGACATCAAGATCATGCCCCTGGAAGAGCTCTTGGACCCGCAAGGCAAAGCCGTTCACAGCGGGCTTAATAATCTCGGTCTAAATCAGGTCCAGGATGTGCGGATCGGAAAGCATATCCGCCTGCAGCTGGAGGCCAAAGACAAAGAAGAAGCAAAGCAGGTAACGGAAAGCGCTTGCCAGCAATTACTGGTAAACCAGGTCATGGAAACCTATTCCTTTAGTCTGGAAGAAGCCTAGCATGCGGCTTTATCTGATTCCTTCCCCAATAGGTAATCTGGGCGATATAAGTTATCGCGCCGTGGAAATCCTATCCCGGGCGGATCTAATACTCTGTGAAGACACCCGTACCACGAGTAAACTGCTGCGTCACTACCAAATACAGAAGCCGCTGCTGCCCTTTCATCAGCATAATGAGCATCAAATGCTCGACCGCTACATGGATCGCATCCGCGAAGTAGAAATTACGGCCCTGGTCACCGATGCCGGCACGCCGGGGATATCCGACCCGGGGTTTCTTCTGGCCCGAGAATGTGCCCGAATAAACCTCCCTTTCGAATGCTTGCCTGGACCCACCGCCTTTGTTCCGGCTTTGGTCCAGTCAGCCCTTCCCATTCATCGGTTTGCTTTTGAAGGATTTCTTCCGGCGAAAAAAGGGCGACAAACCGCGATCCGAGCCCTTGCCGAAGAAGAACGGACTCTTGTTTTTTACGAGTCCCCGCATCGACTGGTACGAACCCTGCAGGACCTAGGCAATGAACTGGGATTGGATCGTCCGGCCTCCGTGTCCAGAGAGCTGACGAAAATATACGAAGAAACCCGCCGGGGAAGCCTGGCGGAATTAGCGGAATATTACCAGGCGCATCCCCCTAAAGGGGAAATCGTCCTGGTTGTGGCCGGTTATGAACCACCAAGAAAATCCAGGTCCGCACAGAAATCGTGAGTTCGCGGACTTCATGAAGATCCGATCGTTGATCGAAGCCGAAGAAGAAAAGAAGAATGCCCCCTCCGCCCTTCCGTTTCCAGAAGGTGCAAAGGGGGTTTGATGAGCATAGCCTTATTGAACGGGTTCTGTCATGGGGCTCACCGAAGTATCTACCAGGTGGGTGGTATCTACCGGTACTTCTTGAACTTCTGGGGCCTCATACATGGTCGTATCAATGTCCATGGTGGATTCTGTCGTATCGTTCGATCCACAGGCAGCAAACATTCCTAAAGCAAGCGCAAAGGCGCCGAGTTTTAAAAACTTCATAGCTGATTTTTTGTAGTTATTTATGTTAATACCCGATTTCTAAAAAAGTAACCCTCCTTGAGAGAAAAAATCGGAAGAAAAGAATTCTTGAATTTTATTCGGATCAACCTATCTTTATACTTAGGGTCGGCCCATGAGCAAGGCCCCACTAAGGCTAAAATGCTTCCCCATTTAATCCATGCGGAAGCGACCACCGTTGATCATGTTTTCCTAAAAAACTCATGCCAAAGGCCGGCAGGTGGATAAAAGCAAAAAATATACATCCCCACGGGTTACTTTTTCCCAAAAATCGAATCAATAAGTGAAAGGCTTACCCTCGTCTATGCCAGACTCCTCTCTTCTTATCGACCTGAAAAATGGAGAGATGCAGGCCATAGAAGAAATTTACTGCCGCCATCACGCCCCATTTATTCAATGGATAAAAAAGATGGGCGGCGACATAGAGGATGCGGAAGATCTGTTCCAGGAGTCGATGATGATCCTCTATGAAAAACTTAGGCAGCCGGACTTCGTGCTTCGATGCCAACTAGGAACCTACCTTTTTGCCGTCGGTAGAAATCTTTGGCATAAACGACGTGCGGAAATCCAGCGCAATCATTCGTCGGCAGACATCCTATTGGAAGGGCTGGACGGCGAAATAGAAGAGGATTTGACAAGCTTTCGAGATAAGGAAGCCCAGTTTGACCGGCTCGAACAGGCCTTGGACCAGCTTGGAAGTCCCTGCAATCAATTACTTCGGGCATTTTATTATGCAGATAAATCCATGGAAACCATTGCCCAGGAGGCGGGATACACGAATGCGAACAATGCGAAGACACAGAAATATAAATGTTTAATTCGATTGCGAAAACTATTCTTTTCTCGCCCCGTCCTTGAGGCGAAACCAAAATAAGTAACATGATCTCCCCTGACGAAATTGGATATCTGGCAGAAGCATACGTCGATGGCAGCCTCAGGCCCGAAGAAAAACAAGAGCTGGAGCGGCGAAGAAAGGAGGACCCATGGTTCGACGCCGCATTCCAGGAGACGCTGGATCTAGTCCTTGCTCTAAAAGCACAGGGGCGCCGCCAGCGATTTCGTAAAAAATTAGGGCAGGTAGCCCAAAAACACCGCCAGCAAGAACCCCCGAGATTAAAGCCGACCATCTCCTTGCAGAAGCATTATTTTCGAACCGCCCTCGTAGCCGCCACCATTGCCCTCATCACTTCCTTAGGAAGCTTCTGGCTTGTGCAGAACCATAATCGGCAAATGACTTCCCAGTATCGTTTACTCAAAAGAGACATCGAAAACTACAAGCAGGATCAGGCAAGGCAGGTGGCAGGGCCGGATCTCGAAGCCGCCGACCCCGCAAGATTCACTGGAACGGGATTTGCCATTGGAAACAAAGGTTTTCTGGTCACCAACTATCATCTGACCGAAGGCGCCGATTCGATTTTTATAGAAACCAGCGCAGGCATGCACCTCAAAACACGGGTTATGGCCGTCGATCCCCAACACGATGTGGCCATTTTACAGGTGGAGCAGCCTGATTTTCGCTTCTCCCAACAAGATGTTCCCTATGTAATCAAGGAAGACAAGCTCCCCATCGGCACGCCCATATTCACCTTGGGGTTCCCTCAGGATGAAATTGTCTATCATGAAGGGTACGTGAGCGCCCGCAATGGATTCCAGGGTGATTCCATGCAGTATCGACTCAACCTTCCCTCTGCCCCCGGCCAGAGTGGCGCCCCGGTTCTGGATCGGTCAGGTACCCTGATCGGCATCATTACAGGAAAAGAAAATCTTTCAGAAGGTACGACCTATGCCGTATGTACCCAGGCTCTGCTGGATCTCATCGAAAAACTTCCCGAGGACGCCGCCTTGCCTTTACCCAGAAAAAACAGAATCCGCGGCCTGAGTCCCGAGCAGCAGGTAAAGAAAATGGAGCCTTTTACCTTTGCCGTAAAGGTGTATAAGAAATAAGCAGACCGCCTGATTCCTTTTTTCCCCTTGGCCGCGGGAATATCGCTAACTTTGCCCCCGTTAACTGATGCACATTGGGCTTGATCGATACATTCTTAAGGAAGAGAAAGGGTGGGGATCATGGAGAAATGTCCTTCATAGATCATATTGAAGAGCTTCGCTGGCATATCATCCGATCTCTACTTGCCGTGGCGGTTTTCGCCATTCTGGCCTTCATTAATATTGACTGGATTTTCCATCATGTCATTTTGGGTCCGGCGCGACCTGATTTTATTTCTTACCGAATTCTTTGCAAACTGGGCGAATGGGTAAGCGTACCCGCGCTCTGCTTGCAGGAACTGCAAATAGAGTTTCAGAACACTCAGCTCGCCGGCCAGCTCATGATGAGTTTCTCGGTGGCTTTTACCATGGGGTTCATCTTTGCATTCCCCTATATTTTTTGGGAGTTCTGGCGGTTTATCCGCCCGGCATTAAAACCCGAAGAGCTGGTTTATGCCCGCGGGATTGTATTCTGGTCCTCTTTGCTGTTCTTTTTAGGCGTTGCTTTTGCCTACTTCCTCATCGCGCCTTTTACCATTAATTTCTTTGCCGGTTATCAGCTCTCTCCGATATTCAAAAACATCATTACGATCTCCAATTATTATGGTACGCTTAGCGAGCTGGTCCTCGGACTTGGCATCGTATTTGAATTACCCATTATCATCTACTTTCTGTCCCGGATCGGTTTACTTACCCCGACCATACTGAGATCAAAGCGGAATTACGCGATATTGATCATATTCATTCTGGCCGCGGTCATTACGCCTCCGGACTGGTTTAGTATTTTTCTGGTTGCCATCCCTTTGATGATCCTTTATGAACTGGGTATTGTCATTAGTGAGCGGGCGATCCGACAAAGAAATATCAAAGCACTTAAAAAATAGACCGATAAAACGTCAATCATGGGAGCGGTGAAAACCATAGGCATCGGCGCCGATCACGCCGGATTCGAATCCAAGGAAAAGCTCAAAGCCATACTTCAGCAATGGGGTTATGAAGTGGAGGATCTTGGTACTTTCAAACCAGAAAGGGCCGACTATCCCGATTTTGCTCATGGGGTGGCTCGAGCCGTTGAGAACCAATCTGTTGATCGGGGAATTCTGCTTTGCGGAAGCGGGAACGGGGTTTGCATGACGGCCAACAAGCACCAGGGAGTCCGGGCTGCTTTAGTATGGTCAGAGGAGATTACCGCACTCGCCCGCCAGCATAATGATGCCAATATTCTCTGTTTGCCGGCGCGCTACCTAACGATTGAGCAGATCGAGGCCATGGCCCGAATCTTTCTGGAGACCGAATTCGAAGGCGGTCGTCATCAGGCCCGGGTAGAAAAGATTCCAGGTTCCTAGGCCTCAGCCCAGCCCTAGTCCAGTTGTAAGCGTAGGGAAGCGAAAACACGGCGGGGCAAAAATCCGGCGCTCACCATCCCGGCCCCATGGACTCCGCCACCCCCTTGAACCCCCGTAGTCCGAAGGTTTTCTACATGGAACAGGTTTTTGACGCCGACAATAAGATGGAGTCGACGCTGCCAAAATCTTCGTTCCAAAGACAGATCCATGAGATGATATCCTTCCTGTCGCCCATTATAGGTGGCAGCGCCATCTATGGAAGGCTGAAGAAAGGGTTGCGCTCCGGTATACTTGTAAAACAGGTTGGCATGCAATCCCGTGGCAACCCATTGATAGTGAAGATTGGTATTCCATTCCATGGCTGAAAACGAAGCGTAATGCCCGGGCTCTCCAAGGGTGTAATGATAACTCAGCCCCGTTAGATAATGCAAGGGGCCCCATTGCCCATCTAATTCTGCCGTGAGAATGCGATTCCTTTGACGGCTTAGGTTTGCATACTGGTGATCCAAATCCTGGAGCAGATCCGGATGCACTTTGACAAGAACGATTCCGTTCTCGAGGTCGTTATAATATCCGGTCAGTTTAACCTGCATATAGTCTCTTTGATTCTCCCAGAGCTGATAGGAACCGGAAAGTTGAAAATGATGGCTTTGCTCTGCCTTCAGATCGGGGTTTCCGATGACATAGTGGTTTACGTCAATAAAACTTAAGTACAGCTCTTTTAAGGTAGGCGCCCGATAACCTTTCGCGTAAGAGGCTCGCCATTGCATGGATTTCATGGGCTTATACAAAACCGCCAGGCTGGGAATAAGGGGCGGTTTGTAATCGGAATTCCAGGAACCCCGGAGTCCCAGCTGGGTATGCCATTTACCCTCTCGCCAGCGATAATCCCACTGGGTGTATAGTGCATAATCCTGTATCTGCCGACTTCCTCCCTCGAGTTTACCACTGCGCGCTTCCTGGAGATTCAGGTCATAGCCCACCGTATAAGAAAGAGACCCCAGGCTATTTTGATAACTGGAGCGAAGGAATACATCCGCAAAAACCGAAGTGTCCTGCTCCCCTTCTCCGGTGGTCAGGATTTCATCGAGGGTAACCAGATCTTTGACATACCGATTCCGCTGCCTATGATAAACCATATATCCGTTCTGGGATTGCCAGCGACCGTTTTTTCCTAGTTTTCCATGAAGCCCTAAGCGATTCATGGAGCGACGCGTTTGAAAATACTCGTCAAAAGCATAGGCCCCGAAGGGATCCCAGGCGGCCATGCTGCCCCGATCCACGACCGACTCCCAAAGATTATCTGAGTGGAAGTTCAAAGAAAAACCACTGGGGGCATCATAGCGATAGCCGAGATTACCCAGATACTGCTCAATGGGATTAAACAATAGATTCCGCTTTGAGATGATTTTCTCCCCATTGAATTCGAGTTCCTGCTCGATCGGCCTATATCCTTGAAAGTAGTTTCGCCCACCAGCCAAGGTAAACTGATGTCGGTCTTTCCATCGGTAAGTTGTCGACAAATCGGTATTAAATCGGCCGATCGATTCCACCATGGTACCGACCTGAATTCCCCAGGGTTTTTTCTCTTTGCGGGTG
>CAZYEZ010000090.1:0-9752 GCA_964646775.1 uncultured Chitinophagaceae bacterium | reverse complement strand
CACCAGCAGGTCGGGCACATGGTGTACGCATCCAGCTCATCCATTTATGGAATGAACGCGAAAGTGCCTTTTAACGAAGCGGACCCAGTGGACCACCCGGTGAGCCTATACGCCGCCACCAAAAAGAGCAATGAGCTGATGGCGCATACTTACAGCCACCTCTACCAATTGCCCACCACAGGCCTGCGCTTCTTTACGGTTTACGGCCCATGGGGACGGCCCGACATGGCCCCTATGCTCTTCGCCGATGCGATTAGCAGCGGAGAGCCCATCAAGGTATTTAATGGCGGGGACATGCAGCGCGACTTTACCTATGTGGACGATATTGTAGAAGGGGTCATCTGCACCAGTGCGAACATCCCGACCGCGCGAGAAGCCTACCCATTTTCCGCCTGTTTAACATCGGCAATTCCCGCCCCGTGCAGCTCATGGATTTTATCCGGGCGATGGAAAAAGGGATGGCAAGGAAGCGGTTTTGGCGATGTATCCCATGCAACCCGGGGACGTCAAAGTCACCTACGCGGACACGAAAAAGCTGGAAAGCGCCACCGAATACAAACCGGGCACGGATTTAGCCAGCGGTGTGCATAAATTTGTAAACTGGTATAAGGGATATATGGATCGCAAAGTCGAACGCAGGTGAGATCCCGATGAACAGGGTGATATCGGGACCGCGAAATCGCGAAATCGCAAAACCGCAAAATCGAACGCAGTGAGATCCCGATGAACAGAGTGATATCGGGACCACTGATAAGCGAATAAGCAAATAAGCGCATCAACGAATCAACAAAAATAAATGAGTCCAAAACACACATCCTCCCCAGTATCCAACGCCCGCATCGCCGTCATCGGCTTGGGCTATGTGGGCCTGCCCTTGGCGGTGGAGTTTGGTAAAAAATATGAGGTGTTGGGATTTGATATAAACGAAAAGCGTGTTGCCGAATTGAAGGCCGGAAACGATCATACACACGAGGCCGCTGTTGAAGATTTGCAAGCCGTCATGGTAAGCCAGCCAACCGCAGGGGTACCGGGCCTAACCTTCTCCGCTGACGAGCACGACCTCCGGCCGTACAATACTTACATCGTCACGGTGCCCACGCCTGTCGACCAATTCAAAGCGCCCGACCTGACCTACTTGATCCAAGCCTCGGAAATGCTGGGCCGTGTATTGGCTCAAGGCGATGTGGTCATTTACGAATCCACCGTGTACCCCGGCTGTACCGAGGAGGACTGCGTGCCGGTGCTGGAGCGGGTATCGGGGCTGCGGTTTAACACGGACTTCTTTGCGGGATATTCGCCTGAGCGCATCAACCCGGGCGACAAGATCAATACGCTGACCAAGATCAAAAAGGTAACGAGCGGTTCCACGCCCGAAGTTGCCGAGCGGGTCGACCAGCTTTACCGCTCCATTATCGAAGCCGGTACGCACAAAGCGCCGAATATTAAGGTGGCGGAAGCCTCCAAAGCCATTGAAAACGCCCAGCGGGATGTCAACATCTCCTTTGTCAATGAGCTAGCTTTGATTTTCGACCGTGTGGGCATAGATACGCATGACGTGATCGAAGCGGCGGCGACCAAATGGAATTTTTTGAAGTTCACGCCTGGGCTAGTCGGCGGCCACTGCATCGGGGTAGACCCGTATTATTTGGCGCATAAAGCACAGGCCTTAGGCTACCACCCGCAAGTCATTCTTTCGGGCCGGCAAGTCAATGACCGGATGGGCGCATTCGTGGCTGACAAGGTGGTGAAGCTGATGATCCAAAAAGACCACAAAATCAAGGATTCGCGCGCATTGATTATGGGCATCACCTTTAAGGAGAACTGCCCCGACATCCGCAATACGCGCGTAGTGGACATTTACCACGAGCTGGTGCAATTTGGGCTGTCGGTGGATATCTACGACCCCTGGGCGGATGCCGCCGAAGTGAAACGGGAGTATGGATTGGATATCATTGGCGAAGTGGATAATACGATTGTGTATGACGCGATTGTTGTTGCGGTCGCGCATAATGAATTCTTAACGTTTGACTATGAGAAGGTCAAGCGGAATAACGGAGTGATTTTTGATACAAAAGCCTGTTTAGATCGGGCGATAATAGACGGTAGACTTTAAAATTCATGATGAAAAAAAACCTAATTGTTTTTGGCACGCGGCCCGAGGCCATCAAAATGGCGCCGCTGGTGAAAGAGTTTAAGAAGCACTCCGATATGGATACACGGGTTTGCGTGACGGCTCAGCACCGGGAAATGCTGGACCAGGTGCTGGATTTTTTCGAGATCCAACCCGAATACGATTTGAACCTGATGAAGCCCGGCCAAAACCTGTACGGCCTTACGGCCGATATTATCACGGGTCTGAAACCCGTGCTCGAGGAATTCCAGCCCGATTATGTGTACGTGCACGGCGATACGACCACGACCATGGCATCTAGCATTGCTGCATTTTACGCAGGCGCCCAAGTATGCCATGTGGAAGCGGGGTTGCGAACCCACAACAAGCGAGCGCCGTTCCCCGAAGAAATCAACCGGCAGCTTACGGGCCGTGTATGCGACTACCATTTTTCGCCTACGGAGGCCTCGCGCCAGAACCTGCTTAACGAGAATACCGCAGACGAAAGCATACTCGTTACCGGAAACACGGTGATCGATGCGCTATTTGAGAGCTCCGAGCGGGTCAAGGATTTGGATAACCCCGAGATCAATGCGCTCAAGGGCATCATCGACGCCGGTAAACGGCTGATCTTGGTGACGGGGCACCGCCGGGAGAACCACGGGCAGGGCTTTATTAATATTTGCGAAGCGTTGAAAACGATCGCTACCTCCAACCCGGACGTGCAAATCATATACCCGGTACACCTCAACCCGAATGTGAAGAAGCCCGTCTATGAAATTCTGTCTGACGTAGACAATATCCAGCTAATCGAGCCGTTGGCCTACCCGGCTTTTGTGTGGCTAATGAACCAGGCTTATCTTATTATCACCGACTCAGGGGGGGTACAAGAAGAGGCCCCCAGCTTAGGCAAACCCGTGCTGGTCATGCGCGAGACTACGGAACGCCCCGAAGCGGTGGAGGCAGGCACCGTAATCTTGGTCGGTACGGATAAGCAAAAGATTACCTCGGAGGCACAAGCCTTATTAAACGACTCAAATAAATACCAGGCGATGAGCGCGTTGCATAATCCCTATGGCGATGGAAAAGCCTGTGCCCGAATTGTTAACTTTATCAAGAACTTAAAATAATATAGCACGATGCAAGCAAAAGTAGTTACCGTAGGCTTAGGATATATTGGATTGCCTACTTCCGCACTGATCGCCAATAGTGGTATCCCCGTCCACGGCGTGGATGTATCCCAGCATGTTGTGGATACGATCAACGCCGGCAAGATCCATATCGTTGAGCCTGAGCTGGACAAAGCTGTCGCCAAGGGTGTGGAGGCCGGCTATTTGAAGGCGGACACCAAGCCGGTAGTGGCGGACACGTATTTGGTCGTCGTTCCCACGCCGTTCAAAGGCGACCACCAGCCTGACATTTCCTACGTCCAAGCCGCCACTGAAAACATCATCCCGTTGCTTAAGGACGGTGATTTGTATATTATTGAATCGACCTCACCGGTAGGCACGACTGAGAAGATGATGGAACTCATCTATTCCAAACGACCCGAACTGGAGGGAAAAATCTATTTGGCGTATTGCCCGGAACGGGTATTGCCGGGCAATGTCATGCACGAGCTCGTACACAACGACCGGGTTATTGGGGGGGTGGACGAGCGGTCGACGGGAAAAGCGATGGCGTTCTACCGACAGTTTGTTGTAGGCGAACTGCACGCTACCAACGCTCGTACCGCGGAAATGTGCAAGTTGACCGAAAATGCGTCACGCGATTCGCAAATCGCGTTTGCCAATGAGCTTTCCCTCATCTGCGATAAAGCGGGTATTAATGTTTGGGAGCTCATCCGCTTGGCCAACAAGCATCCGCGGGTCAATATTTTGCAACCGGGTTGTGGTGTAGGGGGCCACTGCATCGCCGTAGACCCGTATTTTATTACGGCCGATTTCCCGATGGAATCCCGCATGATTGCCCAAGCGCGGGCGACTAACAATTACAAGCCCTTCTGGTGCGCAGAAAAAGTGAAAACAGCACGCTTGGAATTTGAGTTAAAACATGGCCGGCAACCGTCCATTGCGATTATGGGCTTGGCTTTCAAACCCAATATTGATGACTTGCGCGAATCTCCCGCCATTCACATCGCCGAGCGTGTGTTGCAGGATTCGGGCGACGCGGATATGTATATTGTCGAGCCGAACGTACACGAACACAAGGTTTTTAAATTGACAGACTATAAAGATGCTGTAGAAAAGGCCGATATAGTCGTACTATTGGTTGCACACAATGAATTTAAGAACCTAGTGTTCAAAGAGCAACAAATTGTGTTGGATTTTTGTGGCGTAACAAATTAAGATGTCATTACGTAATAAAACTGTAAATGGCGTTATTTGGAATGGGCTTAAAAGCTTAGGCACCAAGACAATTCAGCTAGTTATAACAATTGTTATTGCTCGAATTCTGACTCCTGAAGACTATGGGCTGATTGGCCTTTTATTCGTTTTCATTGCTTTGGGAAATATTCTCTTAGACTCGGGATTTGGGCAGGCATTAATTCGAAAGAAAAACCCAACCAACATTGACTATTCGTCAATTTTTTACTTAAATCTTATTATTGGTGTTGTACTATATGCGTGTTGCTATTTTCTAAGTTCGTCGATAGCAAAATTTTATGAACAACCCCAACTCATGGATATTGCTAGAGTATATTTTTTGGTATTCCCTCTGAGCTCTCTAGCGGTAGTCCATAATGCTATCCTCTTAAAAGGAGTCAAGTTTAAGAAAATCGCCATTGTTTCACTATTATCCACAGTAGTCTCCGGTATTTGCGGGATATGGATGGCCTATTCTGGATTTGGCGTTTGGGCGTTAGTGTATCAATCACTTCTTCAGGCTTTTCTTACTAGCGTGTTTTATTGGGTTGCGCACAGGTGGAGGCCAATGCTAAAATTCAGCACCAAACCGATATTGGAGTTATCTGGTTTTAGCTTGAATTTACTGACAACAAACATAATAATCGTCCTATTTAATAATGCTTATACAATTTTGATAGGGAAATTTTACTCCATCGATAAGGTAGGGTATTACAATCAAGCTAATAGACTACAGGAGCTTCCAAGCCATACACTTACTTCAGTAATACAACAGGTAACATATTCCATTTTAACCGAATTACAAGATAACATTCAAGGGCTAAAGCAAGGTTACCGTCGGGTAATCAGCATGACAATGTTTGTTAACTTTCCAATCATGCTTTGCATGATACCGCTTGCGCACGATTTGTTTTTGTTTTTCCTGGGAGAACAATGGTTGCCAGCTGTGCCGTATTTTCAAATCTTATGCGTATACGGGGCATTTTACCCCCTTCAATCTATAAACAACAATATATTGAAGGTCACTGACAACACCAAGTTGCTATTAAGGCTGGAAATAATACGAAGAGCGATATTAGTAGCTGCGATTGTTCTAACTCTTCACCGCGGAATTACAATTCTATTGATAGGCCATGTTGTCGCGTCCTTAATCGTTATTGTAATAAACATGATTGCCTGTGGCAACAAAGTTAACCTATCTTTGAAGGAACAAGTGTCAGATATTTTTCCGTCATTTTTATTATCAGTTTCAATTTCCGGTGTTATATTTTTGGCCCTTCCATTAATGGAAGTAAACTCAGTTCTAAAAATTATATTTTCAATTGCTTTTGCAATAATTATGTATTTTTTTGCCAGCAGTTCGTTACGAATAAAGGCGGTTGGTGAGCTGAGAAATATTATAAACAGTCAGTTAAAAAAGAGAAAATGAAAAACCAAAAAATCGCAATCCTGACATTTTTTAAATCAGGAAACTTTGGCGGCGAGCTACAAGCTTACGCTTTGCAAAAAAAATTAAGAGTGCTGGGATACGACGTGGAAGTATTACATCAGCTACGCCCCGTAGTAAGTAAAGATTATGTTCATACAGGAAACTTCACGCCGATTTATGTTCCCACCGACAATAGTACTAGACGCTCAAAAATAAACCGCAAAATCGTAAAGCTTGTATCCCAAGTACATAATATATTTTTTGGCCGTCACGCGCGGACTCGTGCGAAAAGATTTGAACAGTTTGAAAAAGAACACATAAACCTAACCAAAAGAATATTTTATAGTTTTGATGAGCTATACAATGAAAACTTAGGGTATGATACGTATATAGTGGGGAGTGACCAAGTTTGGAATTTTGAGTATCCATTCTCCCCCGAACCTTATTTTTTAACTTTTGCAGAAAGGCATTCAAAAAGGATTTCATACGCGGCTAGTATCGGACATTCGAAGCTACCCGAAGAAATAGCAGAAAAATATAAAGAATGGCTTAAAGATTTTGATTTCATTTCTACTAGGGAAGAACAAGCGGCACAGTTGGTAAAGGAAATTACTGGGAGGTCTGATGTTAAGACTGTCTTAGATCCCTCGCTATTAATTAAAAAGGACGAATGGAAAGAGTATCTGAAGCTTGAGGATGTGCAAACTACAGGTGAGAGGTATTTATTGATTTATACTTTAATCGAATCGAAGCACGTATTCGAACTTGCTATTCAGATTGCTAATCGCTTAAATTTAAAAATAAAAAGAGTTATTCCCCGGGCCTGGACTAGAGAAAATTACCCGGAGGTAGAAAACATTTTTGATGCGGGTCCTAAAGAGTTCGTGCAACTTTTTATGAATGCATCATTTGTCATAACGAATTCGTTCCACGGTACGGCTTTCTCGATAAACTTCAATGTTCCATTTTTATCAGTACCGCGTACTACTAAAAAAACAAACAGCCGTTTTGTAAACATTCTAAAGTTGACAGGGCTGGAGGCTAGGCTTATTTATGATGGAGAATCTAGGCCCATAGATGATCTGTTAACGGCTGACTTTACCACGGCAAATGAGCAACTAGATAATGAGCGTAAAAAAGCAATTCAATATTTGGTTAATGCACTAGATTCAAAAAAATAATCGCATTTAGTTGCAAATAATCGTCATGGGCAGGAAGATAAATATCAGCCGAGAGAGGTCGAATCAAATCTTGCTTTTTGCAATATTTTTTTTAGCATTCTTAGGCTATTATTCCTTTCTCGTGGGTTTATTTAGTTTGGGGCTTGGCGGCCTGTCTAGGCAAGTTACAATTCCACTTAGGATAATCGTTTCATTGTTGCTTATTGTTTACCTGACCTTCAATTGGTATAAATTAAGGGTAAATCTTAATATGCTTTATTTTTCAGCTTTCTCGTCTGCCTATCTACTGCGGTTAATAATAGATTACTTCCTTGACAGTGATTATTATATGTCTATTCCGGAAGTCCTGCTTTTTTTTATTTCCTTTTGTGTAATCCCCTTTTGGGGGATCATTTCGAAGCCAATTGCTAGGCCTGAGATCAAAGGAATTATATATGCACTTATATATAGTGGTTTGCTATTTGCAGTATTTACGATAGCACTATACGGAAGATTTATTGGAGCCGTTACTCGGTTAACAGAAAATACGGCTGGTGAAAGTGTAATATCACCCTTAGCTTTGTCGTACTGCTCTAGCTTAATTATCGGCGTGTTTACGTTTTACTTATTACACAACAAAACCAAAATAATAACGAGGATAGTGATGATATCTGCGATTGTTCTTTCGGTAGTCCCTTTCTTTCTTGGTGCGTCGAGAGGCTCATTAGTTGCGCTATTCGTGAGTTTTTTTGTATACTTCTTGCACTTTAAAGGCTTCTATGATTTTTTTCGGCGCTTTGTTTTTGGTATACTTATCGCCTGCGGGTTGATATTTTTAGATGCATATTTAGAAAGTGGCCTTGTCAGTCGACTTTTAGCTACTAGCGAAGCCGTGGGGACGAACGATGGCTCAGCAATACGGTTGTTAATTTGGAAGAACGCATTAAATCAGTTCATTGAAAACCCAATACTTGGATCAGGCTTGAAGGTTGATAGCTGGGATGGTTATGCGCATAATTTATTTATCGAGGCTCTTCAAACCACAGGCTTACTAGGAACCGTGCCGTTGATTATGCTTGTGTGTAATGCTTGGCGCGCTGGTTTTAAAATAGCGAAGACTAACAAACAGTATTTCTGGGTCGTTGCGTTGTTCGTACAGTCCTTTTCTCAGAGTATGTTTTCGGGAGCGATATACACATCTTCTTGGCTATGGTTTTCTTTGGCTACAGTTTTGGTTATTAATAGAACCCTGATAAAAGAAAGGAGATTATATTCGTTTAATGATAAGGCTCTTTTTGTCAAGGGCTGAACTCCCATCCAGCATCGATGCGCTAAAAATATTAAATTATGAAATCATTATTTTGTACTTGGTTTGTACTAGTTATTTGTTTGTCTGCATGCTCACAGCAACGAATGAATATACATTTTAGAAAAAACCTCTATGATAAGAGCATTAGGGCCGCGCTTGACGAAAACAAGCAATTTGAAAGCTACTATCTAATTACCCCTGGATACTTTGATAAGAATGGAGATAACGAAATTGAAGTTGAACTTTTGGAGAGAACGTTGACGGCATGGTTTCCCGATAAGAATGATGATAGCTATCTAGTAATAGACTGGGAAAAACAGTACTTTAAAGATTTGAAAGACGAGCTTGCAAGTAGCCCCGCATTTTTAAAAGCGAAAAACGGGTTTATTGAATTGATTGAACACATTCGAATAATTAGACCAAACTTAAAATTAGCGATTTATGGGGTGCCTTATAGATTTAACTACGATTTTCAAAGGGTAAAAGACAATCAGAAATTTGACTCATTACTACTACATTGTGATTTTATTGCACCTTCTTTATATATACCTTTTGAAGAGCCAAGGAACTCAAGCAGAAACAAATCATTTCTTGCAAATAACCTCAAAGATGCGATAGAAATCTCACTAAGAATTGACAAACCGGTGATTCCATTTGTTTGGTATATGTATAGTGGAGCGTTTGAAAATACACAAGGGCGTTTTATAAGTAAAGATATTATGCTGGGACATTTAGATTTTATACAATCATATCGGCATAGGAATTCGGGAATTTCTGGTGTATTGTGGTGGGATCCGTCTGATGTAGCATTTCAAGGATTATTGAAGAGTAAAAACAATGATTTGAGGGGAATTATTACGCGCAGAGAAGATGTGCTTGAATATTACAATATTCGATAAAAAGGCTTTTTTTACTAGGCTCGAATAACACCTGGATATTGCGGAGCATGCTGACCCCCAGCGACGGCCTTTGATTCCGGAGCACCACCTGCCTTTACGCAGCGTAAGGGCATGCCATAACGGCGGATGCTGACCCCCTTGTGTAATCTTACCCTAACTAGCTACACCCAAAACTAAAGAATTCCAATCAGATTTGTTGTTGTTGTCCTGTTGTAATGTGGGAAACTGGCACCGGCCATCGAGCGCTGGGAGTTTTCCATATTTCAACAGGAATTCTGTCGGCGTTAGGTTGCCCAACGACGAGTGCGGCCGTTCATTGTTATACATCCATGCCCACGCATTGGCGTATTTCCGTATGGCTGAAAGATTATCGAACATATAGCTGTCCAACACATCCTGACGGAAAGTCCTGTTGAATCGCTCAATCAGGCTGTTCTGTGTGGGTTTACCCGGCTGGATAAACTCCCATTCGATGCCAT
>CAZYEZ010000089.1:0-9889 GCA_964646775.1 uncultured Chitinophagaceae bacterium | reverse complement strand
CATAAAAACCTGACCTCCATGTTCATGGATGGTATGGACCAGATCCAGAATGGTTTCTTCATAAACCCCGTAAGTCGAGGGATAGGTGACCATGATACCGGCCAGGTTGGCGGCATGATCTTCCGCCTTCTTTTTCAGATCATCCATATCAATATACCCATTGTCCAGGGCCTTGACCACGACCACCTTGTAGCCGGCCATAACCGCGGATGCAGGGTTGGTTCCATGGGCCGAAATGGGGATCAACATAATATTGCGATGTCCCTCCCCTCGGGATTCATGATACTTGCGAATGGTCAACAGTCCGGCCAGCTCGCCCTGAGCGCCACTGTTGGGCTGAACGCTGCATGCATCCAGGGCCGTAATCCGGCACAGATATCTTGAAATCGCCTCCACCACCTCTCGGTAACCCTGGCATTGATCAGCCGGAGCAAAGGGATGCATCTGAGACCAGTGGGACCAGCTTATCGGAATCATTTCCGTGGCCGCATTCAACTTCATGGTACAGGACCCCAACGAGATCATCGAAGTGTTGAGGCTGAGATCCCGATTCTCGAGCATCTTCATATAGCGCATCATCTGCGTTTCGCTGTGATGGAGGTTGAATACTGGATGCGTCAGGTATTCAGAAGTCCGCTGAAGCGAAGGGGGTATGTTTTCGAGCTCTGTCTCCTCTTCAAAATCGAAAACCGCAGGGGTCTCGGAACCCGTCAAGGCAATGTATAAATCGGCGAGGTCTGAAAGCTCCGAGGTCTCATCCAAAGAAATCCCGATGCGACCGTCTTCAAAATATCGGAAGTTCATTTGCGCCGCCTCGGCTCTTTGCCGAATCTCCTGAACCTTGCCTTCGGTGCGAATTACCAGCGTGTCAAAGAAATGGTCGGAAACCAAAGAGAGTCCGGCTTCTTGAAGCGCTTGGGCGAGGGCCCGCGTCAGGTGGGTAATGCGTAGGGCAATATTCTTTAATCCTTGCGGCCCGTGATACACGGCATACATGGCGGCCATATTGGCCAGCAATGCCTGCGCTGTACAAATGTTGGAGGTCGCCTTTTCCCGCTTAATATGCTGCTCCCTGGTTTGCAGAGCCATGCGAAGGGCTCGTTTCCCCTGGGCGTCCACACTCACGCCAATAATCCGTCCTGGTATCTGCCTTTTAAACTCGTCTTTGGTTGCAAAGAATCCGGCATGGGGGCCACCAAAGCCCATGGGTACCCCCAATCGCTGAGCGGAGCCCAAAGCCACGTCGGCATCCAACTCTCCTGGCGGCGTCAAAAGGGTTAGGGCCATCAGGTCTGTGGCCATGGCGACATGGGCGCCCAGATCGTGAACATCGTGAATGAATGCCCGATAGTCTTCCACGACGCCTTCATCATTCGGATACTGAACCAGGGCGCCGAAGCAGGATTCATCCAGCTTGGCCTTCCGGAAATCTCCGACCTTCACTTCAATACCCAAAGGAAGCGCACGGGTGACCACCACATCCAGGGTTTGAGGAAATATTTTTTCATCGACAAAGAATACCGGCCGATCAATCCGGTTTGCCGACTTATTGTGAATATTGAAAAACAGACTCATCGCCTCGGCGGCCGCGGAGGCCTCGTCTAATAAAGAAGCATTGGCTATGGGCAGGCCCGTCAGGTCAGCGACGACCGTCTGAAAATTCAACAGGCTCTCCAAACGTCCTTGAGAAATCTCGGCCTGATAAGGGGTGTACGAAGTATACCAGCCTGGATTCTCAAACAGGTTCCTTAGTATTACGCTGGGGGTATAGGTATTATAGTACCCCATCCCTATATAAGAGCGAAACACCTTATTCTTCAAGGAGACTTCTTTAATTTCCTTCAGGTACCGGGCTTCGCTCATTCCCTCCTCCAGGGGAAGATCCGTCTTCATCCGTATGGACGAAGGGACGGTAAGCTGCATCACGGTTTCCATATCGGGATGTCCGATGGCCTGGAGCATGGCCTGGGTCTGTTCTTCGTCCGGACCAATATGGCGGGTACGAAACTCCTGTTGCTGAAGGGAAAACAAGTCCATAATATATGTGAATAATAAGAAATTAAAACGGCATCAGAGCGAAAAGATTCCCGCAAATATCCGCATGCAAATTTAGGCTACCCCCATCGATTTCCAAAAGCATCAATTTTCTGGATCCCCTTTTGTTTCCTTTTCCTCCGCTTCTTGACCCGAATCCCCGATACTGAAAACAGCATAAGCGAGGCTTCTCGCTCCCGCCTCGGGGTCCTTGTATCGAAGCGTTCCCTCCCCTTGCTGCCGGCCCTCACCGCCGTGGCTCCATTGGTAACGAACCTGGCCGGGGGCAGGGAATTCAAGCATCAGGTCCAGGCCGCCGGCTTCCTCCTCCCATTGAATGCCCCATTTCTTCAAATCCTTGATCAGTTCCTTGTCTTCCGCCCCCTTTACCTGGAGACGAACAGGCATGGGTAGCCCCCCAAAGGGGATACGCATTGGATAAATGCCGAACCAATCGGTCATATGTTTTCGGTAAGCCGCCTTCTCCCCTTCTTTTCGGGCGATTCGCGCCTGCAAGGCATAAACCTGAGCCAGGAAGAGTTGCTCGTAGGCTTCGTCCATATTCTCCTTTTGCTGCAATATCTCCTGAATCCATTGCCGGGCGGACCGGAGGTCTCCATCTCGCCAGGCCAGGTGGGCCCGAACCCAGAGAAAATACCTGTCGATGCGAGGCCTTTCATTTTGGGCCCATTCGGTTTCCATCTGCCGGATAAAATAGGGTCGGCTCAGCCCGTCTATCAGCTGGGCGATCTCATCCCAGGTAACCGTGCTTTCGCTGGCGAATAATTTATAAGTAACCCTTTCCCGCTCTGGATTATTGGAAAAACGCTGAATTATCCGATACTGATTAAGATACCGCCGTATCTGTATTCCGGCCATCTTCCACAAAACCCGGGGTGAACACCACCAGTATCGATGCTCGAACTTAAGCTGGGCAATGCGGGCCTTATCCAATATCCACTGCAGCAGCAAGCGGCTAAACTCATAATGGTCCTGCCCGAGCGTGGTCCCGATATGCATTTCACGAAATCCAGCGGCCTTATCCAGGGAGGCTTGGGCCAGATCTAAGTCTCCTGCATAAAGAGCTGCGCGCCCAAGGGCGATCTGATACCATCCAAAACCTGGGGTAGACCCATGAGCTCTAATCATCCCCTTCATCATTTCCACTCCCCGCTCCGGCTTCCCCTTGTATATATCCAGGATGGAAGAATAGTAAGCCCATTCCTTTAAACGCTTATCCTGCGCGTCTTGTATGACGGCCGCCTCATAAGCCTTCTCCGCCTCTCGGAAGCGACCCGATACCATCAGGAACGTCCCATAATTATTCTGGGGAAACTGAGGTCCTCCTTTTAGCAAATCATAATAGTGCTGGGCGGAGTCTAGGTTCATGGCATAGCTATGCAACATCGCCTTATAATGATAGACGGAATGGCGCTCGCTCTGCGCATAGTCCGGAGCAAAGATCTCCCGGTTCCAGCGCAGGTTTCGTTCTACCCTTGCCAGGGAGGTATCCAGATAGCGATTGGCCAGCCGAAGATTCCCCTCAATATCTTCGGCCTGAAAAGGATAATCGGGACGGTAGAGAAAGCGGTTACGGTGGGTATTCCAAGCCAGGTAGTTATAGGCATCCATATAAAAATCCCGCTGGAAATCCCATTGCAAGCAGCGACGCAATAAGGCATGGGAAGCAACGGGGTCTTCGAGGTTCTGGTAGCAACTGTTCAGATAGTAGGCAATCAGCGTATAGTCCAAATGGTAGCGAAAAACCGGAAAATAGACCATTAAATCCCGGGTTCGGGTCCGTAGTTCCCTGGAAAAGTCTTTTTCCATCAGTTCCAGGGCCCGCTGCAATGGGCCTGCGGCCTGCATAAATCCCCGGTAATCGGCGGCATGCTCATAAAGGTAGACGCCCTCGAACATCCAACCTACATAATAGGTGCTATCAATCCTTTTGAACTCGCGGGATCGGGGTAGCGCGTCGGCGGACCTCATGTCTGAGTCCATGCGCTTGGCATCAATCTCATAACGGCGGGCTTCTTTAGATGATGAACTCGTCTGGGCCCAGCCATCGCCGGGTATCAGCCCCAGGATTCCTAGGGCCCAGATTCCGCCAATGATGATCCAGGCTCTCATGAAAATATACGCCGACGCATCAATTTTTCTATAAGGGGGCCTGCCAGCGCATCGAGTGCTTCCTCTCTGGCCGCCCGATTCCGATAAACCAGGCGATGGTCCAGAACGGGGCGGTACAATTCCGCCAGGTCGTCTTCCGTCACATAATCCCGACCTTTAATCAGGGCTCTGGCTCTTAAGCACTGGAGAAAAGCAATACCGCTACGTATGGATGCGCCCAGATGAATTCCTGCCTGATTTCGGGTCCCCCGGATTATGTCCGTCATGGTCTTGAGCACCTCTTCATGCACATAAACCTGGCGCACCTGCTCTTGAAGAGCCAAAATATCCGACATACTCAATACCTGACGCATCTCCTGGAGGTTATCGGCAATGCGTAAATAGTCCCGGTAGATGTCTAACTCGACTTCCAGGTCCACATAGCCAAAATAAATCTTCATGTAGAACCGATCCAGTTGAGCCACGGGAAGGGGGTAGGTTCCTTCCATTTCCACGGGATTCTGGGTGGCAATGGTGAAAAACATTTTTTCCAATGCAAAAGTCTGATCTCCGACGGTGATCTGATGCTCAGCCATCGCCTCCAGCAAAGCGCTCTGCACCTTGGGGGAAGCTCGATTGATTTCATCGGCCAACAGAATATTGCAGAACAGGGGCCCTTTTCTGAAAAGGAAATCCTTATTCCGATCATCGAAAATATGAGTTCCAATCAAGTCCATAGGAAGCAGATCCGGGGTAAACTGAATTCGCTTAAAAACGACATGCTCCCCGTCTTCATCACCCATAATGCTTTGAGCCAGACTGCGCGCCAGTACGGTTTTACCGGTCCCCGGATTGTCTTCCATCAATATATGCCCGCCCGCCAGCAGGCAGGTGATGACCTGTTCAATCTGCGGTCTCTTTCCCCGTATTACAGTTTCGATCTGGGTGATCAGCCTTTCGATGGGCGACCGATCGATGGAATCCCCTTTTGCTGATTCCGGATTAAGATCCTGAACAAATTCGTCTTGATTCATGCTTTAGATACGTATTTTGACGCCTCGAAACACCTATCCTGTACGCGCTTATCTGCTTTGAAGGCGAACAAAGGGAACCAGCATCTCTTCCATGGAAATGCCTCCATGCTGAAAGGTATTTCGATAGTAATTGACGTAATGATTATAGTTATTGGGATAGACCAAATAAAGGTCCTCTTTGGCAAAAATAAAGGTAGAGCTCAGATTGGGACGGGGCAACCCAATTTTCTCGGGGTCCCGGAAGGCCAGGACGTGTTTTTCTTCGAACTGAAGATTGCGCCCGTGCTTATAGCGAAGATTGCTTGTCGTTTGCCGGTCTCCGATGCATTTTGAAGGCGTCTTGACTCTTACCGTTCCGTGATCGGTGGTAAGAAACAACTGAATATCACGATCCGAGATCTTCTTTAATGCCCTGAATAGGGGTGAGTGTTCAAACCAGCTCAAGGTCAGCGATCGGTATGATACTTCATCGCCGGCCAATTCTTTGAGGACTTCCATCTCCGTACGCGCATGAGAAAGCATGTCCACAAAATTGTATACGATGACGGTTAGGTCATTATTCAGATAGTCATGGACATGGTCTTCCAAATGCTTTCCGGTCTCGTTGTTGGTTACTTTGATGTACTGCATTTTCAGATCCTCGAGCTTCCACCGCTTGAGTTGATCCCGAAAGAAATCCTCTTCATACAAATTCTTCCCCCCTTCGGCATCATCATTCTTCCACTGATTGGGAAAGCGCCGAGCCAGCTCTGCAGGCAACAAACCAGAAAACAAGGCGTTTCGCGCATACTGCGTTGCCGTCGGCAAAATACTATAATACATATCCTCCTCTTGAATGCGGAAGGAGGCTCCAATCACGGGCTCCAATACTTTCCATTGGTCGTAGCGCAGGTTGTCGATGACGATAAGGAACTGCGGCTTCCCCTTCTCCAAATGGGGGCGGAGCTTCTGGTTAAGCAGCTGATGCGAAAGAAGCGGCCCCTGTCCCTCCTGGATCCAGGAAGCATAGTGACGCGAGATGAACCGAAAGAAAGCCTGGTTGGCTTCCGCCTTTTGCGTCGTCAAGACTTCCATCATCTCTGCATTCTCGCTGCGGCTCATTTCCAGCTCCCAATACAGAAGCCGGGCATAAAGCTCCTTCCACTGATTATGATCCGGGTCCGAAGACATGGTCATGAAAAGCTGCCTAAAATCCTGTTGATACGCCTGCGAGGTTTGCTCAGAAACCAGCCGCCGCGCCTCCATGATCCGCTTCAAAGTAAGCAATACCTGATGGGGGTTCACCGGTTTAATGAGATAATCGGTAATCTGCCGGCCGATGGCTTCCTCCATGATGTTCTCCGCCTCATTCTTGGTAACCATGACCACCGGCAGATAGGGATGGGTTTCTTTAATCCGCGCAAGGGTATCAAGCCCCGTCATCCCAGGCATAGATTCATCGAGGAGCACCAGGTCGAAGCGCTCGTTTTTGATTCGATCCAAGGCATCGTAGCCATTGGTGACTCCCTGAACCTGGTAGCCCTTATTTTCGAGGAATAGCATCTGGGACTTCAGCGAATCCATCTCATCGTCTACCCATAATATGTTGCCTTGTGACGGACTTTTTGCTGCAGCCATAATATCGTTTAAATCATCGAAGAACCGAAAAAGGGAAAGCGAGGAGTTTCTGGCCGAAGCTTCCCAAATCGCCGTTTGCCCTTTCGACTAAATTACATTGCCTGCAGGGAATCCCATTCGGTTTAACGCAAATTTTACAGTTCTACGCTCGCCCCGAATAGGGGTCTCTCCCTTCGAATTAGTAAAGACCCTCCCTTAAAAAAGCAGGGCATTTATAGGTTTTTAATTGAAACGATAAGTTGACCTGAAATAGTATATACTGATCTTTGGAAGCACTGTTCCCTCTTTGCTTCCCGGCGCGACCCAAGGGTTCCCCTCCCAGCTCTGCCGACCGGTCCTGCAAGGCCGCCGACGGGACGGGATGGCGTGGGTCACTAGGAAACCGATCCCTCCCAACATAGGTCTGGGAGACATCGTCGATATAATCGGTAAGCGTCAGGCGGTTGGCAATCTCAAATCCCAAATTCAGGCCGGGACGAATCCAGTACTTGACGCCCATGCCAATGGGAAAGCACATGCTGATTCGATTGTAGGTCCGGTCGGCAAACTCGGGCGTATTCTGTCCTTCTGTACCTAAAGGGGCCAGAAAGTAGCGCTCTCCGTGGAAATAAGTATAGGGGTTGTAGTAAAACCCTCCTATTCCTCCCGTTAAATAAGGCGTAAAGCGGCTGTCCAGCTCTCCGGTAAAATAGCGAAAGAAGTTGAACTCAAATTGCAAGGCAAGCTCCACGATATTGGATTCAAAATTCAGGTTTCGCTTTCTGGAATAATAATCCGAAGACAAGGCATCGTTATAGCCCACCCGGGTCGCATTGGCAACGAGTCGACCAGAAATATACGGGTTAAGATGCAAGCGCATGAAAGCACCCACGGCCGGGTAAGGGGCCTTGAGTCCATAGTACTCATTCAGGTCTCCAAAATAATGGCCTCCACCCAGTGCGATGCCGTATTCCTTGTCCTCATAAAAGGATTGGGCCATGCTGGGGGTCATCCCCCAGCACATCACCCCTGCCCATAAGGCCAGGATCTTCATAACCCCGTTCATAAACACGAATATAGTCAATGATCCCCGTAAACCTTCCCTGGATCGGTGGATTTTCCTTCCTTTTTTCAATTGCGCCGATCCACGCCCCAATAAAGCTTCTGGCGGATTGTTTTCAAAAAATTGTGCTCGTCGGGGCGTACCAGAGAAATCATAAAATCCTCTTTTCGCACGGCAAGCTGCACCTTGCTGGTAATGGTCTCCGTCCGGGAATCCAGGGTGCAAAGAAATTGCTCGGTCCTTCCTTCTACTTCAAAAGAAATTACATTATCATCGGGGACGACAATAGAGCGGGTATTGAGGTTATGGGGAGCCACCGGCGTAATCACGAAACTAGAAGTCTGAGGAAACACAACCGGCCCCCCGCAGCTCAGCGAATATCCGGTCGATCCGGTTGGAGTCGCGACAATCAGCCCATCGGCCCAATAAGTATTCAGAAACTCCCCATTCAGGTAGGTATGGATGCGGATCATCGAACTCGAATCCTTGCGATGAAGGGTAAATTCATTGAGCGCGTAATTGGCTCCATCAAAAAGGGGCTGACTGGCATCTAGGTGAATCAGGCTGCGTCGATCCAAGGTATAGGATCCCCGTACCAGGGAGTCGATGGCTTCCCGGATTTCCCCTTCGGGAATGGCCGCCAGAAAGCCCAGCCTCCCCAGATTCACCCCAATAATGGGGATGTTGGAATGGCCGACATAGGACACGGTATCAAGCAGGGTCCCATCGCCTCCCAGGCTAAATAACATATCTGTATGACCGGGCAGGTCCATGCGGGACGTAAAAAGCCCCGGCGTTTGTTGCAAGGACACATGGCTAGAGATCCGATCATAAAACTCCTTGAAAAAGATCATCCGAATCTCATTCTCCTCCAGCTGCCGAAATATGTTTTTCAGTATGGGGATATCTTCTTCCTCGAAACTTCGATTATAAAGGGCGACAAGCATAGGCGTCGAAATGAAGCAGCCAAAACAGAAATTCTTAGGGCTATTCGCTGCTCAGGTGCAAAAATAACCCTTTTTCGCCCAACTGGTTCCAGGCATATTCCAGCCGAAGCTTAAACTCATAGGCGGTGACCAGGTCCAGACCTAGGCCACCGGAGTAGAGGACCCGATTATTCAGAAAACTGTTTCCCGGTCGGGGATGATGGGCATACCCCAGGTCAAAAAACAGCTTGGGGTATAGCCGGATGGGCAAAACCGGGAGGTAGCGAAAGGGAATATTACGGATTTCGATATTCAGCAGCTCATATTTCAAATTGGTTCGCCAGATCCCATAATGGGTTCCATCCATCACATAATATTCATAGCCCCGCACATATTCTGAATTCCCCCCCATCGCCTGGGAAAGCGAATAAGGAACCTGGGAGGGTATGCTGGCTCTTGCCCGAACAATTCCAGCATAATAGACCTTGGGGAATAATTCCCTGAAATGCCCCAGCTCTAAATGCAGATATGCCTGATAATCAAAACCTTCCAACCCCCATCGTCCATAAAGATGCGTGACCCATTTCCAACCTTCGAGGGGATAGTTCCAGTTGTCGACCTGATTGTAGTCCATCCGGTAGGTAAGCTGAATTCCCCTTCTCCGGTTGCCCTGTTCAAAATAATCGGGGTTCAACGCAATCACCGTGTCCTCCACCTGAAGGCGTCGATAGCGCAATTCAAAGAAATGGCGGGTAGCATACCCCGGTCGATAAACGTAAATCCCTGCCAGTTCCATTTGTCGGGATATCGGCTTGCCAGGGCGTTTGACAAACTGAAGCTTGTTGGAATCCGTCTGATAGAAAATCTCCTCGTTTTCCGCCCAGAAAACATCCATGCCCACCCCATGGCGCTGGTTTTTATCGATATAGGGCCGAAAATATTCGAGCCCAAACTTACGGGTATAACCCACTTGGGCCGTGACCCCGAGCGTCTCCGTATTCCCCCGGAAATTTCGGTGTTTGAGCGTGACCCCTAAGTTCATTCTGGAAAGGTCCATGCCCTGTTCAAACCACCAGACATTGAAGTTTCGGTCCGCCAGCTTGAATGAAAGCTCAGGGATGATG
>CAZYEZ010000088.1:0-9905 GCA_964646775.1 uncultured Chitinophagaceae bacterium | reverse complement strand
TTGGGGGCCAAAATACTGATATTAAAGGAAAGAAGGGAAATTAAGCAACCCCTACTTAGGCCTTTCATTGGTCGAACCGGGATCTTCGGCCTATCTTTGAGAGAACCTATGGCCCGCTTACGTGTTCTGATCGTTCAACCCGATATTTATTGGGAAGACAAGGAGAAAAACCTTGCCCAGTACGAGGCGATGCTGGAAAAACAGAATCCTCAGACCCTGGAGCTGGTCGTTTTTCCCGAAATGTTCACGACGGGATTTTCCATGAACCCCGAAGCATTGGCTGAACCCATGGACGGCCCCAGCGTCCAGTGGATGTTTCGCATGGCCAAAAAGTATTTCTGCGCGATCACCGGCAGCCTGATGATTCGGGATCAAGGTCGTTTTTACAACCGATTGCTTTGGGTCCTGCCCGATGGGCAGTTGGGAAGCTATGACAAGCGGCATCTTTTTGGTTTGGGCGGAGAGAAACCCTGGTTTACACCAGGAAACAAGCGGCTGATCGCCCAACTCAAGGGATTTCGGATATGCCTTCAGATCTGTTATGACCTTCGGTTTCCGGTTTGGAGCCGTAACCGAGACGGCGAATATGATCTGTTAATTAATGTGGCCAACTGGCCCAAGCAACGAATCGAGGCCTGGGATCTGCTATTGAGAGCGCGCGCCATCGAGAATCAGTCCTATGTTCTGGGCGTAAATCGGGTAGGCATTGACCCCCAAGGGAATCATTATCCCGGACACAGTGCTTTGATCGGTCCGGGCGGCGAAATGATCTGGAAGGGCTCCGGACAGACCTTTTGCTCCCATCAGTTTCTTGACCTAGACCGGGTCTCTGAGGTCCGGAAAACCCATCCATTTCTGGAGGATGGCGACGCTTTTTATTGGGGGCATTAAGGCGATATCTGTGATTCTCCCTGCCGCGCCGCGGGGTTTTTCCTAACTTTGCGCCCAATTTTACTTCTATGTGGCACCGGATAGCAGCCTTCGTCATCAAGCTCAGATTGTTCCTTCTGTTTATTCTCATCGCTTCTTCGGTGTTTATGGGCTATCAGGCTACCAAAGTCCAGCTGAGCTATGAGTTCACCAGTGCCATTCCTAAGGACAACGAGGCTTACCAGGTATATCAGGCGTTTCGCGAGAAGTTCGGGGAAGATGGAAATACGATGGTGATTGGATTGCAAAGCGATCGATTCTTTGACCAGGCCCCTTATGAATCTTACCTCAAGCTGGTTGAATCCATCCAATCCTTAGACGGGATCCAGACCGTTCTCTCGGTGCCCGGCGCCATTCAGCTGGTACGCGATAAAGAAAGTCGGCGATTGAAAGTCATGCCCATACCTGCGGATGGATCCCAGGATGGGCCCCAGGCGCAGAAGGAGTTTTCTCAGCTCCCTTTTTATCAGGGTTTGCTCTGGAATCCGAATACGAAATCCTATCTGATGGCGGTTCGTATTGATCAGCAGGTGCTGAATTCGAAAAATCGCGATCAACTGGTGACTTCCGTAGTGGATCTGGCCGCCGTTTATGGGAAGGACTGGGATGTGGAAATGCATTATTCCGGACTCCCTTATATCCGTACCATGATGGCTACCCAGGTCCAGGAAGAAATGATCTTATTCCTCATCCTATCGATGGTTTTGACGGCGACCATTCTCGCCCTGTTCTTTCGCTCGTTTACGGCCGTGGTTGCTTCCATGTTCGTCGTCGGCATCGGGGTAATCTGGTCCATGGGCATCATGAGCTTGCTGGACTACCGTATTACTTTGCTTACCGCGCTTATCCCTCCTTTGATTGTAGTCATCGGAATACCCAACTGTGTTTATTTTCTTAATAAGTATCACGCCGAATACCAGATTCACGGCAATAAGATGAAGGCCCTGGTTCGCATGGTAGACCGGATGGGGATCGTGACCCTGTTTACCAACCTGACGGCAGCCATTGGGTTTGGTGTATTCTATTTTACCCAGAGCAGCCTACTTAATGAGTTCGGCCTGGTGGCCGCAGCGGGCATTATGGCCATGTTTCTCGTGTCCATCATTTTCATTCCGGCCGTAT
This sequence comes from uncultured Chitinophagaceae bacterium, assembly GCA_964646775.1. Taxonomy (GTDB): domain Bacteria; phylum Bacteroidota; class Bacteroidia; order Chitinophagales; family Chitinophagaceae; genus CAYPQN01. Next base: position 7,853 of record CAZYEZ010000088.1, on the reverse strand, counting down.
TCAGTCTGGTGGCGGCTCCGAAAGTTCGCCATATCCGATACCTCAATAGCTCGTGGATGGAAAAGCTTCTAACGATCTTGACTCGATGGGTTTTTGAGAAGAGGAAGCTCGTTTACGGGATTACTTTCATTGCCATAGTCCTGGCTTTGGTGGGAATCACCCGATTGGAATCCGTGGGTTATATCGTTGATGATCTCCCCAAATCGGGAAAGATTTATCAGGATTTGAAGTTCTTTGAGCAGCATTTCGAAGGGGTCATGCCCCTTGAAATTGTGGTGGACAGTCGAAAAAAGCAGGGAGCCCTGACTCTGCCATTTTTGCAAAAGATGGATGAGTTGGCCACCCACATTCGCTCCTATCCCGAAATGGGACATGTGCTGGCCGTATCCGAGGGGATTAAGTTTGCCCGGCAGGCCTATTATGATGGAGATTCGGCGCAGTATGCCATACCGGGGATGATGGAAGCCTCTTTCCTCCAGCCTTATTTGCGGGCCAAGGCCGGCGCCGGGGGACCGCTTTCCGATTTGCAGCGTTATTTCGTCGACGAGGAGGGGCAGGTGGCCCGAATGAGCGTAAACATGGCCGACGTTGGTTCAAAAGTCCTGCCGGGGCTGGTTGATCAGATAAAGACCCGCGCAGGGGAGATCTTCGATAGCAGCCGCTACGATCTTCAGTTTACGGGTGCAAGCATCGTTTTCCTGGAAGGGAGCCGATTTATTATTCATAGCCTGCGGGATAGCTTGATTCTGGCTTTTCTGATGATCTTTGGTTGTATGGTCTTTCTTTTCCCGTCCTGGCGGATCGTTCTTATTGCCATCATCATCAATATGGTTCCCCTGATAATCACGGCGGGCGTCATGGGATGGGCGGGCGTACCCATGAAGCCATCGACGGTTTTGGTGTTTAGCGTCGCTCTTGGCATAACTATTGATGTTACGATTAGGTTTCTTGTAAATTTCAAGCAGGAGCTGAGTCGAAGGAATGAGACCATATCGGAAACGGTAAGGCGTACCATACGCGATACGGGAATAAGTATCATCTACACCTCGCTGATACTTATTGTGGGATTTGGGGTTTTTGCGCTTTCAGGCTTCCAGGGTACCCAGTCCCTGGGACTGTTGACTTCATTGACCCTTTTGCTTGCGATGATCACGAACCTAACGCTTCAGCCTGCATTTTTATTGTGGATGGAAAAGGGGTTACGGAAAAAGGGAACACAGCGCTGGATTACCGATGACCCGGAAAAACGGGATTTAGATTAAAGGGATAATCATTATTTCAAAATATGGAGTTCGACAAGATTAAGAACAAAGGGCAGGCCAGACTATTCCGTAACGATTATATGGAGCGAATGACCAAGACCCACCCCATGGTCATTTACAGCATGTATCTGCCGGCCATCCTATTCATGATCTATTACGGAATCAGCTACAAAGCCCTTCCCGTCGGGAAGGTTGTCCTTTTATTTCTGGGGGGTATATTGTTTTGGTCGTTGTTTGAATACATCATGCATCGATTCCTTTTTCATATGGTAGCCCATAGCCCCCGGGCGGAACGCCTGGTCTATACCATGCATGGGGTCCATCATGAATACCCTCGGGATAAGGAGCGGCTTTTTATGCCACCCGTACCGAGTATTTTGATTGCCAGCTTGCTTTTTTCCTTGACCTACCTGTTGATGGGCTGGAACGTATTGGGATTTTTCCCTGGATTTCTGCTTGGGTACCTCGTCTATGGGTCCATGCATTATGCGATTCATGCTTTTGTGCCTCCCCGGTTTCTGAAAGCATTGTGGCGAAATCATCATTTGCATCATTATAAGACGCCGGACAAGGGCTTTGGGGTAAGCTCGGTGCTTTGGGATGTCATTCTTCGCACCGTTCCGGAGCGAAAAAAATAACCAAACCGGCCTTCTCGGCCGTCAAAAAGCCTAAAATCAATTAAATCGCTAATTTGCCATGATGATGGCAAAAGGCAAGTTTACCCTTTTGGGAATCTTTGGGCTGATGTTTCCTTTTTTCCCCCTTTGGGGGCAGTCGCGGATCGACACGGTAAAACGGGATGATGGCGGAGGCCGCCAGTTTATCCAGGTATACTCCTATCAGTCCTTGATGGAAGAGGGGTATTTTCAGGATGGCATTCGCGAAGGAGTATGGATTGTTTACTGGCCTGAATCCTATCCTTCACGGATCGTAACGTACAAAGGGGGTCAGAAGGACGGCCTGTCTATGGAAATCGATCCCGCCGGGAAAGTTCAGTTGGTTGAATACTATAAACAGGGAAGAAAAGAGGGCCCTAGAAAACGTTACCATGAGCAGGGATCGCAGATCATTGAATCAGCACATTACCACGATGACCTACTCCATGGTCCACGCATTCGGTGGTATGATAATGGAGAACGCCAGGAAGAGACGAACTATGCGCATGGCCAGCTCCAGGGCGAGGCAAGATGGTATAGTCCCCAAGGGGTATTGATGGCCATTTATCATTACGAAAAAGGGAATCTTCACGGAGCTTGCCAGCTTTTTGATGAGTCCGGAAAGCTTGCCGAGGAAGGGCAGTATGTGGACAATGAGAAAACAGGGGTCTGGATCCGATATGGCCCCGATGGCCAGCCTTTGGAGCGGAATGAATACGAATAAGAATTTTAAGTTTCAGGGTTAGGGAAAATGCATCAGGAAAATCCCTAACGGGTTAAGAAAAGCTATGATTAAAAAAAACACCGGCCAACAAACCATTCTGGTTGTAGACGACGAAAAGGCCATCCGTAAAGCGCTTCATGAGATCTTGAGTTTTGAAGGTTATCATGTGGTTGAAGCGGGCGATGGGGCCGAGGCCATGAAGCAGATCCGGGAGACCAACCCCGACTGTATACTATGTGATATCAAGATGCCGCGTATGGACGGCATAGAGGTTCTGGAACAGGTGCAAGCGGATTATCCGGATATTCCCTTTATCCTGATTTCGGGGCATGGAACCATTGAAACGGCCGTGGAGGCCGTTAAAAAAGGCGCTTTTGATTATGTCTCCAAACCACCCGACCTCAACCGTTTGCTTATAACTTTGCGCAATGCCATGGATAGAAAATCCCTGGTTACCGAAACCCGGCAGCTGCGAAAAAGGATTTCGAAGTCCATGGACATGATCGGGCAATCTTCGGCCTTGCTTGAAATTGAACAGACGATTCAGAAGGTGGCGCCCACGGAAGCCCGGGTTCTCATCACCGGAGAAAACGGGGTGGGAAAAGAGCTGGTTGCCCGCCGCATCCATGCACTCAGCTTGCGAGCCTCGGCGCCTTTGATAGAAGTCAATTGTGCGGCGATTCCCTCTGAGCTGATTGAGAGTGAGCTTTTTGGCCATGAGAAAGGTTCTTTTACCTCGGCCATTCGCCAACGAATCGGAAAATTTGAGCAAGCCAACGGGGGAACCTTGTTTCTCGATGAAATCGGTGATTTGAGCTTGGAAGCGCAAGCAAAAATGCTTCGGGTATTACAGGAGGGCCGCATTTCGCGCATTGGTGGAGAGAAGGAGCTATCCGTTAATGTGCGGATCGTCGCGGCGACCAACAAAGACCTGCTCGAAGAAGTCGAGCAGCAACGTTTTCGCCTGGATCTTTATCATCGGCTCAGCGTTATTCTCATTCATGTTCCGGCCCTTCGGGAGCGAAAAGAAGATATACCGCTGCTTATAGATTATTTTATTAAGGAGGTAAGCGAGGCTTATCAGCAGCCGCCCAAGCCTATGGAGCCCTCGGCCGTGGAAGCTTTGAAAAAGCTCCCTTGGTCAGGAAATATCAGGGAGCTGAGGAATGTCGTTGAGCGATTGATCATTCTATCTGATAAGAAAATCACCAGCAAAGACGTTCGTACCTATATACGAACCTGAGTGGGGTAAAAAATCGGGGCCGGGAATGGTCCACGAATCATCAAATGGTGGAAAACAAAAAACGGGCGACCATGAAATCATGGATTAAAACACTGGGGATATGCATGGGTCTATTTTTCGTAAGCGATCTTTCGGCTCAGCCCTTTGAAGGATTGTGGAAGACCGCGGACTCCCTGCAGCGCCGGGGTTTACCTCAGAGCGCCGATTCGGTCGTTCGCCAGATTGAGCAGCAGGCCCGCGATCGGGGACTTCCTTTTGAAGGATTGAAGGCTTCCGTCTATCAGATAGGTCTGGTGATGGGCCGGGATGAAGATCCTTGGAAGCAGGCCATTGATTATGCCCAGCAACAAATCGAGCGTTCGGGTATTCCAGAGCGATCGATTTGGCAGTCCCTGACCGCAGAATTATTTTGGCAGTATTATCAACAGCATCGATGGAAAATGCACGACCAAGGGCCGATTGATCGAGATTCCCGAGGAGCAGATATTTCCTATTGGGATGCCCATGCCTTTGGAGACCAGATTCTCGCCCTATACCTAGCTTCCTTGCAGCCCGGCGAAAAACTAAGTAATTGGACGTTGAATGATATAGAGCCCATGGTCGTCGAAGGGAAGAACCGAGCAAACACCCGACCTTATCTCTATGATTTGCTGGCCCAGCGCGCCTTGGATTACCTTGGAAATCCGGATGCGCAAATGCTTCATCCCAAGGATCCCTCGCTGGGGATCGAGAAGACCTGGTTCGATCCCCTGGACTCTTTTTTGGTTTGGAAGCCAAAACTCGAGACCTCGCGGACAGGGGTGGATCAGGCCAGAGCAATATTTCAGCAGTGGCTGGGTCTGCATCAGAAAAAACGAAACATGAAGGCCCTGCGTGATTTGGATATGGAAAGAGGACGTTGGGCCTATGAAAGAGCCAGATCCCGAGATAGCCGGACCGAATACATGGCTGCCCTGCGCCGATGGGAATCAAAATATGCCGGTTTACCGGAAGGGGGTTTGGCCCGGATGCGTCGTCTTCAAATAGTCATGGACGCCGCAACTTGGGAGATCCCTGAGCCCGGCGCCATCAAAGATACCTTGGATTGGGTTCAGATGGTCGCGGAGCTGGAGGACCTGAAGAGACGTTTTCCGCGAGACGAAGCCGGAACGCTTGCCCATAATGCACTGCAGCAAATTCAGCGGCGTCAATGGGGGGTTCGAATCCCGGAAGTGATTCTTCCTGGAGAGAACCAAGCCCTGCTGCTGGAATATCGCAATCTGCGGCAGCTTCGCATTCGTCTTTACGCGATGGATCCCGATAGTTTTTTGGCCCTGAACTCGGGCCTATCTTCTTCCTGGCAGGATTGGACGCAACGCCAGAAACCTCGGAAGACCTGGGAGCTGGAGCTTCCAGGGAAAGAAGACCACCGGGCCCACCGCAGTGAATGGATACTGGAGGCCCTGACTCCAGGGGCCTATCTGATTCAAGTGGAGCCCGCCTTCGATTCCTTGGGAGATGCGCAAGGCGGCTTGGTGCCTTTTCAGGTTTCCCGGATGGCCCTTATTCAATCGAGAGATGGGGATTTTCGGGTTATGGACCGGGAGAAAGGGATTCCGCTTTCCGGCGTTCGCCTTCAGGCCGTGGCCCGTCCTACCCATCGGTTAACCAGCCCCGCGGACCCCTGGGTGGCCCATAGCGATGAATCGGGACGCTTGCCCATGGATAAAACACGCCGGGAACGGGTTCATATAAAGCTGACAAAAGGGGAGGACGTGCTGGTTCATAGCGTCTATAAGTCGACGCCTCCCTCGGAGGATGAACGAACCTTAAGACGAAGTTTCTTTTATACCGATCGCAGTATATACCAACCGGGAGAACGGGTCTCCTTCAAGGCCATCATTTTGGACCAGGCGAGCCATGATACGGATCATCGATTAATCCAGTCTCAGCCGACGCGGATCGATCTGATGGATGCCCAGGGCCAGCTGGTGGATAGTTTTCACGGGCAAACCAATGCCTTCGGCTCGGTTTCGGGGTCTTTTGTTTTGCCGAAGGGAAGTATGAATGGCCAGTACTGGATACGCAATGCCTGGGGCGGGGTCTCTTTTTCCGTGGAAAGCTACCAGCCCCCTAAGTTTTTTATTAAGATCGATAGCCTGCAGGAGCCCTACGGACTGGGCGATTCGGTTCTCGTCACCGGCATAGGCCAGCGTTATGAAGGTTCTGCACTCGCCCATCAGAAAGGTAATTACCGGGTAAAGAGAAAGTCATTTTTTGGGCCCTTCCTGCCTTGGTCCCGAGCATGGCTTCCCTTCCCTCAGAGAAGCGAGGATTGGGCGCAGGGGCCTCTGGAAACGGACGAACAGGGGCGGTTTGCCTTTGGCTTTAGGGCAGAGGGAGAGGAGGGCATGGCCGAAGGGGAACCCCAGATCTATTATTTTGAAGTGGAAGTCTCCCTCACGGATTTTGGCGGCGAAACCCAGACGAGTCAAAAGACCTGGCCTCTGGGCACCGTCTCGGTACTGGCGGACCTGGATCTTCCGAGATCGGTTTCTCGGGCTGATCTAGACACGGTTGAGGTGCGTCTTACCCATCTGTCTGGAACCCCGGTATCTCTGCCCTACCGATTGAAGATCCATGCATTGGATCCCCCCGCATCCCTGCGGCGCCCCCGAATCTGGCCCGCGCCGGATCGCCCATTGTATGATTCCTTGTATTTTGTTCAGCACTTACCCCGCGACGAATACGGTCGGGAATCCGATCCGGCTTTTTGGCCTAAAGGGGCCCTGATCTGGGATCAAGCTTATGCCGAACCGGGGTCGGTAGCGCTTCCTGCGGACTCCTGGGACCAGAACGGAACCTATGTTTTTGAGCTGACTTTTGAAGATCCCCAAACCGGGAAGCCTCATACGGAGCGGAAGATTGTCGAACTATGGGATCCGGGGAAGCCGAGCCTTCACCCTTTTGCCTTGGTTACGAGCCTGCCCTCCAGGGTTCATCTGGGCGATACCCTTCGGGTTCAGGTACATACGGATTTTCCAAACGTAGCAATCGTCGAACAGCGATTTGGGCCGAAAGGAAAGCAGCCGGAGACCCTCCGCAGTCCCGAAGACCCGGGACGGAATCTAAGGCGCCTTGTCGAAGCCGAAGATCAAGGTGGGCTGGGATTCCAGTATACGCTCATCTATCAGAATCGCCTATACACCCGTCATCATTTTATCGATGTGCCTTATGCGAATCGCCAGCTCGAGGTCGAATGGATCCGCAAGGATTCTCTATTGAGGCCGGGAGATACGGCGCGCTGGGCCATTCAGGTTAAAGCGCCCACACCCGTGAAAGGAGAGGCAGAATGGGCGCTCACTCTTTATGATTATTCCCTCGATGCCTTGCGACCCCATGATTGGAAGATCCCGAATATTTTCCCTTCCCGTTCCTTCGCGGTCCATTGGACGGCTTTGGGGTTCTCCCCACGCAGCGACCAGGGCTGGGATAAAGGGGCCTGGGACTATTGGCAATATGAGGCCTACTATCCTCGACTGATGACCCCTTGGGAGGGAAGAGGCGGAATGGGTCTTTACCCGAGAACCGGGATGATGCTTATGGACGGTATGCAAGTTCAGGAGAGCCGAGCCGCCTCGCCGCCACCCGAGGCCTTATCAAAAACGGCGTCCCTAAACCAGGATCAGGAAGAAGATCCGACACAAGCTGGATTAGAGAAAGAAGAAAAACCCCAGATTCGCAGGGATTTTCGGCAGACGGCTTTTTTCATCCCCCAGGCGCGAACCGGGAAGGATGGAACCCTTTACTGGGAATTTCAGGTTCCCGAATCGCTCACGGAATGGAAGCTCATGGGTCTGGTCCATAACCAGGACTTGCAATTTGGACTTGCTTCGACCCGGGTTGTCACGCAAAAGTCACTCATGGTGGATGCCGGCCTACCCGTGTTCTTCCGCCAAGGAGATCAAATCGAAATCGAAGCCCGGGTT
>CAZYEZ010000087.1:0-9947 GCA_964646775.1 uncultured Chitinophagaceae bacterium | reverse complement strand
ATAGTAAATTGACTTATTTTGGCTTGCAGAAACTTCTTCTTACCCAAAAAACTAAAGATTCTCAGATGAAGAAAATACTCCTTGGCGTCAGTGCTTGTCTGGCTTTCAGCGGTTCTCTTTCCGCTCAAGACTCCCACTATACCCAATATTTCGCCTCTCCATTAACCTTGAATCCAGCCTTGACGGGACTGACTCAATGTGACCTGCGTTTGTCCGCAAATTACCGCGAACAATGGGCGTCTGTTTCGGGGAATCCTTTTACCACCGCAACCCTGTCCTATGACATGGCGACCTTGAAAGACCGTCTAAATAATGGAGATGCCGTAGGGGTAGGGGTACTGGCTTCCTATGACAAGAGTGGAACCGGCGGCCTGCAGAACATTACCATCGGTTTGTCGGCAGCCTATCACAAGGCTTTTGGTGCAGAAAAGCAACATAACCTTTCTCTGGGAATCCAGGGAGCGCTGGTACAGAAGAATCTGGACTTCACCAAGCTGAAGTTCGAAGATCAGCATGACCCTTCCGGAGGAACCCCCTATCAGACCAAGGAGAATCTGCCCAACTCTGACCTTACTTATCCTGACTTCAATTTTGGATTGATGTATTCGGGTCGCGTCAGCGAATATGCGACCGCTTATGTCGGATTTTCTCTTTATCATCTGACGCAACCTGTCGAATCATTCCTTGGCGGTTCCAACACCATCCACTCCCGCTATACGGCGCATCTGGGTGGATCCTTTGATTTGAACCAGAATATCGTACTCTATGCCAGCGGTCTTTATCAGACCCAGGCTTCCGCCTCGGAGATCATCGGTGGCGCCGCCGTAGGATTCGTTCTTAACCCTGGATATGACCAAGAGTTCTCCAGAGCTTCCGTTCTTTATCTGGGAGGCTGGTATCGGTATGGAGATGCCGTGGCCCCATATATCGGATTTGAGTGGTCCAAAATGAAATTAGGCCTTAGCTATGATGTGAACATGTCCAACTTCAATACCGCAACCAATGGAAATGGTGGATATGAGATCTCCTTGATTTTCAATGGCTGCATCAACAAACGGACTTTCTATCCTCAGACCAACGTTTCCTGTCCGCAGTTCTAGGCTAAAATTTAAGTCATGGCAAGAAGCTGTCTGTCCTCAGACAGCTTCTTGCATTTTAACTCGCCTTCATCGGCGGTTTTCGCTTCTTTTCATCCTCGAATATCCACCGGAAGCGATAGGGCAGCAATGCATCCTCCCCGGCATAGTCCACCCCAATTCGGGGGCCCTGAACCATATGTCCCTTTTCCAAGGTTAAGCCGTCCCACTCAATCCACACTGGAGGTCGATCCAAAAGATGACCATCGTGTAATCGCCGATCAATACCTAGTGCCCGGGTGACTAGTCCAGGGCCGGAAGGGCGATCGGCGCGCCCCAGCCTCTGCCTTATCACCTCGAGGCCTCGAAGCGGTGTTACGGCGCGGACCAGCACCCCTTGCGGGTGGTCGGCCCGGTTGGTGACAACATTAAAAAGATGGTGAATCCCATAACATAGGTATACATAGGCGTGCCCTCCCGGCCCATACATGGACTGGTTACGGGGAGTCCTTCGATTCCCAAAACTGTGAGAGGCACGGTCATTCACCCCAGCGTAGGCTTCGGTTTCGATGATCCGACCCGAGCAATGGACCCCGTCGATATCGGTGCAGAGGATCAATCCGATCATATCGCGGGCCACTTCCACCACATCGGGACGCTGAAAAAATGAAGCGGGAATAATCATAGCCACAAAGTTAAGCCCCGGGGCGCAGATGCATGAGGGGTGGTCTCCTAAAGCACTCCTAGCGCCGCTTAGCAACCCGCCACCCGCGACCCAGGAGCGGCTGCTTCCTTCCCCTCCAAGGATCGCTTTCGTTCCTATTTCATGGATTCTAATCCCGAAGTCCTTTTGCATTGAACCAAACGCTAATTTAGCCTTTGATTAGTCTATTAGTCTGTGATTAGTCATTAGTCTGTGATTCACCTATGAAAAGAAGTCGACTTTACCTCATCCCCGTACCCATTGCGGAAGGCACCCTGAACAGCTTAAGTCAGGAAGTCTTCGATGTACTACCCGGAGTCCGCCATTTTATCGTGGAAAATGCCCGAAGCGCCCGTCGCCATATCCGGGCCATACTTCCGGACTACCCGCTCGCCGAAGCGGAGATCGAAGAAATCGACAAGCACGGAGAACCCAACTGGCCCTTGTTCCAGTCCTGGGTTCAGCAGGGCTGGCCCATTGGAATTATGAGTGAGTCCGGATGCCCCGGCATCGCGGACCCAGGGAGCCAGTTCGTCGCCAAAGCGCTGGAACTGGGGGCGTCCGTGCACCCTCTGGTAGGTCCCAACTCTCTGATCCTGGCATTAATGAGCTCTGGTTTATCGGGTCAGCAATTTGCCTTCCATGGATATTTGCCGATCAAGAATCCCGAGCGGCTACGGCAAATTCAGATGCTCGAGCAACGATCTCGCCAAGAAAACCAAACCCAGATTTTCATCGAAACGCCTTACCGGAATCAGTCCTTATTCGATGAACTTTTGAAGGCCTTGAAGCCATCCACGAAGCTATGTGTCGCCCTGGACATTCAGGGGGAAGACCAATGGATTCAAACCCATCGCATCGCCGCATGGCGGCGCCTGCAGCCGAGCTTAAAACGCCGGCCGGCCGTTTTCCTCTTCCTCGCCTCCTGATCGATCCACGGAAAGGGCGGGCATGTTTCGATCTGGCTCTTCCACTTCCATGATCGCATCCACAATATACTGGCCCTCTTCGGCATTGATGGATCCATAAGCCTCGCCGCGCCAGGGCAAGGCTCGCCGGTATTGCGTATAATGCACTCGGACTTTCTTGCCAACAGACCGAGACAAGGAATCCGCCACTTGGGGGTCTTCTACGGAAAAATAAAAATACTGGGCATGAAACTGGCCACCCCGCTGCCCGAATCCCAATTGGATGATTTCCCCCTCATGGGTCTTAAAGAAATGGCCTTTTCGCGAAAACTTCTGTAGTACACCCTCCCGGAATCCGTCCCCGTAAGGATTGAAATAGAACCAGTAGATATAGGCTCCCCCTATAAGAATGAATAGGGCCACCAAAAATGTAAGGACGCTTTTCATCGTTGCGGAAAGCAGATTTATGGATTAATGCATATCAAATATAATTCAAGAAGAGCAGAAACCATGCCCCAATGCAAGCAATCTTTGCGAAGCATTCTTTGTCGCCCCCGGGAAGCGGCAAACTTTCCTCATCGGGTGCGACGTCCTTTCCAATGGTAGTCTCTCTTCCAGGCCAGGACTCCGGCGACCAGTACATAGATGCAATGCAAGGGCTGCAGCAAGGGAAAATAAATCAGCCATTTCAGCGGACCAAAGAATCGGGATAAAGGGATCATCAAGCAGAGTTCTGCGAGCAGCTTGGCCAGTCCCATTCCGGCCGCGATCCTCCAGTTGCCGGTCAAAAGGGCGTAGATCGTCCAGGCGAGAAGGCCGGCATTCATCAGGTAAACCAGCACCAGGCTCCCCTGGACAAAAGGATCTTGGTAGCTGCCCATTTTCGAGGCCCAACGAATCCGCTGTGACCAAAATGCAGCCCAGGATTCTGGGGGTTTTGTATGTACAATCGCCTCCCTGGCCTTTATATAGCGAAATCGATGGCCAAAGGCCGCACGCATTTTATGCATCAACAAATAATCATCCCCGCTGGCTAAGTGGTCCACCCCCTGGTAGCCTCCCACTTGCTCAAAACTTGATTTCCGAAAACCCAGGTTCGCCCCATTGCCCATAATCCCCAGACGGAAATGATTCACGGCTCCGGTGATTCCTTGCATGGCCATAAAATCCAAGCTCTGGAAAAGGCCCAGCAGATCCTTTTTGGCCCGATACTTTACCGGTCCCAGCGCCATGACCGTACCGGTATCGTTCAATGCCTGGCTCATCGTCCGCACCCAGTCCGGTCCTAATATACAATCGGCATCGGTGGTCAGGATTTGCGTCCCTTGGGCCTGACGGATGCCCAGACTCAGGGCCTGCTTTTTAAAAGCCCCGCCTTGGGTTTTCGGATCATGAAATTTGGCCAAGGAAAGAACGCGCAATGGAAGCCTATCGGCGAATGACTGCGCAATCAGCGCGGTCCGATCCCGGGAGTGGTCGTCCACCACCAGTATTTCGAGGGATGAAGCCGGATAGGTCTGAGCTTCCAGGGAAGCTAAGCAGTCGGCAATATTATCCTCTTCGTCGCGGGCGGCTATCACGACCGTGACCAGGGGGAATGGGTGGGTGGCCTTCTCTTCTAAAGGCCCGGATGGGAGGCGGGTCCAACCCAGCGCATAGGCTAAAAAAAGGAATACATAGACGGCCACTACGCCTCCGGTAACGGCAATAAGAAAACCCATGATCACAGGGAAAGGGATTTTTGAATGAGCGGAAGGGTTGTCTCATCGAGGATAAAATGTCCCCGGTCAAGGACATGAATGCGGGTGCCGGGGATTTTCTGCGCTCGCCTGCGAACCTTTTCTGCAGAGATTAAAGGGTCCCGCTGACCCAGGAATAGGTCGATGGGTTTAGGCTGGCTCTGCTGGATCGATTCCATTCGTTTTAAAGACGGTTCGATCTGTCTTAGGATCGACCAAATCCATACGAGCTTTTCCCGCTCTTCGCGCTTTTGCCAAAAGCCCATCACAAAACGGACCAAAGGGGAAGGGAGGAAACCGAATCGATCTGCCCATTGGAGCGCGGCTTGAAGAATTTGGGGACGCTGGGCCATAGTTGCAAATATTCTTCTTCCCCAGGAACTGCGGGTGCAAAAATGATAAATCGGTCGCCGGTACCAACCATCGGGAACCAGCAAGCAAAGCTGATTTACGAAATGGGAACGTTGTTCGAATACGGTCATTGCCAACCGAGCACCGATGCTATACCCCAAGAGCTGGACCGTTTCCCATTTACGCTGCCCCACCAGCTCATCCACCATGGCGGTCAAATCCTGCGGGCTCAGCGCCGCTATGTCCTTAGGATAAGGAAAGCTAGGACTCGGGGGATAGCCGATCGACAATACGGTATATTGGGATTCATAACCCTGAATCAGGGGTTTCTCCCAACCCGGCGATTGCCCAAATCCGGGGAATGCCAGCATTAATCGCCTGCCCTGTCCATATCGTAGATAGGGAAGAACTCCCTTAAAATGAGAAATCGAGGACGGATGCTCCTTCATGTTCTTATCAAAAATAGGTATTCCCCCGAGATGTCCGAACCTAGGCTCCTCTCCCCTTCGATGGATGGCGATCTCCCGGCCTTCAGGCTCCGCTACCGGTTTGGATGGCCGAGCTATGGGGGACCTAGAAAATCGATGTGCAAGCAAGGAGTAACCGGGGTGATTCTGGCCAAAAATTCCTAAATTCAAGAAAAGAATAAGCTATGGATACGAATGCGCCACCCAAAGGAGGATCTTTTCTGCTCCAGGAATCGGAAATCGCTTCGGTGTTTAGCCCGGAAGCGTTCAGCGAAGCGCAGCAGTTGATCTACCAGACCTGTCTGGACTTTCTGGAAAAAGAGGTCCGCCCCCATCTGGTTGAGCTCGACCGACCCAACAACAATCGGATGATCGAAATTCTCAACAAAGCCGGCGAACTCGGGCTGCTGGGTGCGTCCCTGCCTACCGAATATCAGGGAATGGGCGAGGGTACGGTCAGTTCCCTGCTTATCACCGAGGCATTGGGAGCGGGACATTCCTTTTCGGTTTCCATGGCGGCACATACGGGAATTGGCACCTTGCCCATTCTATATTTTGGAACGGAAGAACAAAAAAGCAAGTATTTGCCTTTGCTGGCAACGGGCCAATGGAAAGGGGCCTATGCACTTACGGAGCCCGAGTCCGGCTCCGATGCTCGGAGCATAAGAACCCAGGCTACTTTATCGGAGGATGGGAAGCATTACCTGCTCCAGGGCCAAAAGATCTGGATTACGAATGCCGGATTTGCCGACTTGTTTGTCGTCTTTGCTAAAGTCGATGGCAAAGATTTCACCGCTTTCATCATGGAACGCAACAGCCCTGGATTAAGTTTCGGAGAGGAGGAAAAAAAGATGGGGATTCGGGGGTCAAGCACCCGGGCCCTTTTCCTGGAGAACACGCCGATACCCGTAGAAAACCTCCTGGGAGAAATCGGGAAAGGGCATCATATTGCATTTCAAATTCTAAACATTGGCCGGGCTAAGCTTTGTGCCGCCGCCTTGGGCGCGGCCAAGCGGGTTCGGGACACGAGTATGGATTATGCGCTGAATCGCGTTCAATTTGGACAGCCGATTGCCTCCTTTGGCGCCATCCAGGAAAAACTGGCCCAAATGGAATTGAGGATTCGAGCCTGCGAGTCTGGGCTATATCGAATGGCCGGCTGGATGGATCAGCTTGCCCATTCTGGAGATTCCAGCAGCTCCATGGGCTTGGCAGAAGAATATGCCATAGAATGTGCCATACTCAAAGTAGCCGGGTCGGAAGTCCTGGATTTTGTCGTTGACGAAGGCGTGCAAATCCATGGGGGCAACGGTTTCTCGGACGAGTATATAGTCTCCATGGCTTATCGAGATAGTCGAATAAACCGAATCTTCGAGGGAACCAACGAAATCAACCGACTGCTGATCTTGGATCGGATGATTCAAAGAGGAGTCAAAGAGCGCATTCCCCTGCTGCCTCAGCTTCGCCGCCTTGAATCCGAACTTTTATCCATTCCCTCGCCCCCTCCCGGCGATCAGGTCTTAGGCTATGAAAGAGACCTTCTCGCCCGCCTGAAGCGGGCCTGTATGCTTTGTCTTGGACTGGCTATGGACGAGCGGGGCGCGGCTTTGGAGAAGGAGCAGGAGATCCTGCTTCGTCTTGCCGATATGATGATTGGCCTCTTCTTGGCCGAAAGTCTTCTCTTACGCCATATCAAACATCAGGGAAAAGAACTGGATCCCGGGAGCCCCGATCCATTCGCCACCCTGTATATTCAGCAGCTGGCACCCCGGATCGAACAATGGGGCAAGGAAGTGATCGATGCCCTGATCCAGGGAGAGAAAAATCGCCTGCTTCATCAAGGGCTTCGGCGCTGGACCAAAACATCGCCCAGAGATCTTATTGGCTTGCAGCGCAAAATTTGGGCTTCTATGCAAACGGCCCGGTCTTAATGGCCCCAGGAGTCCGCGCGGCGCTAATCCACGCGGCCTGGATCCCCATAATGAATTTGCTTTTCCACCGGCGGGGCATAAGGAGTCTTATGCTGATTATGAGGGAGTTCCTGCTCCCGCTTTTTAAAATAGAGACTGTCGGCCGAAGACATAGGGAAGTCCCTTTGGTATATCAATGAATCTAACTGATACTCCTGCTCTTCAATCAGCCGCCCGCTAAGGGGATCATAAAACTTCCAGATCCCATGGCGGACGGTGCCGCGATCTGTCGCAATATAACGCCAGACCTGTTCTCCCGTAACGGGGTCCTCAACCAAAAAAGTGTCGGTCTCATTCTTGGGATTCAAGCCCATATAATGACCGGTGGCCACCAGTCTGCCCTGCTCATAATACTGGGCCTCCCCGTCCAGGACCCCGAAGCGATAATTTAACATGGAAACCAGCTCCCCTTCTCCATCAATCTTATACCAGGGTCCAATCCGACGCCCATCCTGAAACTGACCTAATTCGATGAATCCGGGCTCTCCTTTACTGGCTGAAGAACGGAGCAACCATAACCCCTGCTTTCGCCCCTGAGCATCCAACCTATTTTCGGGCTTTTCCGTAAATGATGGACGCGCTGCCTGCGCGATCAGATAGCTAGGAGTCATCATCATGGCCCCCCAAAAGGCAAGAAATAGGAGAATAATTTTCATTGAAGCTAAAAGGCCATGAAGCCCATGGCCTCGATTCCTGGAAGCCGATAACAAAGCTAGAATAATTTCGTAAACACAGGCAATAAAAACCTCTTATTCGCGAAACACAAGGATTCCTTCCAAACCAAGGTCCGGACGAACCTGGTAATTGGGAACAATTTTGAGGTGATGCCCAAACAATTTTCTATTTTTACGCTCTTCAAAACACCCTTGGATTATGACAGAGGAACTGGAAGGCCGTATATCGCAGGCCGCCGATCAAATGAAAAACGGGATTCGGCATTTGGAGGTAGAGTTATCCCGCATCCGCGCCGGAAAAGCAAATCCCATGATCTTGGAAGGCATTATGGTGGAGTATTATGGATCTCCGACACCCCTTAATCAAGTCGCAAACATTACGATCCCTGATGCCAGAACCATCGCATTACAACCCTGGGAAAAGTCGATGATGGCGCCGATTGAAAAAGCCATCATGGCGGCCAACATCGGCCTGAATCCTCAAAACGATGGAAGCATCATCAAACTTTATCTTCCCCCTTTAACGGAAGAGCGAAGAAAAGAGCTGGTAAAGAAGGTGAACCTGGAAGGGGAAAACGCCAAGATTGCCATTCGCAATGTGCGCCGCGACGTCATTGAGCGGATCAAAAAAGAGCAAAAAGAAGGCCTCAGTGAAGACTTAGCCAAGGACATGGAAAACCGGGTCCAAGGATTAACGGATAAGCAAATCGCCCAAGTAGATCAAATTTGCAAGGAGAAAGAAAAGGAGATCATGACGATTTAACCTCCATTTCTCATGAAAGTTTTTATGAACCAGGACCCAGGCGCTCAAGGCTGGGTCTTTTTCTTCCCGCCCATTTGAATAATCTTCTTATACTCCTCGGCTCGGACTTTACCCACCGAAAGTCGAGAGAGGCGAATCAGATCCATTTGCCCAAAAAAAGGAATGGATTTCAGAGTCTTCAGGGTGACGGGGTTTTCCAAAGCAAATTCCGGGGCTACCTCAACGGCCAGCCATTGAGGATCCGAAGCCGTGGGATCGGGAAAGGCCTCCCGAATCACTTTTGCAACACCTACAATCTCCCGGCCCTCATTGCTGTGGTAGTACAAGCATAGTTCGCCAAGTTTCATGGAACGAATATGATTCCGCGCTCCATAGTTTCTTACCCCATCCCAAACGGTTTTCCCGTCCCGGACCAAGTCCGACCAGCTATAGGAGGAGGGTTCTGATTTAATAAGCCAATAATTCATCGATCCAAATTTTTTTAAGGCCTCACCCGTTTCGATGAAGCAAATAGGCCGTAAGTTCCCGAAGGGGTTCCTTTCGGCGCTCCTGAACCGGCACTTCTTCTAAACAGAGAAATGCCTGCTGAGAATAAGCTTCCATTCGCTGCTGGCAAGCTTCCGCCGCACCGGTTTCTAAAAATATCTGTGTAATCTCTGCTACTTTCGTCTCTTCTTCCGCATCCAGGGCCTGGGCCATCCGTTTTTTCTGTTCGCTGTTGGCCTTTTCCATGGCCTGAATCCAAAGAAAAGTCTTTTTGTTGGCTCGAATATCTCCCCCGGTCTGCTTACCCACTTCCTGGCCCTGGCCAAAAGCATCCAGGTAGTCATCTTTGATCTGAAAAGCCAGGCCAAGGGCCTGGCCAAACTCATAAAGCTTGACGGCCGCCCCCAGGGAAGCACCGCCAATCAAAGCCCCAATCTGGAGGCTGGCTCCTAAAAGCACGGCCGTTTTTAGTCGGATCATTTCTTCATACTCCGCCAGGCTTACGACCTCCCTGGTTTCAAAATCCATATCCATCTGCTGTCCATCGCAAACCTCCCGGGCCGTTTGAACAAAAAGTCGAAGGACGGGTGCCAGGGATTCTCCAAGCCCCGAAATCTGCTCAAAGGCAAAAATATTCATCACATCTCCGCAAAGCATGGCGGTCGGCAATCCATAGCGCTCATGCACGGTGACTTGGCCTCTTCTTAGCGGAGCCTGATCCATCACATCATCATGAATCAATGTAAAGTTGTGAAACAGCTCAATGGCCATGGCCGCTCTCCAAGCCTCTTCATCCACCTCGGCAAAAAG
>CAZYEZ010000086.1:0-10429 GCA_964646775.1 uncultured Chitinophagaceae bacterium | reverse complement strand
GAATGAGACAGATACCAACAATTGCTTTGTCATTATAAAGTTTTGGACGAAAGGGAGCAGGAAGGTACCGCGCCAAAACAGCTGGATCCGCGGTGAAATTGATCAAAATTCTTCTATCAATCAGACCATGAATGACCGGGATTTCATCTCATTGGGTTTCTATTTAACGTTAGCGAAGGCATAAGCGATAAAGCTCGTAAAAATAAAAGGTCCACCCTGAGCGCCCTGTTCAAATGGGAAGGGGGGTGGACATGTTGGATCAAAGATAAGCATTGTTCCTCCAACCATCCTTTGTTTTCTGCAGGGATTCAGTTGGATTTGGGGGTCTGTTTCTACTTCTGGCATCGCCGACGGTAGACCAGTATGACCAACTATGGGTTTGGAATGAAGCAGCCGAGAGGGGGATCTGGGCCTTAATCTATTTAATCATCGTGGGTTCGATCCTTTCTTATACCGCCTTCCTCTACGCTTTGCGCATTCTTGAAGTTGGATTTGTTTCCACCTATGCGTATATTAATCCCTTGTTGCCCTCGCATTAGGATATTTACTCTCGGAGGAGAAGCTGACCGTTTTCTCGGCCCTGGCCGCGGCCACCATCCTGACGGGTGTCTACTTAGTGAATGATGGGTATCGCTTGAGGCGAAGGAAAAGTCCCTGCCTGCGCAAACCGTGGAAGCGGTGGAAGCGATGGTGGAGCCGGATTGAGCAGCGACGGCCGCAGCGATAGGAGCAGCGATAGGAAGGGCTGGGTTTAGCTTTGGGCGCCGGGGACCGATGGCAACGATTTGGGAGGAGGTAACTTCATAAACCTAAAAGATCATGACCCCTATATCTATAGAAAAAAACGGCTTCATCTTTAGCTCGAATCCCGGGGATATTAACCTCGATCAGGTTCATGAATGGTTGACACGGCGATCGTACTGGGCCCAGGGCATATCTAAAGAACGGATCGCCCAGTCCATCCAGCATTCTTATTGTCTTAGCGTCCTGGAAAACGGCCCTCATGGCAGGCAGGTCGGATTTGGGCGTCTGATCACGGACTATACCGTCTTTGCCTATTTAGCCGACATTTTTGTCCTCGAAGAGTATCAGGGAAAGGGGCTGGGCTTTCAGCTTGTAAAAACCTTGATTGAATTACCCTGGATGAAGGAGATTCGAAAGATTATGCTGGCCACCCTGGATGCCCAGTCCTTCTATGCGAAACTAGGGTTCCAACCCCTGCTGGTTCCGGACCGATATATGGAAATCAACCGGTCTAATCTAAAAAAACCATCTTTGACCTAGGCCATGCCTATGGCCTAGCCCAGGGTCGCCACCCATTCCGGGGTCACTTCTTCCAGGGTTCGGATCTTGCGGTCTGCCAGGACAAAGCGGGGATCCTCTCGGTGCTGGGCATCGGGAACGACGACGACCTTCATCCGAGCGGCCTTGGCCGCGATCATTCCGTTCACGGAGTCTTCAAAAACCAGGCATTCTAAGGGATGGGAGTCCAGTTTTTCGGCGGCGAGCAAAAACACGTCGGGATGGGGCTTTCCATAGCGCACTTCATCGGCCGAACAGATGACGTCAAAATAGCTGCGCAGACCAAAATGATCCACCAGGCTGTGGATCATCCGCGTAGGCGAAGAAGAAGCCAGGCCGCGCTTGAACCCCAGTCGACCGAAACATTCCAAGGAGGAAAGGACACCTGGGAGGATCCGCCCCTCGCGGCGCGCCGACGCGATAATATCTTCTAGGATCTCCTCGGCCACGGCCTCTACCGAAGCGCCGGTCCAGGCATATTTTCGGGCCCAATACTGGGTAACTTCTTCAATGCGCAGGCCGGTGGTCTCCCGAAACTGGGCGCGGGTAATGGGAATGCCGTGGCGGGCAACGATCTTTTCCATACTGATTCCCCATAGCGGCTCCGTATCCAGAAGCAGCCCATCCATATCGTATAATACCGTGTTTAGTTGCATGGGCCGCAAATCTAACCAATCGCGGCCAGCAATGCGCTTTGATCCATCCAAAGGTCGGAAAATCATCGATCTGCGCCCTGTCAATGCCGCCCATTCTCCTTACCTTTGTTCAAACGACCATCGGAAATTATGTCAGGATTAGGACAAAAGATCATCGAAGAATCCAGACAAGGAGAAGCCTATGCTCCTTTCGCGGAAGATCCGAACACCTACACCAAGAAATTCTATATAGAAAGCTATGGCTGTCAGATGAATTTTTCAGATTCTGAGATCGTCGCCTCTATTTTGCAGGCCGAAGGCTATGGGGCAACCACAGAGTTCGAGGAGGCCCATCTCATCTTGCTCAACACTTGCTCGATTCGAGAAAAGGCCGAGCAGACCGTCCGCAATCGTCTCCAGACATTTCGGAAGCGAAAAGCCCAACGCCCCGATATGCTGGTGGGCGTTCTTGGCTGTATGGCCGAGCGCCTGAAATCCAAATTCCTGGAAGAAGAAAAACTGGTAGACCTCGTCGTAGGTCCCGATGCATACCGAAGCCTGCCGGGCCTAATCCAGGAGGCCGAAGGGGGACAAAAATCCATTAATGTACTCCTTAGCCGGGAAGAGACCTATGCCGACATCGCACCGGTTCGCCTAGACAGCAACGGCGTCACGGCATTTGTATCGATCATGAGAGGCTGCAATAACATGTGCACCTTCTGTGTGGTTCCTTTTACCCGGGGAAGGGAAAGAAGTCGGGATCCCCAATCCATCCTCGCCGAATGCCGTCAACTCTTCGAACAAGGTTACCGGGAAGTCACCCTGCTGGGACAAAACGTAGACTCCTATGCCTACACCCACAGTGATGAATCCGGCCAAACCCAGCAGACCCTCTTTGCCGACCTCCTTGAACAGGTGGCCTTGATTTCTGATAAACTCCGGGTTCGGTTTAGCACTTCCCACCCCAAAGACATTACCGATGATGTGCTCTTTACCATGGCCCGTCACCCCAATATCTGCCGCTATATTCACCTGCCGGTTCAAAGTGGGAACACGGAAGTCCTCCAGCGGATGAACCGGACCTACACCCGGGAATGGTACCTGGCCAAAGTAAAGCGCATCCGGGAAATCATGCCCGACTGCGGATTAAGTACGGATATAATCAGTGGGTTCTGCGGGGAGTCTAGAGACGCGCACGAAGACACTTTGAGCCTGATGGAGATCTGCCGGTTTGATATGGCTTACATGTTCTCTTATAGTGAGCGGCCGGGGACTTTAGCCGCCCGTCGCTACGAAGACGACATCCCCGAATCCGTCAAAAAAGAGCGGCTCACGGAAATCATTGACACCCAGAGAAAACATAGCGAAGCTTCCTATGCCGCTGATATCGGCAAAGAGTTTGAAGTGCTCATCGAAAGTACGAGCAAAAGAAGTGAAGATCATTGGGCAGGCCGCAACTCCCAAAACAAAGTCCTGGTGTTTCCCAAAGCGGGGATCGACGCCAAGCCCGGAGATTATATACAGGTGAAGGTAACGGAATCCACGGGAGCCACCCTCCTTGGCCTGGCCATTCCTCCATCGAGAACCGATTCCTAAAACTTCAAGCCTATGCAAACGGAAATACAGAGTATTAAGAACAGGTTTGGAATTATCGGGAATGCGCCGGCGCTTAACCACGCCTTGAAAACGGCCATACAGGTAGCCGGCACGGATCTTACCGTGTTGATCATGGGCGAAAGCGGCGTCGGAAAGGAGGCTTTTTCCAATATCATTCACAGTTTGTCTCCACGAAAACATCATCCCTTTATTGCCGTTAACTGTGGTGCCATTCCGGAAGGGACCATCGACTCTGAATTATTCGGTCATGAGAAGGGCGCCTTTACAGGCGCCGTAGACAGCAGGAAAGGATACTTCGAAACCGTGAATGGAGGCACCATCTTCCTCGATGAAATCGGAGAGATGCCCCTGGGCACCCAAGCGCGGCTGCTCCGGGTGCTGGAAACCGGCGAATTCATTCGGGTCGGCTCTTCCAAAGTACAGAAAACCGATGTTCGGGTGGTCGCGGCCACCAACCGGGACCTGCTGGACTATACCCGGGATCATAAGTTTCGGGTCGATCTTTATTACCGACTTTCCACCGTGCCGATCCGCGTTCCTGCACTCCGGGAACGAACCGAGGACATTTCCCTGCTGTTTCACAAATTCGCATCTGATTTTGCGGAGCGGTATAAAACAACGGCCGTTCAGCTCGACGCCAGCGCCCAAAAAAGGATTGAGGCCTATTCCTGGCCCGGCAATATCAGAGAGCTAAAAAACCTCGCCGAGCAAGTATCGGTGCTTTCCTCCGAAAAACTTCTATCCGCCGAATCCATCGAGTCTTTCCTGCCGCAGGATCGGTCAAGAAGTCTGGCGGTCCTGCCAAGGCATGGATTGCCCCATGGACAGACCGGAGGTCCTTTCGATTCAACCACGGAGCGCGATATCCTCTATAAACTCTTCTTCGAGCTGAAAAAAGACATTAACGAGATCAAACAGTTGATCTATGAACTCGTCCCTGCCGCCGGCAGCAGCTATGCCAGCGCCGCGACATCCAAAGAAAACCTGCTTCCCAGCTACGGGGCTTCTGCGGATAAGCCAGGAGTCTATACGCCCCCTTTGCTCTTGCAGCCCAAAGAAGACATTGACGAACACGAGGAGGTCGAAGAGTCCTTGCAGCTCGCTGAAAGAGAAAAAGAATTCATCCAAAAAGCACTCATCCGCCACAAAGGACGTCGCCGCGATGCGGCCAACGAACTGGGGATTTCTGAGCGCACATTATACAGAAAGATCAAAGAATATGACATCCGGGATTAATCGCTTTTTCAGGATCCTTCTGCCCTTCCTTTGCCTTCCCCTGTTCTTGAGTTCTTCTTGTGGCGTATATAGTTTCACGGGAGCAAGCATCGAAGGGAAAACGCTTTACATGGAGGTTTTTGAAAACCAGGCCCGCAATGTGGTGCCCTCCCTGGCCCCCTTGCTGACCACCAAGATCCGCTCCCGTATTCTCACCCAGACGGGACTAACCTCCGTGAACACCGAAGAGGCAGATTATATCATCACCGGCCGAATTACCGGCTATGAACTCACCGTAACCGGTGTGGAAAATACCCAATCTGCCTCCACCAACCGGCTGACTATTTCCATCGAGGTGGAATTCGAAAACAAACTCGACGAGTCCGCCGATTTTGTGCAAAGCTTCTCGCAGTTTGCGGACTTCCCCGCCAACCAGACTTTGCAAAGCCAGGAGGCAGCCTTGATGGAGACCATCGGAAACCAGCTGGCCGACGATTTGTTCAACAAAGCTTTCGTAAATTGGTAGATCTTCGCAACGACAGAATTTTATCATGAGTATCACGCCTTCCCAGATTACCCAAGCGCTCAAAGACCCTGAAGCACTGCTAAAACTGTCCCCCAACGCGATTCGGACCCTGGTCGAAACCTATCCTTATTTCCTTCCAGCCCGATTCATCGAAGCGGGGGCCGCCTTGGCAGATCCAACGATCACAGATAAGGAAAACCGTCTCGAACTTCTGAGTTTCTACGGAGGGAACTGGATTCAACAGCGGCGGTTTCTTGAAAACCTGCAAACCCATTTAGATAGTCCGCAGAAGGAACAGAAGTCTGAAAACGTGGACCCGGAAACCGAGCAACTAGAGGAGAAGCCCCAGGCCGGAGCCGAAACTTCTCCGATTTCTCCGACCGAAGAAAAATCAACGAGAATCGAAGCCAACGAAACCACCGCGGTGGAAGCAGAACTGGCAGCCAAAGCGGACACAGAAGCGGAAGCAGAAGTTGCTCCCGGCCTAGCTCAGGAATCTATGAACCAGAGCGCCCCGTTGCCCCCTGATCAGGAGGTAAAGGACATGATATCTGGAGATCCTTCCCAAAAGCCAGTTACTCCATCCGATATTCCATCTAATACTTCAGCTGATATTCCAGCTAACACTTCAGCTGATACTTCAGCTGATACTTCAGCCGATAGTTCAACCAGTAGTTCAGCCGATAAGCGCATCCCCCTACCCTCCGGGTCGGCCCAGGATTATTTTTTGCATCAGAACATCGAGGTTCCCTCCGATCTGGATGCATGGAAATCATCCCGGGAATCCCAGAAAGTGGAACCGGAAACCGAACTCGGGAAAGAGGGTGCAGAAAAGCCGGAAAAATCCTTAATGGTGATGATGAGCTTTTCTCAGTGGTTGGCCCACATTCAGTCCAAAACGGAAAAAGCCCAGGCGGAAGCCTCGGAAAAAAGTGCCTTAAAAGCACTTTGGCAGCGGGAAAAACTGATGGCTGCCCTCGAAGAAGAGAACGAAGAAATTCCTGAAAACGTCTTCGAAATGGCCATGAGCTCGATTCGGCCCGAAGATAATGTGATCAGCGAAGCCTTGGCCGATATCCTCTACCGCCAAGGAAAATCAGAGAAAGCCATCGAAATGTATAAGAAATTAAGTTTGCGCAATCCTGAGAAAAGTAGTTATTTTGCGCAAAAGATCGAAACGATACGCAAAGCGTCTAACATATGATAATCCTATTTACTGTATTGATCATCCTGGCCTGCATCGTGCTGGGATTTTTCATCTTGGTTCAGAACCCCAAAGGGGGTGGTCTCACCGGTGCTTTTGGCTCTTTGGGGTCTCAGGTGATGGGGGTAAAGCAATCCACCGATGTTATGGAAAAAGGCACTTGGTATACCATTGCCATTATAGCGGCCTTGGCTATTCTCTCGGTGGCTTTCTTTGATCAGCCGTCGGGTCCAAATTCGGGACGTCCCATGCCTCCCCAGAACACCTCGGCACCGGCAAACACGCCCTAGACCTAGATAAGACCTAGAAAATACCTAGAAAATACCTAGAAAAACTTAGTTAGCGCCTAAAACTAGGTGCGGAAGATAAACGTCCGAGCTTCCTTCTCCCTGACAAGTCAGGACGACGGAAGCTTTTATTTTTGGCGAAACTTTAGCCCTAAACTTTAGCAAAAAAGAGGTTAGTTTTGATTGGAAAGGGCGCCATGCACCTCCCCAAACCCGCAGGTATCGGGATGAGGTGATCTTACCGAGCTGGAGGCATGAAGAAAAAGCAGAAAAAAGGAAAACAGCATAGCAGAAAATCAAAGGTCGGGCTCGGGCTCATCCTATTCTTAATTGGGGGTGCGGCGGTCTTGGGCTTTATTCTGCTCAAAACATTCGGATCCAATACCGGGGCCTTTACAGAAGGTAATTATCTTCATATTCCGACCGGAGCCGTCTATTCCCAAGTACGTCAGATGCTGATCGAAGGCTCCTTTATTCGCGATGAGAAAAGCTTCGATCTGTTAGCCAAGCGGGCCGGATATCCAGACCATGTAAAAGCCGGCCGCTATAAGCTGGAAAAGGGGATGAGCAATTACGATATCATCCGACTGCTCCGATCGGGGATGCAAACACCGGTGCGACTGGTGATTCCCAAGCTTCGGACCCGGGAGCAACTGATCGAAAAACTATCCACCCATCTAGAAGCAGATGCCGGGGCGCTCCGCAGACTTTTGAGGGACCCTGTATACCTTCAGCAGTTTGGACTGGATACGCATACGGTCCTGGTGGCCGTCATCCCCGACACCTACGAATTCTTCTGGAACAGCTCCGCGGACCAAGCCTTCCGGCGTCTGGCCAAGCACTACCAGTTATTTTGGGATTCTACGAGGCAGGCGCAGGCAGGGAAACTGGGCCTGGCTCCCAAAGAAGTGGTGATCCTCGCCTCGATCGTCGAAGAAGAAACCAACAAAGCAGACGAGAAAGGTATGATCGCCAGCGTGTATCTAAACCGCCTATACCTGGGCATGCGATTACAGGCGGACCCGACGGTTCGATACGCCTGGCAAGACTTCACCATTAAAAGAGTTACCCAAAAGCATCTGTCTCTTTCTTCGCCCTATAATACGTATCTGGTCAAAGGCCTCCCTCCTGGTCCGATCTGCACCCCATCCAAAAAGACGCTGGAAGCGGTTCTCCATGCGCCCTCCAGCGACTACTTCTATTTCTGCGCCCGCGAGGACTTTAGCGGATATCATCGTTTCGCCCGAAGCTATCGAGAACATCAGAAAAACGCTCGCCTTTATCAACGGGCCCTTAACCAGCGGGGGATCAAATAGCAAAAGGGAGACCGGTGTCAAGCCACACCATCGGAAGGCCGTGCTCGAGCCAAGGCATCCATTAGATGAGTCTTTGTTAGCTTGGGTAATGTCCTGAAAAACAATTTGTCGCAAGAATAGCAGTGAAAAACCCCTGGATTCCACTCGGGGCTTATTGCGCAAGGAACCGGCAGCCCGGAAATTCTCCCGCTCCTCATGGCCTTTGAGGTTCAGATTTCAAAAATCCCTTATTAGCACGTACCTTTGCGGCATTCATTTAATCATAATCTTCTCAAATATGAGCAAAATCAAAGTAGCCATCAATGGATTCGGCCGCATTGGCCGCCTGGCTTTTCGTCAGATCTACAACATGGAAGGCATCGAAGTCGTTGCCACCAATGACTTGACCAAACCTTCCGTCCTTGCCCACCTCCTCAAATACGATAGTGCCCAGGGACGCTTTGGGGCCGAAGTGAGCTCTGATGAAAACTCCATCACCGTCGATGGCAAGAAAGTAATGATTTATGCGCAGAAAGATCCCGCTCAGATTCCCTGGGGCGATCACGATGTAGACGTCGTCCTCGAATGCACCGGATTCTTCACGGATCGCCAAAAGGCCGAGGCTCATATTCAAGCCGGTGCCAAAAGAGTGGTGATTTCCGCTCCCGCGACCGGTGATCTGAAAACCATCGTATTTAACGTCAACCACGAAATTCTCGATGGTAAAGAAACCATCATCAGCTGTGCATCCTGTACAACCAACTGTCTGGCGCCCATGGCAAAAACGCTTGACGATCAATTTGGCATTGTAAGCGGGCTCATGACGACCATTCATGCCTATACCAATGACCAGAACACCTTAGACGGCCCCCACCCCAAAGGCGACCTTCGCCGGGCTCGGGCTGCCGCCGCGAATATCGTTCCCAACTCCACGGGTGCCGCGAAAGCCATTGGTCTGGTTCTTCCCGGCTTGAAGGGCAAACTGGACGGTAGCGCACAAAGAGTACCGACGGTAACAGGTTCCCTAACTGAGTTGGTTACCATCCTTAAGAAGAAAACCAGCGTAGAGGAAGTGAATGCCGCCATGAAGGCCGCAGCCAACGAAAGCTTTGGCTACACGGAAGACGAACTGGTCTCCACGGATATTATTGGCATTGAGTATGGCTCTTTGTTTGACGCAACGCAGACACGTGTCATGGACGCCGGTGATCAACAGCTGGTAAAAACCGTGAGCTGGTACGATAACGAAATGAGCTATGTTTCTCAACTGGTTCGTACCGTGAAGCATTTTGGAGAGCTGATGAAAGCCTAATGGCTTGATCGTCTCTTAGTCGAATGCTCCATCAAAGCCGATTGTCTTAGCCCATTAGGGCGTGCCTCCGAATCCAAAAACTCTGGCATTCGGAGGCATTTTGATTCTAGGGCTCCCTTGGCTGGAATAGAGCGGGAATCCCCGATAAATCGCCAGATGAACGGTTGGCTTAACCGTACTTTTCGCTTAAGCGCTGGATGGTAGAGCGGATCATTTCGGTTAATACGGAAACGTCGATATCCGTTAAGCGCTTGATATAAATACAGGACTTCCCCATTTTGTACTTCCCTAACCTGGTCAGCATCTCCTTCTGATCCTCCCCTCCTGAATAAACATAGAGGCTAATGGCTGCTTTCCTGGGAGAAAAGCTGACCAAGGGCCAGCTTCCCTGCTGAGCGCTCCGTACCGACTTATAATGGTAGACTCCGAACCCAATGATGGAATTGCCCCAGATTACGGGTGGATGGCCGCTGACCGTTTCCATCAACTTTACCAACGCAATGCTGTCTTCGCGCTTTTTCTCGGTGTCGGCGGCCCGATCAATGAATGACCAAACGTTTTCATCGCTGGGGCGGGTCTTTAATGCTGCCATGTTTTCGTAGCTTTTTATAACAATATCCATACCTTTCCCATAGAATGAGACGGTTATGAGTTCAACTATTTTTGACGTTTAACCCTAACCCAACAGGAGAGACATATTCCTTTAATTGCAATGCGCACTCCGAGAAGATGCGAGATTTTAAAGATCATATCCGCACGGCCTGGACCAATCGCATAATTATTATTCTGATTCGTATGGCGCAGCGATTGATTTCAGCATGGCGATATACGAAGGATCATATGCCCTAAATAATAACAGATGTCATCGGCGGTAAGAAAAAAATGGTCCCCTAATGTGAGTTCATCAATCTTTCTCACCATCATTTTTGCTCAAATTTTCCAGGATATCGGAAAAATCGCGTACTCTAATAGCTCCGCGTTCTTCATAGTAACTTGGCCACGTAATACTTTTATCCTCAAAGCAACTATTAAGAAT
>CAZYEZ010000085.1:0-10533 GCA_964646775.1 uncultured Chitinophagaceae bacterium | reverse complement strand
CCTGACCACCTTGGAGCATAAACATCCCGAAGTGCTGGCCGAGTTCAAAGCCGGAAAACTGGTGGATGAAAGCATCGCCAAGCTTACCAAGCTGGCCGCCGAAATGACCCCTCAGTTTAAGGCCTAATCGATAAAAAAGGGGAGACGGAAAGGAACCGAGACCCCCGTTTAGTCAGGGCACTTCAGCATGGACTTTTAGAAGCCAGGCTGAAGTGCTTTTTCTCTTTTGGCAAAAACCCCTACTTTTAGCCTCCAGTAAAGTAAGACTCAAGATTTTATGAAAAAATGGACATGGCCCCTTATGACAATGGTAGGGGCGCAAATGATTATGACAGGATGTAACATGGATGCCTCCAAAAGCGGGGCGACAAGCGGACAAGGCTCCGCCTATGATTCTAATTTTGTGATCGAAGCCGAATCCTTCGCGGATTTGCAGATTCTACGCTATCAGGTTCCGGGTTTTGACGAACTGAGCCTGGAGCAGAAGAAACTGGCTTATTATCTTTATGAAGCGGCGCTTTCGGGGCGTGATATCATCTACGATCAGAAAAGCAAACATGGACTTACGCTAAGGAAAACCATAGAGGCCATTTATGGCAGCTATCAGGGGGATCGGAGTACCGATACCTGGAAAAAATTCCAGGATTATTGCGGACGATTCTGGTTTTCCAATGGAAACCATCACCATTACGGGAATGAGAAGTTTATTCCAGAGATCTCGCCTTCCGAATTTGTGGCTTTGGTTGACCAGTCAGATTGGGATCAGTTCCCGAAATTGGAAGGGGAGTCCAAGGAAGCGTTTCTGAAGCGCATTGAACCACTCCTTTTTGATCTATCCGTCGAGCCCAAGCTTGTCGACCTGCGGTCTGATGTGGATAATGTCGTGGCTTCCTCCAATAATTTTTATGAAGGGGTCACCCACCAGGAAGTCGAAGCATTTTATGCCAGGTTCGACACCAAAGGGGAAGCGCCGTCCTGGGGACTGAACAGTAAACTGATCAAGGAAGATGGAAAGATCTATGAAAAGGTCTGGAAAGTTGGGGGCATGTATAGCGAAGCCATCGAGCAGATTGTTTATTGGCTAGAGAAAGCTTCCACCGTCGCCGAGAATGCGGAGCAGAAGAAAGCCCTTGATTTGCTGGTTAAGTATTACCGCAGCGGGGATCTTAGAGACTTCGACGAATATAGCATTGCCTGGGTGGAAGATGTCAACTCACGCATCGATGTGGTGAATGGATTTATTGAGGTTTATGGCGATGCCATCGGCAAGAAGGGAAGCTTTGAGAGCATCGTGTCGATGAAAGACATGGAGGCCACCAAGCGGATTGAAGCCATCGCAAAGGAAGCTCAATGGTTTGAGGATAATTCTCCTTTGCAAGAAGCGCATAAAAAGAAGAATGTGAAGGGGATTACGGCCAAAGTGATTACCGCTATTGTAGAGAGCGGCGATGCGGCCCCGGCCACCCCGATTGGTGTGAACCTTCCGAATGCGGACTGGATAAGAAAGAACCATGGATCCAAGTCGGTTTCTTTGGGTAATATTATCCACTCCTATAATGTAGCGGGTGAAAAAAGCGGCATGCTCGATGAATTTGCCGTCAACGATACCGTAAAGCAGAGGCTAAAAAAATGGGGTAACCTGGCCTCCGATCTGCACACAGATATGCATGAGTGTATTGGACATGCCTCGGGGCAGATTAATGAAGGGGTAGAAACGCCGGATAAAACCTTGAAAAACTATGCCTCTACCTTGGAAGAGGCCCGGGCGGATCTGGTGGCCCTTTATTTTGCCATCGATCCCAAACTGGAAGAAATTGGGGTTGCCCCTTCGGTAGAAGTGGGGATGGCCGAATATGATCGCTATATGATGAATGGACTGATGACCCAGCTCACCCGATTGAAACAGGGAGATCAGATCGAAGAAGCGCATATGCGGAATCGGGCTCTGAACGCCCGCTGGGCCTACGAGAAAGGCAAGGAAGACAACGTGGTTGCCATGGTCCGTCGCGATGGCAAAACCTATGTTCAAGTCAATGACTATGAAAAGCTTCGCGATATATTTGGGGAGCTTCTCCGTGAAATCCAGCGGATTAAGTCAGAAGGCGATTATGAAGCCGGTAAAGCCCTGGTAGAAAACTACGGCGTTCATGTTGAGGAGGATTTGCATAAGGAAGTTCTGGAGCGCTATGCCCGCCTTAATATCAAACCCTATAAAGGCTTTATTCAGCCAAGACTGGTTGCCATCAAAGAGGGAGAAGAAATCCGTGACGTGCGGGTGGAGTATCCCGAAAGCTTCTTTGAGCAGATGATGGAGTACGGAAAAAACTATTCTTTCCTGCCGCTTTATAATTAATGAGCCGGCCTGCTATCCAGATCCTGAGCAAGGGATAGGGCGGAAAGAATCAAAAAAGGGGAGCTTTTCCATTTGGTGGGCTCCCCTTTCTCTTTCTCTATTTTCATTATGCTTGACAGAAAATTAGGCTTCGCTGAGCGCAAGATCCAAGACCTCTCGCATCTGACTGACATAGAGGAATTCAAGGTTCTTGATATAGGCGGCAGGTATTTCTTCCACATCTTTGCGGTTCTGCTCGCAAAGAATGATCTGCTTGATGCCTGCCCGCTTGGCAGCTAAGATCTTCTCTTTGATGCCGCCGACCGGCAGCACTTGACCACGTAGGGTAATCTCCCCGGTCATCGCCAAATAGGGTTTAACCTTCCGGCCCAGGAAGGCAGATGCCAGGGCCGTGAGCATGGTGATTCCCGCGCTGGGGCCGTCTTTCGGCACCGATCCTTCCGGGACGTGGATATGAATATTCGACTTCGATAGCTTTTTCTTATCGATCTGGAGGCGTTTGGCCTCGCTTTGAAGGAAGGTATAGGCCGTAGACGCGGACTCTTTCATGACGTTTCCAAGGTTCCCCGTGAGGGTAAGCTGCCCATTTCCTTCGGTGAGAACCGATTCGATAAACAAGATTTCTCCACCGACCGAAGTCCAAGCCAGGCCGATGGCGACCCCGGGCGGGTGCTTTCTGGTATACATCTCATTGCTGAACTTGGGTTTACCCAGCACTTTTTCAACCAGCTCCAGGGCCACTTTGGGATTAATTTCTTCTTCCATGGCTGTTTGCATAGCCAAAGAGCGCATAATGGCTGCAATAGACCGCTCCAGCTCCCGGACGCCCGCTTCCCGCGTATAGTTTTCGATGATTTTGCGGACCACGGAATCTTGAAAGCGCAAGGGGACGCCTTTTAATCCATGAAGGTTTTTCTGGCGGGGAATCAGATGCCGCTTGGCAATCTGCAGTTTCTCCTCGGTGGAATAGCCGGTAAGCTGAATGACCTCCATCCGATCCCGAAGGGCGGGCTGAATGCTGCTCAACGAGTTTGCCGTTGCCACAAACAGCACCTTGGACAGGTCAAATTCGAGCTCCAGGTAGTTATCGTAGAAGCTGCTGTTCTGCTCGGGATCCAGAATCTCTAGCAAGGCAGAGCTGGGATCTCCCCGAAAATCGCGTCCTACTTTATCGATCTCATCGAGAATAAAAACGGGATTGGCTGTTTTAACCTTTCGCAAAGACTGGATAATCCGGCCCGGCATGGCGCCAATATAGGTCTTACGATGTCCTCGCAGTTCGCTTTCATCGTGGAGCCCGCCCAGACTTAATCGAACATACTGGCGATTTATGGCCTTGGCGATGCTCTTGCCTAGCGAAGTTTTTCCGATACCCGGGGGGCCAACGAAACAAAGGATCGGGGATTTCATATCCCCTTTGAGTTTAAGTACGGCCAGGTACTCGAGGATTCGATCCTTGATTTTTTCCATCCCGTAATGATGGGTGGTTAGCACTTTTTGGGCTTGGGACAGATCATAATTATCCCGGGTGTATTTTTCCCAGGGGAGGTCCAGAATGAGTTCGAGATGGTTGAATACGACGGAATAATCCGGCGCGCTCGGATGCATTCGCTCTAATTTCTGAATGCTGCGCTGAAACAGCTCTTTTGCCGGTTCGGAAAGCGGGACTTCTTCGGCCCTTTTCTCCAGTTCTTTAATTTCCCGGTCGTTGGGGTCTCCTCCCAGCTCTTCGCGAATGGATTTCAGTTGTTGCTGAAGAAAGTATTCCCGCTGTTGCCGGTCTATGTCTGCACGGGCCTTGCTGGTAATCTCGTGTTTGAGCTCCAGGACCTGGAGATTCATCTGGAGCATTTCCAGCAGGCTCTGAGCACGTTTTTTGACATCGTCTTCGGCCAGAAGTCCTTGCTTCTCCGCGATGCGAATCGGTAGATTCGAGGCGACAAAATGGAGGATAAAGGATTGATGCTCGAGATTTTTGAATACGATGTTGGTTTCGTTGGGGAGATTATGGGTTAATTGGGCCACTTTCTCCCAATGATCTTTGATGGACCCAATGATGGCATCAAATTCCGGATCCTGTTTCGGGAAATGGTCACGCAGGTATTTAACTCGCCCGCGGATGAAGGGTTCGGTTTGGATCATCTCCAAGATCTCGAAGCGCACTTTCCCTAAAATAAAGATCGTGGTGGTGCCGTCCGGCATATGAATTTGCTTGATGATCTTGGCCAAAGTGCCTTGGGGATAGATATCTTCCTCCTCCGGGTCTTCTACTTGCGCGTTATGCTGCGATACGACCCCGATCCACCCATCATTTTTGGTAGCTTCTTCAATGGCTTTGACCGATTTTTCCCGGGCCACGGTGATGGGTAAAACCACATTGGGAAACAAGACGGTATTACGCAACGCAATGATGGGAATATCCTTTGGCAAGGATTTTATTTCCTTTTCTGTCATCTCGGGTTCCCCCAAGGGTACAATCGGCATGAATTCCATCTCCATATCGCTGGAACTCATCATGAAATCAAGTATTTTTTTAGAATCGGACATTATGTCAAAAACTATGCAGTTGAAACGTCAGGATTAACGAAGCTAATAGAGGACAATCCATGTGCCAAATCCCAAAATCGGAAATTATTGCAGAACAAACGGTTTTATCTACCTTTAGAATTAAAAACAAGTTTATGAAACATCACACGATTGCCCTAATTGGATGTCTAATTTGTTTAACTTTTTTCCTGCCTTCGGCGCAGGGTCAGATGTTTAAGGTTATTCGTACCGATACTTTTGGAAAAGAAGTCCGAATCATTACCCCTCGGACGTTTTATTTAAGCAGTGGAGCCGATGCGAGCATCTTTTCCACCTCCACGCTTTCTCGCCCCGGTCGTACGAGCAATCGGCTTACGACACCCCGATACACCAGCGTATTGCATATCGGCGCCCAGCTGAACTACGAT
Source organism: uncultured Chitinophagaceae bacterium (assembly GCA_964646775.1). GTDB lineage: Bacteria > Bacteroidota > Bacteroidia > Chitinophagales > Chitinophagaceae > CAYPQN01. The sequence goes on along the minus strand of CAZYEZ010000085.1, from coordinate 5,226 downwards.
ATTTCGGCCTATCTAGGGCTCTATACAGGACTGGGTATCAAAAATATTGGCTTTATCGAAAAGTATTTTGGCGGAGATAGCACGGTCATCCGTCGGGTATATACGTTAGGGGTGCCCCTGGGCATCAAGCTGGGTAAAGTGAATCAAGGGAAATACTTTTTCTTGGGAGGCGGACTGGATATGCCCTTCCACTATAAGGAGAAAGGTTTTGTAAAAAGAGGAGACAAGGATAAAACCCGGGAGTGGTTTTCTCAACGAACCCCCACTTTTATGCCCAATATTTTTGTAGGCTACCGTCATAAAACGGGTCTGAAAGCAAAATTGCAGTATTATCCCGGCAACTTCATGGACCCCAATTACACGCGCATGGAATTCGGAAGCCAGGTCCGGCCTTATCGCGGCTATGATGTACAGCTCATTATGCTCAGCCTAGGTATGGATATTCCCTACCACCGCAAACACAAGGAGCATTGGAAGGAGATTCAATAATCCCGTAAATCCATCGCAGCCTACCTATGCAGAAAACTTGGCAAACCGATGCATTAAAACATCAAGAGATAGAAAACAGAGCAAAAAAAAGAGGAATAGACTTCCTCTTTTTTTTGTGCAGATCATTAAATATCCTAAATACCCGGGGCGGCTTTCAAGAAAGCTTGGAGACAAGGGTCCCGATTATTGGGGAAGCAATTCCCCCAGCGTGCGATCCAGGTTCTCACCTCTCAAATCTCGGGCGATAACTTTTCCTTCGGGATCGAGGAGAAAATTAGCAGGGATGGACTGAATCTCATAGGTTTGAGCCGCCTGAGACTCCCACCCTTTTAAGTCGCTGATGTGCTTCCAGTCGAGCTTGTCGTCTCTGATGGCATCCAACCAGCGCTGGCGGTCATGGTCCAGCGATACGCCGAGGACGGTAAAGTTTCGACCTTTGTATTTTTCGTGGGCGGCGACCACATGAGGGTTTTCAAGACGGCAGGGTCGGCACCAGGAGGCCCAGAAGTCAACCAGTACGTATTTCCCACGAAGGGCTTGAAGGTCAAAGTCCTTCCCCTCGGGGTCAGGGAGCTGGATGGGCGGGGCCATGGTACCCACGGCGGGGCCGGGAAGACGGGCGGCCTGGCCTTCAATATCTGCCACCATCTGGTTGAATTTGGTGCCAAAATCCGCCGCCATCTTGGATTCGGGGAAGCGCTGCTCCAAATTACTTACAAATGCTTTTAGGAAGGTCATTTGCGCCTGAGGGTTTAGCATCTGGACGGCAAAAAGGGCATTGGGTAAATCCTGGGTGGTATCCGCATATACTTCAATATACCGCGTGAAAGACTCATTCATTTCCCTTAAGTCTTTCTGTGCCCGCATAAGTAAGGAGTCATTCCCTTTCGCTCGAAGACTGTCGAGGACCAGACCCATGGTATTGAAATCCCGCAGGTGGCCTCGAAGGGTAAAAAGAAAGTTTCGAAGACTTTGCGAAGAAGGAGAACCGTTGACCGTGTAATGATCCAGATTATTCCAGTTCCCTTTCACTTTAACGACTTCGTCGTGAAGTGAAAGAAGGATATAGTTATCGTGTTGAAAACGCAGGCGAAATAAACTGGGCTCCTGAGCCATGCCTTTAAGCTCGAACTTGCCGTCTTCGCCACTTTGCGCCGAATCCAGCAGGATGATATTCTCGTTAATGCTCAGTTCCTCCAGATAGACGGTTTGAGGAGGTAATTGTTCGATTTCTCCCAAGACGGTAAACCGGTTGCCCTGCGGCTGGCAGGACAGTAAAAGCAGTGTGTTAATAAGGAAAAGTGCGGATATGTTTAGCCTCATGTCCAGTGGGAAATTTTCGTCTGCAAACCTACTAATTATTTGAATCTAAAATTGAAGTTCACCGGACGGATGAGCGCGGGGCGCTATTTTTAACAAAGCCTGAACTAATGACAGTACCCTGACAGAACTTTGCGATTTCCAAGGCAAATTTGCACCATGTTGCGGAGATTATACATTCCTTTGTTTGCTATATTGACAATCGCAGGCATGAGTTGCATGAAGCAGGAAACCCCATTAATCCTGCCTTCGGCCACCGGTGACCAAGTGGATCAGGTAACCATGGGGGATTCTTATACTCATCAGATTTTTTACAGCCTGGAAAGGGGACAGCCCGTTAAAGTATCAGAGATCAACAGTTGGGATCTGGCTTTTGAGACCGAAGCAGAAGGCGATCGTATTTTTTTGAATGGAGGCAAGGATTTATACCTTTTGCCCACGGGCTCGAAAGACTTTAGCCAGCCCCTCTATATCGAAGACCCCAGGCCCTTGGCCTGGCAGTTCGATTCGCCCAGCGGACATCGGGACTCCACGGCTTTTGGAAATTGGAACCAGGGAGAAGTTTCGAAAGGGGAAGTCTACATCGTAAAAATCAATCCTGCCTTTTATCCCGATACCTTTGTAAAAGTGCAGTTGCTTGGTGTGGATCCACAGGGTTATCAATTTCAATATGGAAGCCTTCAGGAAACGGAAGGGAAACGGGTTCGGCTCGAAAAAGACCCGCAGTATAATTTCGTTTATTTCTCGTTTTCCCAAGGGGAGGCCGTACAACCGGACCCGCCTCGGGATAGCTGGGACATCGTTTTCACCCGATATCGCCACATTTACTATGATTTAGACGACTTCCCCTATTTGGTCGTCGGCGCCCTGCTTAATCCTTATCATACGGAAGCCGGGCGGGTGGCAGAGGGTAAATCCTTTTCCGAAGTCAGTGCCTCAGATCTGGAACGCACGCCGCTATCCTCCGATCGCAATGCCATTGGATTTGAATGGAAGGCCTATGATATTGATCGGGGCATTTATGCCGTCGACCCCTCGCAGGTCTTTTTGGTTCACACGGCAAAAAACCAATATTATAAGTTGCAATTTTTAGACTTCTACGGACCTTCATCCGAACCAGGTCAAAGGGTAAAGGGAAGTCCCAGATTTAGCTTTTGCCGGATCCAATAGGGGGATTCGCGAATCCGGCCCCTCGGTCGGGTCTATGAGATTTTTGCCCGCTTGCGTTTTTTTATTCGACAGTAGGGTCTTACCTTTGCGCCAAATTTTGCAATTTTCACTCTAGATTATACAATCCTATGCCAAACCTTGGTAAAGTCAAGCAGATCATTGGTCCCGTGGTGGACGTGGAGTTTTCCGGAGAGAATCGACTCCCCGAAATTTACAACGCCCTGGAGCTGAAAAGGCCCAATGGAGAAGTGCTGGTACTTGAAGTACAACAGCATCTTGGAGAAGATCGGGTACGCTGCGTAGCCATGGACGGAACCGAAGGATTGGTGCGGAACCTCGAAGTTCTGGACACAGGCAAACCCATAGCCATGCCTGTGGGAGAACAGATTCACGGTCGTCTATTCAACGTAACCGGAGATGCGATCGATGGACTTCCCGCTTTGGACAAGTCCAATGGCCGGCCCATTCATGCCAAGCCTCCGACGTTTGAAAACCTGAGCACTGCCTCTGAGATTCTTTTTACCGGAATTAAGGTCATCGACCTGATCGAGCCTTATGCCAAAGGAGGTAAGATCGGTTTGTTTGGAGGTGCCGGGGTAGGAAAGACCGTACTTATCCAGGAGCTGATTAATAACATTGCCAAGGCCTATAGCGGGCTTTCGGTATTCGCCGGTGTGGGGGAAAGAACACGGGAAGGGAACGACCTGATGAGAGAAATGATCGAAGCCGATATCGTCCGCTATGGAGATTCCTTCAAGGAAAGTATGGAAGAAGGCGGCTGGGATCTTTCGCGTGTAGATTTGGAAGCCCTCAAAGATTCCAAAGCAACCTTTGTCTTCGGTCAAATGAATGAGCCGCCTGGGGCCCGGGCTCGGGTTGCCCTGTCCGGCTTGACCATGGCCGAGTATTTCCGGGATGGAGATGGGAAAGGAAAGGGAAAGGACATTCTTTTCTTCGTCGATAATATATTTAGATTTACTCAAGCCGGTTCGGAAGTGTCCGCCCTCTTGGGTCGCATGCCTTCCGCCGTAGGATATCAGCCTACATTGGCTACTGAGATGGGCTTGATGCAGGAGCGAATCACTTCCACAAAGAACGGGTCGATCACTTCGGTTCAGGCGGTGTATGTGCCCGCCGATGACCTGACGGACCCGGCCCCCGCAACCACTTTTGCCCACCTGGATGCCACCACGGTTCTGAGCCGTAAGATTGCGGACCTGGGTATCTATCCTGCGGTGGATCCGCTGGATTCCACTTCCCGGATATTGACGCCCGCCATTGTTGGAGACGCCCACTATGAATGCGCCAACCGGGTGAAGCTTATTTTGCAGCGATATAAGGAATTGCAGGACATCATTGCCATCCTCGGTATGGATGAGTTAAGTGAAGAAGATAAGCTCACGGTTTCCCGCGCCCGAAGAGTACAGCGGTTCTTGTCCCAGCCCTTCCATGTGGCAGAACAATTTACCGGTCTCAAAGGAGTGCTGGTGCCGATCGAGGAAACCATCCGTGGATTTAACATGATCCTGGATGGAGAAGTAGACGAATATCCGGAAGCTGCTTTTAACTTGGTAGGTACCATTGACGAAGCCATTGCCAAAGGAAAGCAACTGCTGGAGCAGGCAAAAATCTAATTTTTGATTAGACATACGATCATCACGCGTCCATCATTGGTCGATTTAAGAATTATCTCATGCAATTAGAAATTCTCTCTCCGGAGAAAAGTATTTTTAAAGGAAAAGTATACGGGGTCCAGTTGCCCGGGCAAAATGGATACTTTGAGATTCTTCAGAATCACGCGCCGCTGATCGCATCTTTGGGGAAAGGGCGGATCAAAGTTATACTGGATCGGGATGGAATGGAGTTTTTCGACATTACCGGAGGTTTTGTGGAAGTCCTTCGCAACCATACCAGCGTTCTGGTAGAAGGTGCAGAACCTCTGGACTAGTCGTCCTGGTCACCCTTGACTCCGATTTAGCCCATGTAAACAAGGTAAAATCATTCATTATTCAATTCCCGGGACCTGTCCCGGGATTTTTTTTATTTGCCATGGGAAGCCGGCTTCTGGATGGGCTCGCGATAGGCATATCTATCGTTTCCACTGAAAATAATCTAATTTCGTTCCCTGAATCCCGCTCGTCTCTGTTACATGAACCTTCCTTTTTTCATTGCTCGTCGATCCTTGAATCCTGCCCGGGGTAGGTTTTCAGGTTTTGTGATCCGACTTGCCATTATTGCGACGGGTCT
>CAZYEZ010000084.1:8445-10567 GCA_964646775.1 uncultured Chitinophagaceae bacterium | reverse complement strand
TCCGAGACCTGGGAACCCAAGCGAGTGATTTCTACCTTTTTCAAACTTTAAAGTATACGCCAGCCCTTGCATTGCGCCTATTTCTTGATACGGTCAAAGCCCATTGGATTTCTTACCGTCCCGGGCCTATAGATACCCTCTGGTTCGAATATCTGGCTTGCCCAATAAAGATCTACTGGAATGCTCAAACTCTGCAAGTACAAAAGATCGAATATACCAGGCCTGACCTAAGCTTGGGAAATCGGGATTTTGAAGTCCGCTATTTCGGTCACCTTCAACACCAGGGAGCCATCTACCCTCTTCAGACCCTGACCTTAGAACGAGGGATCATCAAAGATCGGGTTCAGATGCGGCCCCAGTTGCCTGGCATCTCTCGATTCAGAAATCCCAAACGTGAGTTGGCGGATCTACCTGCGCATGCGCATCGCTTCCCCTCCGGAAACTCCACCATCACAAAATATAACGATTACATCTATTTCATTGACATGGAGATTACCGGAACCCGGACCATGGTTGTCTCCTTCAAGGATTATTTCCTCGTGGTGGGCGCCCCTTACCAAACCAACTATGGCGAGTTGATCTATATGAAGATCAAAGAAATTGACCCGGCGAAGTTTGTGCGTTATTTTGTTCCCGGACACCATCACCTGCCCTTCATGGGGGGCATTCGGGGTTTTGTACGGCGAGGGGCTACCATTCTTTCCCCACGGGGCACCATCCCTTATATTAAAGAACTGGTCGAAGCGCCTCATACAATCTGGAAAGACTTACTCAGCATTCACCCCTCCCCTTTGCTGCTGGACAGCTTTGAAAATGAGATCACCTTAAAAGATGAGAACTTTAGCCTTCGGATTGTCGATATGGGCAGCCAAAGTCAAGCCTCGCCGCACTACCTTCTCTTCTACTTTCCTGAAATGGGCTTTCTTTTTCAGCAGGACTTAGCTCGGGTACCCAAATCAACCCACCATTCGAAAGAAAAGCATCCGGGAAATCAAATCTTGCGCGATTACATCCTCGACGCCAAATGGAATGTCCATATCATCGCTCAAGGGTATCCCCTGGCGGACAGCAATTGGAAAGACATCTATTTTTTTGGAGATTTGATGAAAGCGCCCTAGTCTCAAAAAAGCTTGGTCAACATTCCTTTCTTGGGCCCCGAATTCATACGAACAGCCTAATTTTGTCCCGGCATGCCGAACAAAAAACCTAAGCCGAAAACGAAGAAAGCGGAACCTCGCTTTACGGCGGCAAAACAAGCGCGTCCAAACTTTTCTCCCGCCCCCGCGGAAATATTCGTCAAGGGAGCCAGGATGCATAATCTTAAGAATATTGATGTCCGTTTCCCCAGACAAAAGCTCATTGTCGTCACAGGAGTTTCGGGGTCGGGCAAGTCCTCCTTAACCATGGACACGCTATTTGCCGAAGGTCAGCGACGGTATGCAGAAAGCCTTAGTTCCTATGCGCGCCAGTTCTTTACGCGGATGGAAAAACCGGATCTTGACTATATAAAGGGTCTTTGCCCGGCCATTGCTATTGAACAAAAGGTGAGCACCCATAACAGCCGAAGTACGGTAGGGTCTATGACCGAGATTGCCGATTACCTTCGATTGCTTTTTGCCAGAATAGGCAGAACATACTCCCCCGTAAGTGGCCGAGAAGTAAAAAAAGATCAGGTCTCCGATGTGGTAGATTATATCCAGGCTTTGCCTAAAGAAACCGAAGTGAAAATTTTGGTTCCGTTTCAGTTAAAATCCGGACGCAATCAGCAGGAGGAGCTCCAAATCGCTTTGCAGAAAGGATTCTCCCGGCTCTATATTCCCAAATCCGGATTGCAGAGAATTGAAGACTTCCTGGACTCGGAGGCTGCTGAATCCAAGTCTCCCTTGTTTCTGCTCATTGACCGCTTTCTGGTTACGGACTGGGAGGAGGAAGACCTGCATCGAATGGCCGATAGCATCGAAACGGCCTTTGAAGAAACGCAAGGCGCCTGCCTTCTTGAAATCGATGGGAAGGAACAAGTGCCTTTCCTCAATCGGTTTGAAGCCGACGGAATCCGGTTCGAAGAACCAAGCCCGAACCTCTTTTCCTACAACAACCCTTACGGAGCCTGCCCCAAATGCGA
>CAZYEZ010000084.1:0-8435 GCA_964646775.1 uncultured Chitinophagaceae bacterium | reverse complement strand
TTTGGGAAGGTCACAGGCATTGATCCGGACTTAGTCATTCCCGACAAAAGTCTCAGCGTTTATGAAGGCGCCGTGGCCCCCTGGAGCGGCGAAAAGATGGGGAAATGGCGTGAAAACTTTATCCTTCACGCCCCGGCTCATGACTTCCCCATCCACCGACCGATCTCAGAACTTAATAAAGAACAGTTTAATTTGCTGTGGAAAGGCAACCATAAGGTCGAGGGAGTCGAAGATTTCTTCCGGATGGTGGAAGAAAACCTGTACAAAATCCAGTATCGGGTGATGCTTTCTCGTTACAGGGGAAAAACAGACTGCCCGGAATGTATGGGCACAAGACTCAGACCTGAGGCCCTTTATGTAAAAATTGGCGGTCTGAACATTGCGCAATGTATGGCGATGCCCGTCCATGAACTCCACCGATTCCTTGAGGATCTCCAGCTTTCAAATTTTGAAGAGCAGATCGCCCATCGGCTGCTGCTAGAGCTAAAGCAACGGCTGGAAACCATGGACAAAGTTGGGCTTGCCTACCTCAGCATGGACCGGCTTGCCAACACCCTGAGCGGTGGCGAAAGTCAGCGCATCCATCTCACGAAATTCCTTGGCAGTCCGCTGACGGACTCACTGTATATCTTAGATGAACCCAGCATAGGTCTACATCCTCGAGATACAGCCCGCCTCATTGAGGTTTTACAGTCCCTTCGGGATCTCGGCAACACCGTGGTGGTCGTAGAACATGACGAGGCCATCATGCGCGCCGCCGACCATATCATCGATATGGGACCGCTGGCAAGCCATTTAGGCGGAGAAGTCATCGGGGAAGGAAGCCACCGCGATCTGATGAAAAACCCTCGAAGCCTTACAGGCCAGTACCTGAGTGGGAAAATGAAAATCAGCACGGAAAAAACACCACGACCGGTGACCGGTTGGATTCATCTGGAAGGGGCGCACTTACACAATCTTAAATCGGTCGACCTATCCCTTCCTCTTGGGCAGCTCACGGTTGTATCCGGCGTAAGCGGCAGTGGGAAAACCAGTTTGATCCGCCAAACCCTTTACCCTGCACTTCAAAGATTGCAGGGACAAGGAACCAGTCGTCCGGGGCCCTTTCGAAAGCTTCATGGTGACTTGGGGCGGATTACACAAATCGAAATGGTTGACCAGAATCCCATCGGAAAATCTTCGAGAAGTAATCCGGTAACCTATATTAAAGCTTGGGATGAGGTCCGAAAACTTATGGCTCAGCAGCCCCTCGCCCGCCAAAACGGTCTTCGAGAGGGGAGTTTCTCTTTCAACGTAGACGGAGGGCGCTGTGATACCTGTAAAGGAGAAGGGGAAATTCAAGTAGACATGCAGTTCCTGTCCGATATCCGACTCACTTGTGAGACCTGTAAAGGGAAAAGATTTAAAGACGAGGTCTTGGCCGTTAAGTTCAAGGGCAAGAACGTTTACGATATCCTGAACCTTTCCGTCGATCAGGCCCTGGACTTCTTCTCCGGCGTAACTAAAATTCATCGCTCGTTGGAGCCGCTTTCTCAGGTCGGACTCGGCTATATCCGCCTAGGCCAGAGCGCAAGTACCCTGAGCGGAGGAGAAGCCCAGCGCGTGAAACTTGCCTATTTTCTAGGAAGAGGTGCGGGCATTGATAAGAAAGAGGTTTTATTCATTTTTGAAGAGCCGACCACCGGCCTGCATAGTCATGATATCGAAAAGCTTTTAGGCGCTTTTCATGCCCTCTTAGATCATGGGCATACCGTCTTGGTCATAGAGCATCACACAGATCTAATGCGGGCTGCAGACTGGCTTATCGATCTCGGACCCGAGGCCGGAGCAAATGGCGGTCGAATTCTATACGCCGGCCCTCCGGAAGGGATCACCCAAGTCAAAGAAAGCCAAACGGGTGCTTTTATCTAAATGGACAGCCCCGCCGCATGGAAGTCGATAGAAACAGTGCGGTAACCCGTTTACTCTGGCCAAAGCCTTCCTTCATCTCATCACGCCCGATGCATGCAAGATAAAAGATGAAACCAACCCGGAAGAAATGGGAGACCTTGCCAGGTAAATTGGAAGCATCGGTGACAAAATATTTCGCCGCTAAATAGAAAAAATAACCATCCCTTTTATTATATTCCATAAAAACCCGCTGAATTTTAATTCATGGAAACAAGGAATCCTCATCCGGTCCCCGTCATACGGTCCGCTACCTATGTTCTTTTTGCCGCCATCGTAGCGCCCTTCCTGTTTATGGTTGCATGCAGAGACGAGCCGCCTTCCTCCCCAGAACAAGACCCGATCGATCGGCTTTTACAAGAAGCTGGGGAAATCAGCCGGGTCGAGGAAGATAGCCTGTGCTACCTGGATCTCGCGGCAGCCAAACTGGGGGATAGTTTTGCTGCGGTATTCGTATTCAGAGGGGAGGTGGTTCAAGGAACGCTTCTTTACCTCTACGAAGATGGAGGCAGCCGATACGGCAAGATTCAGGGGACGAAGGAAGGCCATCGGCTGAACCTGCAGTGGAAGTATATATCAGAAGGAAATCTGGATTCCCTTCAACTTAACTTCGCCTACGAAGAGGGGATTCTCTGGCGCCTTCCCAACGAGGAATCCGACACCCTCCAAGCCTACGAACCCGTCGATTGCGATCAAATCCCCCAAGTTGAGTTCGACCTGGGGCTTTAGGCATCGTCGGGGCTAAAACTGCGGGAAGGAAGACGTATCGTCCTTCTCCCAGGGAGGCATCGACTGAATGAGGCGCTGCGTGTAAGGATGCTGAGGCTGCCTAAATAACTGGACAGCGTCCTGCCTTTCCACCACTCGGCCCTTGTGAAGCACCCAAACCTGATCACTTAGGTATTGGACCACCGAAAGGTCATGAGAAATAAACAACATGGCCAGGCCTTTTTCCTGGCGGAGCCTGGAGAGTAGATTCAATATCTGAGCCTGAACCAAAAGATCAAGGGCGGAGACCGATTCATCACAAACCAAGATCTGGGGGCGGCTGGCTAAAGCCCGGGCAATAGCCAGTCGTTGTCGCTGCCCTCCGGAAAACTCATGTGGGTATTTCTTCATGGACGAGGCCACCAAACCTACTTCATCTAAGAGCGTCCGAATTTCCGACCTTCGCTCCCTTGGGCTCAGATTCCGATGAATAAGAAGGGGCTCTTCTAAGGTCTGTGCGACCGATCGTCTGGGATTCAAGGAGGCGTAGGGGTCCTGAAAAACCATCTGAATCCGAGCGCGAAAAGGACGCCACTGCCTGGTATTCAGTCGCGTTAAATCCTGTCCATCCATCCATATGCTCCCGCCGGAGACGGGAACAAGCCCCAAAATGGCTTTGCCTATACTGGACTTTCCAGATCCACTCTCTCCTACCAATCCCATAATCTGGGCCGGGAAAAGGTCAAAATTCACCCCCGATACCGCCGGAACTTCGGGAAGGCTAGAGCCAAAAAATCGTCGAGACCGTCCATATCGAATCTCCAAGTCCCGGACTTCTAACAGGGGCCTGGCTTCGGGGCCCAGGCCGGAAGGTTTCCGATCAATCTTTAAGAGATGGGCTGCAGGTTCAATTTCGGGCCCTCCTGTGGGAAGCGGGATCCCCTTCATTTCCGGGCGCGGCTGGGCTGCGAGTAATTTTCGGGCATAAGGATTTTCGGCCCGATGAAGCAAGGCTCCAACCGTACCGGTGGCCAACGACCGACCTTTATATAAAAGGCAAACTTCATCGGCGATCTCTGCCGCCAAAGCTAAATCATGGGTAATAAAAAGGATCGAGGTCTGAGTTTCGGAAGCCAAGGATCGCATTAAAGTCACCACTTCCTTTTGAATGGTCACATCTAGGGCCGTGGTTGGCTCATCGGCAATCAGTAAACCCGGTCGGTGGCAAAGAGCCATAGCGATCACTAATCTCTGTTTTTGCCCACCCGATACCTGATGGGGATAGCGATGAAAAAAGCGAACAGGATCGGGAAGCTGTACTTTCTCCATCCATTCCAAGGCTCGGCGTCTGACCTGCCCAAAAGGTGGATGCGCTGCGATGGCCTCCATGAGCTGCTGGCCAAGCGTTTGTAGGGGATTGAGCGCCGTCATAGGTTCCTGAAATACAAAACCGATCTCCCTGCCCCTCAAATCCTGCCATCGTCGATCTCGGGGATCCCAATCATGCAGGCGATCTGTCACCCCATTGCGATGAAAAAGAATCTCCCCCTCAAGCCTGAGATTCAAAGGAAGCAATCCCATGATAGACAAGGCCGTGAGGGATTTTCCCGAACCGCTTTCTCCGACCATCGCCAGGGTTTTCCCTGCCACCAGCCGAAACGACAAATCCTCTATAAGCGGGCGCTGAGGATCCTGCTCGGAAAACAAGTAAAGATGGCGGAGTTCTAATCTGTCTGTCAAAACTAGAAAAGGAGGTGTTTTACCGTGAGGCCTTTATTGATCAACTGCTTGAGTGAGTCGATACCTATATGCAAATGACCCTCCACGTACTTACGATTAACTAATTTGTCGGAGGCTTGCGTCTTTACTCATTCGGGAATCATCGGCTGATCAGAAACCAGCAGTAGGGCGCCGGTAGAAATCTTATTGGCAAAGCCTACAGAAAAGATCGTGGCCGTTTCCATATCTACCGCCATGACTCGTATCTGACGCAAATATGCTTTAAACGACTCATCATGCTCCCAAACTCTGCGGTTGGTCGTATATACCGTTCCCGTCCAGTAATCTCTTCCATAATCCCGAATCGTGGTCGATATGGCCTTCTGCAAAGCGAAGGCCGGGAGTGCCGGAACTTCCGGGGGAAAATAATCATCCGAGGTTCCATCACCTCGAATGCCGGCAATGGGAAGGATCAAGTCCCCCACTTTATTCTTCCGTTTCACGCCTCCGCATTTTCCCAAAAAGAGTACCGCCTCCGGCTTGATGGCCGTGAGCAGGTCCATCGTCGTCGCCGCCGAAGGACTCCCCATGCCAAAATTGATGATGGTGATTCCCTCTGCGGTCGCGCAGGGCATCGGACGGTGGGCTCCAACGACAGGCACGCCATGCTTTTGGGCAAATAGCTCTAGATAATCCATGAAGTTGCAAAGAAGAATGTAGGACCCAAACTCTTCTAGGGGCATTCCCGTATATCTTGGGAGCCAGTCTTTGACAATTTCCTGTTTGGTTTTCACTCCCTAAAGTTAAAGGAAAGTCGATACAGTTCCCCCCTGTCCTTGGAATCCAAAGTTTCTCAGCTTGGAAGGGCCATGAAACTGGGCTAAATTTGTCAGAATGGAGATTCCCATCGAGCTCAGCCATGAAGGGCTTCGCCTGGAGCGGAGAAATGACGAAGTAAAAGTCTTCGATCCGATTCGAAAAATCTGGGTTTCCTTCCTCCCCGAGGAATTCGTGCGGCAATGGATCCTCCATCATTTTATCCATCAAATGCAGTACCCTGCCTCCTTGATCGCGGTGGAAAAAAAGATTCCCGGACACCATAAGGGCCGCCGCTTTGACTTATTGGTCTTCGGGCGCGATCATAAACCATGGATGCTTGTCGAGTGCAAATCCCCGGAAGTTCCGATACGACATCAGAGCCTTTTCCAGCTCCTGGATTATCATGGACATCTCCCGGCTCGATACTGGCTGCTCACCAATGGGATGCAAACCTATTGCGCCGACGCAGGAGATCCTCAACAGATCGAGTGGATTGATCGCTTACCGGCCTATCATTTCTGAATAATCGGAATCATTCACCCATTTCAGGGCTTCCTGAACCATCTTATCATCAAGCGTCTGAATCCGATAAAATCCCGAATCTCTAAATAGAAGGCGCGCCAATTGGGCCTTCATCTGGTTGCCAAAATAGCGGGCATTCTCCTTTTCTTTGAGGACAAAGACTGCCACGGACCGAATGCGGGAATCCAAGCTGGATAGATATGCATCTAGCAGGAGATCCGCGTCAAAGGATCGATTAAAGGACTCCACATCTTCATACTGATCCCAGTCCAGTTTATGACTCAGGTAGTAATCAAGGACCAGATTGCGGAGGTTCTCACTCATGAGCATATTAAGCAAACCCGATGAATAACGGCTGCTGTCGTAGGGGACAAACACATCTGGGACGATGCCGCCCCCACCATATACCACTCGCCCTGCGGCCGTATAGTAGGCCACGGTGTCTTCCATAACGACGACAGAATCCAGTCCCATGAGCTCTCCCGTCTCAAAACGACGAATAAAATCCTCGGCATACGCCTCTTTCCCTTGACTATAAGGCCTTTGGATGCTTCGTCCTGAGGGCGTGAAGTACCGGGCGACGGTCAGTCTCAGGCCTGAGCCATCGTCCATGTCGTACTGTTCCTGTACCAAACCCTTCCCATAAGTCCGGCGTCCTATTAAAAGCCCTCTATCCCAGTCCTGAATCGCACCGGCGAGCACTTCTGCCGCGGAAGCCGAAGATTCATTGACCAGTACAACCAATCGTCCGCTTTCGAAAATTCCGGGGCGTCCGCTCCGGTATTCTTTACGACCCAAACTTCGGCCCTCCGTGTAGGTTATGATCTTGTCCCCGTCTAAAAACTCATCGGCTATCTTGGACGCAGCCTCGAGGTAGCCACCGGGGTTATCCCTGAGATCAAGCAGCAGGTTTTGGGCCCCCTTGCTTTTAAGTTCCTCAAGGGATCGCATAAACTCCGTATAGGTCGTGGCGCTAAACCGGCTAATTTTGATATAACCGGTGACGGAGTCCAGCATCAGGGCAGCATCTAAACTATACAGAGGAATCGCATCTCTTTGGACAGCAACGCGCCTCAGTCTCCCCGAAATGGGACTTCGCAAGGTAATCATGATCTCCGAGTCCTTCCTCCCCTTGAGCATTTGGACAATCTTGCGAGCGCTCGTCTGATTCCCGGCCACTAAAGAATCTTCCACCTCGATAAGCTGATCACCCACTAAAATTCCTGCATTCTCAGCCGGGCCTTCGGCTATCGTCGCCGTCACCTGTATCGTGTCTCGGTTAATGGTAAACTCCAGCCCGATGCCAAAAAAGCTGCCGTCCAAGCCCTCATTAACCTGGGCATAGTCTTCCGGACGGAAATAAGTCGTGTGGGGATCCAAATGGCTTAATATCCCGTTGATGGCATCTTCATAGAGAAGGTTACCATCCACAGAATCCACATACTTCTCTTTAACCAGATCAATGATCTGCTCCAGTCGATCGTTACGATGGACAATGGTCAGGATATCTCGCTTCTGGCGAAGCGTATCACGAAGGTTAAATCCTAAGGCCATACCCAAAATAAGGACCAGGGAAAAGATAAATGGCGTCCAAACCTTGATTTGGCTTGGCTTTTTTTGATTCATGGGATCTGCAGATAGAATGCAAAGTTAGTTTCAATTCATGAAGATTACGAAAATTCTCCGAAGTCACCCGCAAAGAGATTCCCTCCACATTTCCCGCCGAAAAAAGAATTAAGACGCCCCCCCTCTTCAAATCAAACGTTTCCGGCGATCCATTTTCTTCTGTGGCTAAATGATCGGTAGGGTATCATTATTAGCCTAAACCCCTTGTCACTTTTAGCATTATTTTAATGCGACAAAAGTTAATTTTGGTAACGCAGTAAAAGCGAATTATAATCCATAATGAAATGAAAAAGTGTGAAGTCGAACCCATAGGGAGCGCTTGATAAAAGGAGGATAAAATCATGAACCAGACTAAAGCGTGGACATCTACTCCCATAATTTTAGATATTTGTAGGAATCGAACGCCCTTTTATGCCCGGTATACTTATTGCGGAAAGCGGATCTACGAAAACCGACTGGTGCCTGTTGAAAAACGGGGCGGGGGCAATCTTAAAGCAAACGCAGGGTATTAATCCACACATTCAGACGCCCGAGCAGATACGGGCATTGCTGGATACGGAATTATGCTGGGATTTTGCCACCTACCCGCTGAAATCCATTTACTTCTACGGAGCAGGAACGGGATCACCCCAGAAAAAGACCCTTTTGGAATCCCTGATTCGCGAATGGGCACCCCGCTCCCAATGTGAAATTCACGATGATTTGATGGCCGCCGCCCGGGGGCTTTGTGGGTCGGAGCCAGGCATGGTACTTATTTTAGGAACGGGATCGAATGCCGGCTACTATAACGGCCAGATGCTCACTCCCTCCTACATTTCTTTAGGCTACATCGCTGGAGATGAAGGCAGCGGCAACCATTTGGGCAAACAAATACTCCAACACATGGCCTACGGGAGGTTCGATCCAGAGCTCCAAGCGTCCTTTTATCGAATGTTCCCCCTGTCCATAGAGGAAATCGTTCGGCAATTATATGCGTCCCCCTTCCCAAATCGCTACCTTGCCCAATTTGTACCTTTTTTAAGCGCTCATCGAGGTCATGGCCAGGTAGAAAACATGATTGAAGAAAGCCTAACCCAGTTCATAACCCTTCATAA
>CAZYEZ010000083.1:7599-10613 GCA_964646775.1 uncultured Chitinophagaceae bacterium | reverse complement strand
CATAAAACGGAAGCTCGCCTGCGGATCACCCAGCTTAATCCCCAGCCTCAAGGCACAAGGATCGAGGCGATTTATCAGGACGAGGAGATCGCCATTGAGATTCCCTTTACCGACACCGCTTCGGTGGAGAATGCCATCCATTGCTGGGCTTATTTACTGCTTATCGGCCGACCAGCCGATCAGATTGCTGCGGGTATGGCAAAGCTGAGTTCGGTATCGATGCGCCTGGAGCTAAGGAAAGGAATTCAGGATTCTACCCTGATCAACGATAGCTATAACTCTGATTTAACCTCTCTTCGGATTGCCCTGGATTTGTTGGTTCAGCAATCCCAGCATGAGCGGTTTACCGTTATCCTTTCGGATATGCATCAGATTGCCCGATCAGACCGGGAGCTGTATGAAGAGGTAGCCGAGCAGATCCGCCAGCGAGGGATTGACCGGCTTATCGGGATTGGACCCGCTTTGGGAAGACACCAGGATCTTTTTCAGAAACAGGGCGGGCTGAAAACCTTGTTTTTTGATTCCACCGAAGCTTTTTTGAAACAGGTGCACCTGATTCGCTTTGAGCAGGAGGCAATCCTGATCAAAGGGGCCAGACCCTTCCAATTCGAAAAAATCGAACGGGTGCTTGAGCAGAAGATTCATCAGACCGTTCTCTCGATCAACCTGCAAGCACTGGCTCATAATCTCAAAGCTTTCCAGACCTCGGTCGGGAATGAAACCAAGATCATGGCCATGGTCAAGGCATTTTCGTATGGGAGCGGCAGCTATGAAATTGCCCATTTGCTGGAGCAGGGTGGGGTACAATATCTGGCCGTTGCCTATACGGAAGAAGGGATTGCACTTCGAAGAGGCGGAATCCGCCTTCCCATCATGGTAATGAGCGCCGATCTCATGTCCTATGATCGGATGATCGCCTGGAACCTTGAACCAGAACTGTACTCCTTGCTTTCTCTCGATCAGTTTCAGGCTATGGCCAGAAATCTGGACGCCAGCGCCTTCCCGGTTCATATCAAGCTTGATACCGGCATGCATCGCCTGGGGTTTGAAGAAGAAGATCTTGACGATCTGATCCAGCGGCTTAAGGCGAGCAAAGAGCTTAAAGTAGCCTCCATCTTCAGTCATCTTGCCGCCAGCGAAGATCCCATGGCCGACGCCTTTACTCGGGAACAGGCCCAGCGATTTGATCGGATGAGGCAGAAAATTATAGAGGACTTAGGCTATAGACCGATTTGCCATCTCGCCAATTCCGCGGCGATCGGCAGGCACCCGGATTTGCATTATGATATGGTTCGGGTTGGCTTAGGGCTTTATGGGATCGGGAACGCGCCTCATCCAGGGCAACCGCTGATACCGATTGCCACCTTAAGGACAACCATCGCTCAGATCCGTCATCTGAACTCGGGTCAGCGCGTGGGTTATGGACTCCGGGGAAAGCTCGAAAGAGATGCCACCATTGGTGTGATAAGCATTGGCTATGCCGATGGATTCCCGAGGAGCCTTGGTAATGGTCGGGGTCAGGTATGGATTCAGGGAAAGGCGGTGCCTACCGTGGGCGAGGTTTGTATGGACATGTGTATGGTTGACCTCACCGGCCTTGATCGTGTGGAGGAGGGGCAGGAAGTGATTCTTTTTGGTCCCCAGCAGCCCTTAACCGATTTGGCAAGGCAGGCAGGCCAGATTCCTTATGAGCTTATGACAGGCATCTCTCCTCGGGTGAAGCGGATCTACGTCACCGAATAGGGTTTTACCTTAGGCATTGGATGGTTCGCACCAGAGCTCCTATTTCGAGGGGACAGCAGGCTTATTTACGCTGATTTAGTTTTGGCGACCAACATTCGCAGCAAAATATTTAAGTCAATCGGTTTTTTCATCGGGCCGGTATTCGGCCTGATTCATCCATAAAAAAATCCTCTTCCCGCGATGGGAAGAGGATCGATTTTCCAGGTTTACCTAGGTATGGCAGCTTATCGGTTTAAGGTGACCCGATGGGTCGCTGTTGCGCCATTGGCTTCTTGAACGGTCAATAAGTAAGTACCGTTGGCAAGGGTTCCGAGATCCAGGGTTTTCTCCTTGGCTCCTTCCACTTTGAATTGCAACAATGTCTGTCCCACTAAAGAGGAAACCGTAACCTCGGCGTCCAGTCGCTGGCCCCATTGAAGCGTCACCAGACCCTTTGTTGGGTTCGGGAATAGGCGCATGGAGGACAGGTTGATTTTCTGGATGTCAAGCAGAGTGATCCGGATGCGGTTGGACTCCGGCGAGAAACAGCCATTGTTTTCCGCTTTTGCCCAATAAGTACCCAGCTCTCCGGGATGATATTCACCGATGGTGGATCCGGTAAGCTTTCCACCTGGTCCAAACCAGGTATACGAGCCAGGCTTGTCCGTGTAAAGCATGTTGCCTATTAGGGAAATGACTGGCGGCTCAGGCGTTAGGCTCCGAATCATGACGATCGAATTGGAAAACACGGTATCCGGGAGGTAGCATCCGGCATCGGTCGCCGTCACCCGGACGGTCACAACATCTCCGTCCTGCATGGCGCTGGATTCGAAATCTGGCCCTGTGAATATCGAGCCAAATCCATTCACATGCCATGTAATCAGGGGATTAGAGCCAAAGTCGTTCACGGTAGCCTGGAGCTTCACCATGGAATCCAGGCAGCCCGGGTTGTCGCCTTCCACCAAGGCGATGGACACCGAGGGGTTGAAGCTAGGCTGGGTCGTAATCACGATTGGATCCGAAGTGTCCGCGGGCGAAAGCACGCAGGGGTCGTTGGATATCATGATCACCTGAAGCTCATCATTGTTTGCCAGCGTTGAACTGGTGAATGTGAGACCGTTCGCTCCGGGGACGGGTGTCTGGTTTACCATCCACTGATAGAGGGGGTTGGTACCACCATTCACGGGAAGCGCTTCAAAGCTGGCGGGCAGTCCTGAGCAAAGTGGCGTTTTCCCGGCAGTCTGCACCACGCTTACCTCGGGAGTCAGGAATGATTCCGTATAGGTAATGGT
>CAZYEZ010000083.1:0-7589 GCA_964646775.1 uncultured Chitinophagaceae bacterium | reverse complement strand
GGAGGATACGGTCGGCAGTAAGGCGCAAGCAGAGCTGGATGTCATCATAACGTGTACCTTATCGCCATCGTTTAACGTGGTGTTCAGGGTCGTGGATGTGCCTCCTGGAACGGGGAGGCCGTTGACCTGCCATTCATAAGTGGGATTATCGCCAGCTACAGTTTGGCCAACCACTTCGAAGCGGAGCATTTGCCCCGGACATCCAGGATTGGTGCCCTGGGTGATTGCAATATCCACGGTAGGCATTTTCTGATCATGAGTAATGGAGATCGTATTGGAAGTCGCATGTCCAGGTAGTGCGCAAGGAAGCGGCGCCATGGAAGTCATCACTACGTAATAATCGTCTCCGCTCAAGGTATTCCAAATCTTCAGCTCGTCGCCCATATTCGTGCCCAATGACACCCCGTTTTTAACCCACTCATAAGGCGGGTTGGCCGATCCGGGGTTGACATTCGATACGACACTCAGGATAATGGTATCATCGGGGCAACTGGGGAGACTTCCGCCCGTAACACCGATGGTCACGGCGGGAGGAACCGATAGGGGACGGCGCATGACGATGGTATCGGTCACGGTCGTATCCATTCCACAGAGGCCAGGATAAACCACTTTTGCCCATACGGAATCCAGGTCTTCCCAATAATTATTGGTCCAGAAGCTATCGGTGGGATTACACTCCGGCAACATGCAGGTATCGACGGTGCCTGAAGCGGATTTTCTATACCATTCGTAGGAAACAGGATTGATGCTTCCATGATTCTTAACGGAAATGGTATTGGTGGTTCCCAAGCAAGAGGGGTTGCCCTGGTCGGGGGTGTTGAGCGTGAGCACGCCGCTATGAGGGACGGTAGCGCCACTTCCGGGCCCGCGAATGATTACCTCGTAATCTTCTGCCTGCCCATAGGCCCCGTTATGACAGGGCCCCGGCACGCTATTAGGGCTGGTGATGACTCTCATTCGGATGGGAGAACAGAGGGTGATCCCTGTGCTGGGTACGGTAAAGGAATAGGAACCAATGAGGTTCGCCTGGGCATAGCGAACAGCCGGGGAGAAAACTTCTTCCATGATGGAGAAAGTCCCACTGTTATCATAGTCAATATAAGCACGTACATATTCTGCATTTCCACCAACGCGGACCATCATATCGTAGGTTTCACCGGCGACCAGCTCAAGGCGGTGAGAGCAGGTCCGGTCAAAGTACTGGGCTCCATCGCTCGCGTGGCTGCCAGACTGGGCATTGAAAATCAAGGTGTCCCCACTTACGCCTGGCTTGGTAACCCTTACGGCGCGAGGACCGAGGGCCGTCGGCGTTGAAGGGGGGGCGGTCGGTGTACAGGCAGAAGCCATGGAAGAAGAGCTGGCAATGGGGGTAGCTCCCAAGGATGAAATCAGCGAGGAGCGCACCAGGTTGTAGTCCATTAAGGCCCCCCAGACCCGATCCCGCTGATCGGGGGTGAAACGATCCTTACAATTGGAATAGTCCATGAAGTTATGCTGGGTAAAGGCGTAATCCAGCAAGGGGTCACAGTTATTGATGGTCGGGCAGTTAAACAAAGACCGAACGATCGGCTTGGTGTCCGCACATTGGTCGCCGGCGTTGGGCGCGCTGGGGGGACAGCTGTAACCGGGAGGGTTCAGGTCATCGCCTTCGAAAACATGGTAGAGAGAGAAGGCGTGCCCCAGCTCATGGGTGATCACGGAATTTCCGGGACCAACCTGGGTGGCCAAAATCACGGTTCCATCAATGGTGCTCGGACCAGGGAACGGAAAATAGGCGTAACCGGCGGTAAATGGAACACCTGGCTGTAAGCCATCTGCTCCGTCAATTTTATTCACTACCCATATATTGTAGTATTCGGTGGTCGGCCAAACGCTGAGCGCTTTCAAGGTGGCATCGGGCACACCTCCCGTACCTACGCCCCCTGCTAGGTAGTTCGGAAGCACGGAAGCGTCGACCCGGACGATGCCATTGGTAGGTTGGCAATCCGGCGTTCTTTGAGCCAGTTTAAACTGAATGGGAATAAACGTCCCCCCGTTGGACTCCAGAAGGTGACCGGCATATTGGGCCTGGAAGGCATCGGAAAGATATTCAATCATTTCTTCGATCCGGGCATCGGATGGGCTGTAAGCCGAGGTTCCCGAAACGACGGCAGCCGTATCCATCACATGGACAACGACGGGAATTTCGTAGACCGTTCTGCCGCTTGAATTCGTGGTTTTCAGGGGCTGAATAGGCAGTTGGGTCTGGGTCGTGTTGTTCATCCGTGCGCTATTGAACAGGTTAACCTGCGCCGCATAGGCCGGATCCGTCTGCATCCTTTGTCGGTGTTTTTGATCGAAGCCACATTCCTGACCGAAACTCAGCGAGTGAATCAGGAAAAAAGCCAAAAGGGATAGGGATAATCTTTTCATTTTCCGTTACAAGTTTATTGCTCCATGTTTGGGCAAGGTAAAAATAACACATTCATTAAGAAAACTCTAAAAATTTGAGGAAGGAATATAAACTTGGGAAAGTTTAGCCAGATCGGCATTTTTTTTAATTAAATCCTATATTTGCGCTCTTCCTTGGGTTCGTGACCCAAGGAAGTGAAAAGTAGATTAATCTGTAATAACTTATGCAGCTAAAAGGACTGGTAAAATTTTTTACCGTTGCGTTGATTCTGATATCGCTCTATCAGCTCTCCTTTACTTTTGTCGTTCACAATGTAGAGAAGAAGGCCCAGTTTCAAGCCGAGCGCCGGGCCAAAATGGAAAACCCTGAAGCCCAAGGAAAGGAATTGGAAAGGCTTGTGGAAAAGCAATTCCAGCGGATTACCGATAGCCTGAACGGGGAGGTAGTCATGGATGTTCCTTTATTGAAAAAGTACACTTTCCTGGAAGCCAAGGAGCAGGAACTCAATTTGGGTCTTGACCTTCAGGGCGGGATGAATGTGACCTTGGAAGTGAGCTTGGATGAGCTCATTCGCTCCATGTCTAACAATCCAGCGGATGCAACCCTCAATGCAGCCATCGCTAGGGCCAATCAGCTGAAGGTCAATAGCCAGGAGAATTTTGTGACCCTTTTCGGTCGGGCTTTTGAGCAGGAAAATCCTGGAGCCAGCCTTGCCTATCTGTTTACGAAACCATCCCAGGATGACATTACCCTAAATACGCCGAATGCCAAGGTCATCGATATCATTGCCAAGGAAGCCAATGGTGCCATCCATCGGACGTATAATGTGCTGCTGACCCGGATTGACAAATTCGGGGTCGCTCAACCCTCTGTCAATCTAGACGCAAACAGGGGAATCATTACCGTGGAGTTAGCCGGAATGACGGATCCAGAACGTGTTCGCTCCTATCTTCAGTCGACGGCTCGTCTGGAATTCCATGAAACTTTTGAGAATCAGGAAATAATAGGCCCCCTGCAATCCGCAAATCAGGCCCTTGCGGCTTACCTCTCCGGAATCGAAGAGGAGGAGAAAGCGAAAGCCGGGGTCGATAGGAAGGAAGACGAGGTGGCAGCCACCGAGACCTCCGACAGCGCTGCCACGCCCGCTGCGGAACTGGATCGGGATACGGCTTCCCTTGCCCAGCTATTAGGCGCGGGTGCAGGGGCCGATACCGGAACCGCCACCCTTGATAATCAAATGAGGGACAATCCCCTGTTTTCGGTTTGGTATCCTAACATAACTCCCGAAGGAGCCGTCGTTCAGAGTCCTGTGGTGGGAATGGTTATGAAGCGGGATACGGCCAAGCTTAATGAGTACCTGGCTCTGGATGTGGTCCGCAACAAGTTCCCGAACAATGTTAAGTTCGTTTATGGGGCGGAAAACAAAAAAGATGCCCGCGATCCGAATGCGCCGCTATATATCTATGCGCTTAAGCTCGCCCCGGGAATCGGGGGCGCCAAGCTCGAAGGTGATCGGGTTACCGATGCGCGGATGGATTACAATCCCATGACTGGGAAGCCTGAAGTGAGCATGTCCATGGACGCTTCCGGAGCGAGGATCTGGAAGAAAATGACCGGAGATAATGTGGGGAAATTTGTAGCGGTCGTCCTCGACGATAAGGTATATTCTGCCCCCCTGGTGAATGGGGAGATTGCCGGCGGGAATACAGCCATTAGCGGCAATTTCACCGTCGAGGAAGCCACGGACCTCGCCAATATCCTCAAGTCTGGTAAATTGCCGGCACCGGCGCGCATTGTTCAGGAGCAGGTCGTAGGACCCACGCTGGGTGCCGAATCCATTGATGCAGGTTTCAAGGCGATTATCCTGTCCTTCCTGGCCATCTTTATCCTCATGCTGGTTTATTATAATTCCAGCGGTTGGGTGGCCAATATTTCGCTCACCCTGAATTTGCTCTTTACGGTGGGTGTGCTTTCCGCGCTTCATGCCACCTTAACCATGCCGGGGATCGCCGGTCTGGTCCTGGGTATTGGTATGGCCGTGGATGCGCACGTGCTGATTTTTGAGCGGATTAAAGAAGAGCTGACCCGAGGGAAATCGCATGAGCAATCCATCATCGATGGATACAAGCGCTCCATGGCGCCCGTTTTGGACGGACACTTAACGCAATTAATTACCGCCATTATCCTTTTCTATTTTGGATTAGGACCCGTCCTGGGCTTTGCCACCACCCAAATCCTGAGTATCTCCATATCGCTTTTCTGCGGTATCCTGGTATCTCGCCTTATCAAAGAGATGTACTTGGGTTGGGGTAAGCATTACAAGTACTTTACACCGGTATCTCGGGCTGTGTTCAACAAGGCCAACTTTGACTTCATGAAGATCCGGAAAACCACCTATGTGGTTTCCGCAGCCCTAGCGCTTTTGGGCCTGAGTTCGTTCTTCCATGGATTCGATTACGGGGTGGAGTTCACCGGAGGTCGAAGCTTTACCGTGGCCCTGAACCAGGCCCATCCTGTGGGAGATGTTCGGGAGCATTTGGAACCCTATTTTGGGGAATATCCCATTGTGAAAACCATCGGGGCTGAAAATCAGCTGAATATCACCACCGGCTATCTGATCCATGAAACCGGGCTGGAAGTGGAAGGTCAGGTTCAGCAAAAGCTCTATGAAGGGCTGAGTGATGGAAACTTCCTGGCTCCAGGGGTGTCCCTGGAAGATTTTCGAAGGGATGTAATTCAGAGCTCGCAGACCGTCCTTCCGACGATTTCTGACGATTTGATTCAGGGAGCAAAATGGGCGACCATTCTTTCCCTGCTTGCGATCTCAGCATATATTTTGCTGCGTTTCCGTAGATGGCAATACTCGCTGGGAACCATCCTTTCGTTGATCTTTAACGTACTGGTGACCATGGCCGTGTTCTCCTATTTTAAGGACACCGTGCCTTTTGCCCTAGAAATCGACCAGCACTTTATCGCCGCCTTGTTGACCGTTATTGGATTCTCCATCAATGATACGATCATTGTATTCGATCGGATCAGAGAGTATTTCCGAAAAGGGTCCAAGGAGCCGAAGAAAGTCATCATCAACCGGGCGATCAACGATACCCTGCCTCGGACGATTATGACTTCCCTTACCCTGTTCATCGTGGTCCTCATATTGTTTATTGTGGGGGGCGATGTGACGCGAGGCTTTGCCTTTGCCATGCTTATCGGAATTATTACGGGAACCTATTCTTCCATATTCGTGGCCGCACCCATTCTCGTGGACATGGATAAGAAAGATCAGTTGCATGTCGAGGTCGATCATAGTGCTCGGATTGAAGAGTTGAAGAAGATGGCCTGATTTTATTGTTTATAACCTAGCATGTCAGAATCCCGGGACCTTTGCCCCGGGATTTTACTTATCCTGAATTATATTTGCTGCATATGGTGCAAAAGCTACTGGAGCATATTGGGCGCATTACCTTGATGATTTCAGGTGGGTTCACCCGACCGGAGAATGGGAAGGTATACTGGAAAGAACTGGTGGATCAAGCCTATGACATTGGGATTCGCTCCCTGCCCATTGTTCTGGTGATTTCCTTTTTTCTGGGGGCCGTACTCACCATTCAAACCGCCTATCAACTGGTCTCTCCACTGGTCCCCAAACCAGTGATCGCCCAAATCATTCGAGACTCAGCCATCCTCGAGCTTTCACCCACCGTGGTTTGCATCGTCCTGGCTGGAGTCGTGGGCTCCAAGATTGCTTCCGAACTGGGCAATATGCGGGTTAGTGAGCAGATTGATGCCCTAGAGATCATGGGTATTAATACCCGTTCCTATCTGGTTCTTCCGAAGATCATCGCAGCTTCCATCATGATCCCCGCGTTGATTGTTTTATCGATTGCCACGACCATCTGGGGCGGATACATTGCCGGCATGTTTTCCTCTGTATTGACCGAAGAGCAGTTTCGGCAGGGGCTTACGCAGGACTTCATGGCCTACAACCTTTTCTTTGCACTCACCAAGGCTTTCACCTTCTCCCTAATCATCTCCATCATCCCGGCTTATTTCGGCTATTTTGTTTCCGGGGGCGCGCTGGAGATCGGGAGGGCTTCGACCACTTCGGTCGTGGTAAGCTGCATTCTTATCTTACTAGCCGATTACGTACTCTCTGCCTTATTGCTCTAAGGCCGGAACGGACGGGCAAGCTGAATGGTAATAAGCAGGGGAAATGGAAACAGGTGAAGGCGGGAGATGCGAACAGGCAAATCCAGTTTTTTCCAGATTATGGGATTTCCCAAACCCTTACCCCTTGTTTCATTGTTTAAAGAGTTTAAAGAGTTTAAAGGGGGAGTCATCCATAGAAGGATGGTATGTTTCGGAAGACCGGTTTACCGACCTAATGTGTACCGCGTATACGGTTCATCCGAGCCCGGGGCCCGTAAAGGCGATAGGCTTGAACCGTGGACTTGATGTAATGGTAGTAGGTGTATTCATCCATTTCCTTCACCATTTCATAGGAGGGGCGGAAAAGCCGCATGTAGGCCAAGGCGCTATCCCCTTTAAGTCCGGTGACCGCAGCGATAATTTCCTCGTTGAAAATATAATCCACGTATTTGTGCTGCTGGAACCAGATGAACTCCTTTTGGAAGGCCCAAATTTGCTGATTTTTTCTGCTTATGGCAGAAAAGGGAGACTGTATTTTTTCTGCCGCCGTCATTCGGGGAAACTCCAGTTCCTTTTTGTATAGGGTGTAATAGCGCTGACTGTCTGCTTCGTAATGGGGAGCCCGACCTGCCACGATCAAATCAAGTGGCTCTGGCTCCTTGTCCATAACCACTTTAAAAAACGATGGGAGATTTCCCTGAGGGAGGCGCACGCGGATGACTTTAAATCCGTCTTTCTGGAATTCAATGAGATGTCCCCTTGAGGCCAGGATTTTAAACTTGCCTTCCTCATCTGTCTCGCTGGCGTGCCCCTCATGCAGGTTTCGAATCACCACATCTTCGAGGGGTTCGTTGGTTTTCAAGTCAACGATTTGACCCTGAATGGTTTGTGCAAGGAGTCCGGAAGACCAGAGCAAAATGGTGAATAAATTAAAAACTGTAAAAGTTCCCTTCATATTCGTTCCTAAAGGTAAGATTTACTGTGTTTTACGATCCCTCTCGATTTGTTAAAAAAGATAAAAGGAGGTCAGTATCTTTGCGCCGCATGT
>CAZYEZ010000082.1:0-10615 GCA_964646775.1 uncultured Chitinophagaceae bacterium | reverse complement strand
AAATAGCCAAAAGAATGCCCGAAATCGGACAAAACAACAGCGGCCTAGGGCGCCGAGTAATCGGCAGGCATCACCGAGCATCCCAGGAGGTTAATTCCCTTTTTCGGAAATATGGAAAATAGATTTATTTCCTTTTATAGAAATGAAGTTTTCCGAATATGGCCCCCGCGTTGTCCTCGCACCTTTATCTTTGCGCCACCAATTTAAACCTATGTACAAATCACTCTATACACTAAGTCTCATGCTCTCTGCTGGGATTTGTCTGGCTCAGGATACCGAGCGCCGGCCTTTCGAAAACCCCTCTACCCAAAAATTGGAGGAGGTAACCGTTACCGGAAATACGAATCGCTACGGTACTGAGGAGCCTTCCCGAAGCCTTAAGCTACGCACGCCCTTGCTCCAGATTCCGCAAAACGTACAGGTTGTCAATGAGCTCGTCTTGAAAGATCAACAGGTGATTTCCATGAGTGACGGGATTACGCGCAATGTCAGCGGGCTGGTTCGCATGGAGCATTGGGGAGATCTTTATACCAATATAAGCGCAAGAGGCGCGCAGGTCCAAGCATTTCGGAATGGATTTAACGTGGTAAACTCCTATTGGGGCCCTCTTACCGAAGACATGTCCTTTGTCGATCGCATTGAATTTGTCAAGGGGCCTGCCGGATTCATGCTTTCTAGCGGCGATCCCGCGGGGCTTTATAATGTGGTGACGAAGAAGCCGACCGGGATTCCCTCCAGGGAGATCAGCATGACCATGGGAAGCTTTCAGCTCTATCGTACCACCCTGGATATCGACGGAAAACTTTCAAAAAACGGAAAACTTTTGTACCGCCTGAATTTGGCAGCCCAAAATAAAGGCAGCCATCGGCCCAACGAATTCAATGATCGCTATGTCATTGCCCCGGTCATTTCCTATCAGTGGAATGAAAAAACCCGGATGAGTCTGGAGTACAACTATCAGCGCGCCCATATGAGCGACGTAGGCTCTTACTATGTTTTTGCACCCGCCGGCTTTGCCACCCTACCTGTAGATTTCACCTCATTACCCGGCGGCCTTCCGGCGACAAACATCGATGACCATAGCTTTTACCTGAACATCGAACATCAGCTCGGCCAAGGATGGACCTTAACCGGACAAGCCTCTAGATTTATTTATAATCAAACGGGAAGCTCCATGTGGCCCAGCGCGGTTAACCCAGATGGAACGATGATCCGCAGTGTGGGAGTTTGGGATGCCTTTAGTACCATGACGATGGGGCAGGCTTTTATTCAAGGAGATGTCCAAACAGGATCCATAGGCCATCGCATTCTTGGGGGCCTGGACATGGCCAACAAGCACTATATCGCGGATTGGGGCCAAAGCCATGATTTGGACCTGCCTGGCTCTCCCTTTGATCCCAAAAATCCAGACTTGGGAATTCCGGCGAATGGATACCCAAGCTTTGATCGGGAAACCCCCTTGGCCCAGCGGGCTCAAATGGCCTTTGGACTCATCGACCAGTCTTATTCCAGCCTTTACTTGCAGGACGAACTCCAGTTCTTCGATCGCCGCGTTCGCCTTACCCTTGCGGGGCGATATACGGACCTAAGTCAGTCCATCTATGGTGCCCCTGCGGACGAAGCACAGCGCTTCACCCCTCGGGTAGGAATGAGCATCTCCTTGGATCGGAACACTTCCGTTTACGGTCTATTTGACCAAGCTTTCATTCCTCAAACGGGCAGATTGAGAAACGGAGACCTCGCTCGTCCTGTTACGGGGGATAACTATGAAATTGGACTCAAAAAGGATTGGTTGGGCGGCCGATGGTCGACGACGCTGGCGGCCTACCGGACCCTAAAAAACAATGAGATTGTGGCCGACCCCTTGAGCAATCCAAGCTTAGGGCTGAGCATCGAACTGGGACAAAAACTAGCCACCGGTATCGAATTCGATATCAAAGGTCAAATCTTCCCTGGATTCCAGCTCGTCGCCAACTATGCGTTCACCGAATCGCGGGTTCTGAAACTGGCCCCCGATGTGGTAGGCCTTCGCGAAGGGGATTTGGTTCCTGGATTCGCTCGTCATACGGCCAACCTCTGGGGTACCTATAGAGTACAACAAGGTCTGTTGCGCGGATGGGGTCTTTCCGGTGGCTTCACTTACCTTGGCGGCCGGGCGACCTACTGGAATCCCGCACCGAATGGCCAGAAAGAACTGGAAGATTATACCCGGGTTGATGCCGGTTTATTCTGGGAAGGACAACAGGTACGCGTCCAATTTCAGGTCTCCAATCTCTTGGATCAATACCTGTACAGCGGTTCCTACTACCCCTCCTTCCAAGCCTATAGCTGGCAGTCCGAGCCTCCCCGTAATTATCGCATGACCATTGCTTATCGATTCTAGATGAATATAAAGAAAACCATAAGAAAGGCACACCTCCTGATCGGGCTCATTTCCGGACTGGGGGTGTTCCTCATTGCAATTACCGGCTGTTTCTATGCCTTTGAGCGAGAGATCAAAGACCTAAGTCAGGAATTTCGCTTCACCCCGTTTCAGCCCAGCCTCGACCCCCTACCTCCCTCGCAGCTCCGCGACCGAGCCCAGGCGGTACTCCCCGGTAAAGAACCTCACGCCGTGCTCTATGATGAGCCGGGGCGTTCGGCCAGGGTAATCTTCTATTCTGAGGAGCCCTATTATTATGATCAAGTATACCTCAACCCTTACGATGGTTCCGTATTAGGGGTCGTAGACGAGACCAAAGGATTTTTTCCCTTTATACTCGATGGTCATTTCAATCTTTGGCTGCCGCCAAATATTGGAAAACCCCTCGTCTCGGCCATCACGCTGGTATTTGCCTTTATGGTTATCTCCGGCATTGTACTTTGGTGGCCAAGAAAGCGATCCCGAAAAGGGCAGCGCTTCAAAATCAAATGGAAAGCCAGCTGGAAACGCACCAACTTTGACCTTCATGCCGTGGGCGGATTCTACGTTTGCTGGATCGCCCTGATTTTTATTGTCACAGGACTCTACTATGGTTATGATTGGTTCCGTGAGGGGTACTACAAGGCCCTAACCGGGTCAACCTGGCAAGACTACGAAGAACCCATGGCGCCTTCCGCCAAGTTGGGTAAGGAATCGGGAGCGCTTTTGGCCCATGGCATGGAACCCATCGACCATCTATTCTATACCCTAGGTTCAGAAGTCCCTGAAGGTGGTCAATGGGAAATCCATACCCCCCATGAAGAGGGGATGGCCATTGGGGTCAACTTTAACCCAGACCCATCTACTTATTGGAAGATTGACTATCGCTACTACGATCCAGCGGATATGAGCCTGGTGCCCGTATCCCATATCTGGGGTCGGTTCCATGAACTCTCCGCCAGCCAAAAATGGGTGCGCATGAACTATGACGTCCATATTGGGGCCATCGGCGGACTTCCGGGAAAAATACTCGCATTCTTGGCAAGTCTGACGATTGCTTCGCTTCCCGTTACCGGGACTTTGATCTGGTGGGGCCGTCAAAAAAAGCAGAAAAGAAAGCCCCAATCGGGATCCCGGACTGCGAAGGCGAAGCAGGTGCCACCGACGCGCAATAGGCGCAAGGAGGAGATGCCCGAATCGGTAGAACCTGCGGTTCGGGAACTGGCCGAAGTATAAGCTAAGGGCTGCCGCTAGAGATAGATGAGTTTGTGGCTGCCGCGGTAGTCGCCGATCTCCAAATGAAGCAAATACAAACCGGGGGCAAATTGCGAAGTCTGAATGAGTTGTCGGTTCCGTCCCTCGCGGCTGGGAATCTGCCGCTCGAAAACCTTACGCCCGGCCAAATCTCGAAGGATGATATGCAGATCTTGATTTCGCTGCGACCCCCATTCCAAGCGGAACGCGCCCTGAGTGACGGGGTTCGGATATACCGAAATGCGACCATCCTGATGTAGCGGAGACTCCATCACCTCGACGGCATCGATGGCGATGCCCTCTTTTTGGAATGCCGGATCGGTTTCCAAAGCAAATCGCAGCTGCATAACGCCTCCCTTTGGAAGAGGGATTCCTGTCCTCGTCCAGTTCAGCTGATCCTCCTGGTTCCAGACTTGATACAGCGAGTCTGAATACCAGTTCTCCCCCTCCCCGTAAGATCCCAACCGCTCCCAAGGTCCAGCGTCCAACCGGTACTCCATATAGGCCCCATCACAAAATACCATTTCACAGTTTTCGAGGTCCTGAATCATATAAAACTGCAGATAAGGATGGCTAAGCGAACTCAAATCAAAGCAAGGGCTGTATAAATAAGACCGTTCGTCATGATGGTAATAGCCTTGAATGCCCGTCTTCCATACATGCTTCCCTTCGAAAGCTTGGCGGAGACGAGGAGACTGGGGCGGACCCCATTGCCAAGACCGATTTCTACCGCCTGCATACCAGCTGCCTCCATCGGCCTCAAAGCCTTGAAAATAGGGGTAATGCTGAATCAGGGGTTGATTAAAAATCTGCGGCATTTCCAAGCTGTCGTTTCCTGGGTAGGAATCCGTTTCCATGGCCGACCAAACGCGAAGACGGTTCTCTCCGGGCTTCAATAGAACCGGTTTATCAAAGGAGAAGTCCATGGTCTGCTTGGCTCCCAGAAATGAAAGCATTTCCTCTATCGGTGGGTCATCATTGAGCTGATAAAAGAGTCGAATGTTGTGGAGATCATTATAGACGCCATTATGCAGCTGAACGATTACCGGGACGGGCTGTTTTGTTCCACAGTAAAATGGCTGGGGTGAGGATATCGAAAGCAGGTGCAGGTCATCAAAAACCTCAAATAGCTTCCAGTTATCTATGCTCAGACCCGTTCCAAAATGGTTCTCCGCAATCAGAGAGCTATCCTTTTGGACGAACATTAGCTGAAAACTGGAAGAAAAAGACTGGCCTTCCAATAAGTCGTTTAAGGACAAAGTCCCGGAGTTAAGAACCGCACCGGTATGATCCCATGGGAAATCCATGGCCGGCTTCCATGGATCCCGATCTGAACCCCGAATCCATAACCCATTATCTTGCGGAAATTTAGATCCTCCATGGAGCAAAAAGTCGAATTCGATGCGCAGTTCATGCTGGTCGATGCGATAATTGGAGAGATTGAAGGTCCCAACGAGGCGGTTCTCCTGCTCCTCGACGGGCTTCCAGGCATCCAGGCTAAGGCTTTTTTTGCCTTCAATGCCAAGATCCCCAAGCACGGAGGTGCGCAGCCGGCCCGTATCCCCTTTAGGGAGAAAATCCCAGCGCGCATCGGGGCCCATACCAAAACGCGTGGATCTGAGCTCCTCGTCCGTCCACGATTCAAAACCCTCTTCCAAATCGGCCTCAAGAGGCGGATTGGAAGCATAAAGGAAGGGGAACTCCCGATGATTATCCAGGGGAAATGGGTCTGAACCATGCAGGGGCTGCAGTTCTATGGAAAATAGATGCTCCCCAAATATGAGCGATTCGGAGATGGGATAAGCCACCCATATCTTCTCCCCCGGTAACAAGACCGTCTGGTAATGGATATAAGGTATGGCTCCATGGGAAAAATCAAGCCTGAACTGGGTTAGGGTATCCGGAGATCGATTCTGAACCTGTACGGCGAGGTTAGGCATCTGATCAAGGTCGATGGAGGTTCCGTGGCGCCGGATCGGCAGGGTGTCAATGGCGGAAATGGCCAGGTCACCTTTCCAGGCAGCATCTCGGCAATGGCCCTGGTCGGGCTTGGATTTCAGCGTATTGCTGGGGTATCCCCACTTCTGTCCCGGAAACACGGGGCGAAGCTGAACATAATAGTACTGGTCGGCCTCCAAGCCGCGGACCAGGATTTTCCCGTTCCATATCTCAACCTTCCTTTCCTGGAAGTCAATCCAATGGTCTTCTTTGATCCATAGCTGATAATCCTGGGCATCAGCGATCGAGTCGATCTGGAGCAGCAGCGACCCTGGGCATTGAACATCTGCCAGTTCGAGCCTTACTGGATCATGAATCATCAGTCCTTGAACTTCAGAAACACGATCCGGGCCCTGCCGAATCCTCAGCTTTCCGCGGTAGGTGGAAAGATTTGGAATATGCCATAGAAATCCCCGATTTTCCGGATTTAAGCCCTGGGCTAAAACGGTCCAGGATCCCCCGTCATCGTCCGAAAATTCCAGATCAAAAGGCGCCTCGGACCCATAGGACTCCCAGTAGATCATGATCGAATCGCCAGAGAGCATGGCCTGGTTATCCACGGGAAATCGCAGAGAAATCTGCGATGGGATGGGATCATAGGCCAGTACATAGGGCTGATCACCTTCCGGCAATCCAAACCCATGAACCTTCAGCGTATAGGTCCCCGGAGCCGGATGGTCGATCACTACTTGTTCGGCATTATTTCGACGGTCTTTTCCAGGCTTGGCTTCCTCCCAAACCCCTTCTGGGCTGGGATCAAGAATCAGCGGCAGGTGAATCGACTGATCCGGAGCCATCACTTCGAGATCTAGATCCTGAACCAAATTCCGGAGCGATTTCGGGGTGGCAGGCTGGTCGTGCCAGTAAAGCATAACTTTGAGTTGAGCCGTCCCTGGTGGCACTTCCACCTGATGAGTACGGGTCTCGGCCCAGCCTACCCTTCCGAATTCATAGGAGCCGGCTTCGATCATCGCCAGCGATCTTCCCAAATTGAGAAATCCGAATCCAAATTCGTAGTCTGGACCTTTGCGCCCCAAATCTCGGGCTCCATTCATCAGCAAGGCCTTCAGCAAGGCGCTGGATGGATGGCCTGTCCCTTCCTTTTTTCGATAGGCCTCCGTGAGAATGGCGGCCGCACCCGCCACCTGCGGGCTGGCCATACTCGTCCCCCCCGAGACCATATAAGAGTCTACGGCGATCGTTGAATAGACTTCCCTACCCACGGCGGTTATCTCCGGTTTTATCCGACCGTCCTTCACGGGCCCCATGGATGCATCCCAGGCATGATAGAAGCCATGGTCGGTACTGGTGACGACTAAAGCATTCTTCGCTGGCTGATATCCACCCACCAGGGTCGCAAACCCTTTGGGGTATGGATCGCAAGTCTCATTTCCATCATTACCGGCAGCAAAAACATGAAGCACATCGGGGTAGCTCAAAGCCATATGATCCAGGGTCTGTGCATAGAGATCGTAAGTCCCTGCATATTCGCAGTCTTTGACTCTAGCCGCATAGGAATTATTCGTAATGCTCATCCCATAAGCATCCCTTAGGTAGGGCGTTCGAGTCCAAACAGAGGAATAATAGAGATTAAGCACCTGCGCTTCCCGAGCCATGCCCTGGCCTTTCCGGTCCAGAATCCCGGCCCCCGCGGCAATCCCTGATATATGAACCCCGTGATTGGTGGAGGAAAAGGGTATAAAATCGACCACCCGATCTTTTAAATCGATATGATGAACGCCAGAGGCATTATCCCCAATGCCTAGGGTGACGCCTTCCCCATGCAAGCCTTCCGTCCTTCCGTCCCTGGCGTTCACTGTGAAAGGAGCGCTGTTTTGGGCTCCCCGGGCCATAAAATTTTGCGTTTGATCCATGGCTGCCCAGGATATATGCCGTACCCAGGGTAAAGAGGCCAGATCGAGGAGCTGAGCTGGCCGTAATCGAAGCCGATATATATTCCATTCGGCTAAAGAAGGTCCTTCATCTATCAGATCATAGGCGGCAAACCTTTGGGCCTTCTGAAAGCCATCCAGGCGATCCCAAGTTTGGACCACCACCTCAACCTCCTCCTTCTGCGCTCTAATTTCCCATAGGGAAGATTCCATTTTATCGCTGGGGGCTAAGGTATAAACTTTCTTTACGCCTGCAAGACGCAGTTCCTCCATCTGCACCTCCTTGGCGAGCTTAACCTCCACAAATACGGGTGCTATAATTTGACCTATATGCCCGGGGATCAAAGACTTCAAGTTATCTGACGAAAGCTCCACTCCTTGCTTAAACTCCAAGATGACGGGTGAAGTCCGATCTGCCTGACCCTCAAACCAAAGCTCAAGGTCAACAAAATGCCCCCGCATCGTTTTCGGGAGGCGTTCATAGGGAGCATCCCCCTGCCGGGCAATCGCCCCAGGAGGCATGCCAAAAAACGAAGCAAGCAAAAACACTAAAAAAATCCTGATACGCATAGGTAGAAACAGATAAGAGATAGGCCTCAGGACCTAAAATAATACATTAGGCCGGAAAACAAATCGACCGGTCCGGGTAATCTTGGTGGGATGAAAAGCTTTGTATAAATTTATGCGTTAAAGAAATTTAAACATGGCGAGTTAAAAGCTCCCATGGCCATGCTCATCATAACCCTTATCACACCTAAGACTTTTTCTTATGAAATCGCGAATTTGCCTCAGTGTACTTCTGGCTTTAAGCTTCCCACTTTTCGTGACGGCTCAGCCTACCGCCCGCGTTCAATTCATTCACAATTCTCCAGATGGCACACTAAATAATGTAGACCTATGGATAGACGGCAATCAATGGTTTGATAATTTACCCTTTCGGGAAGCGACGCCCTTTAGTGATATTCCGGCAGGCCAGACTATCAATTTTGGCGTCGGCCCGGAGAATAGTCACCAAGTCACCGACACGCTTGTCAACGTCACACTCACCTTGCAACCACACGACACGATTATCATTCACTTAAACGGAACCGTGAGCGGTGTAGGGTATCAACCATTCGTTCCCCTCAATCTTCAGGTCATTAACCAGCGGCGTGAACAGCCGCATAGCGACCCGAATTCCATCGATCTTTTCTTCCTTCAGGGCTCCACGGATGAGGGTACCGTAGACTTGCGTTCCGGAGTTAAGACCTTGGTCAAATCCGCGGAAATGGGAGACTATTCTCCCTACCTCACCTTCCCGCTCGCGGACACGACCCTTCGTCGCACCGATGAAACCGGACGAATTGTCCACGGAACCTATCAGCTTTCGTTGGCCAATTGGGCATGGCCTGGCCGCACGGCAGTGGTCCTGAGCTCTGGGTTTGTCGACCCTAGCTCGAATCAGAATGGACACGCCTTTGCCCTCATGGCCGTGTCTAACCAAGGTGGTCCGCTCATGGAACTTCAACCGATTGATCCGGAGAATTATGCCCGCCTGCAATTCATGCAAAATACGGCCGATCAGAAGATCGACACCATGGACGTTTACATGGATGGGGAGAAAATTCTAGACGACCTTGCATTCCGATATGCATCACCGTTTCTAGATGTAGTGTCTACTCAATCGACGACACTGGGATTTGCGCCCGCAAACAGCCAATCTGTCCAGGACACATTCCATTCGGTGCAGGTTATACTGGACTCAGCGGGCATATACGTGGGCATAACCAATGGCATTGAATCGAGCACCGGATACGCGCCCAGGCCACCATTCCAGTTTAACATGATCAGAATGAATGAGGAGTTAGGCACGCCTGGTTCGGTGCGCTTTCATGTCCATCATGGAACCACGGATTTTCCGATTACCATGGATCTGCGAGAAGGCAAGGATGTGATTTATAATTCTATGGCATTCGGCGGATACTCTTTGCCTCAGACGATGACGCCCACCGATCGCATTTTCACCCTTACCAGCGATGACGGCACCATTGAAATCATGAAGTTTAACGCGGAGTTCGCCAAGCAAAACTATGATGGCGAATTAGGCATCTTAATAAGTTCGGGATTCTGGGTGCCTGCTGCCAACAGCCAAGGCCCTGCCTTTGGAATGTACTTTGCCTCCACCAAGGGCGGCCCGTTCCGACTTTTAAGCATCGCCATGGATATAGATGAGTTGAAGACCTCTGAATCCCATTGGAAGGTTTACCCAAACCCCGTAACCCATCAGCTGACTATTTCCGGAAACCGCTCGATTTCTCCCATGGCCATTGAGATTTATTCGGTAAACGGCCAGAAACATCAAAGCTTATGGAACAGAAAAGCGGGTCGTGTAGATGTTAGCGCTCTAAACCCAGGACTCTACTTTTTACATATTAGAGATGAAGCTGGATTGCACGTCCATCCTTTTGTCAAGCATTAAAGGATTAAACACCAAACGGATGAAGGCCTCCAATATGGGTTAAATCAACATGCAAATCTTAAGGCATGTTTGGAGGAGATTTACGCGGGCGATGCTAGGATTCTGGTGCCCGCGTAATTATTTCAGGCAAGTTTTTGATGACTTGAGTTTCTTGGATTTTCAGTCATAATTCAGCGATGAACGTTCCCCATGTCGGATGCTGTAGGGTTCGGCGTGGCCTTTGTGCGCGGCCGGCACGAGAACTCAAAAGCAGCAAGAGCGGGCAAGAACGGGAAGCAGAGGCTGGTGGGGGTAGCCACTGGTACAGTTTTCAGTTGAAATAAGCACGCTTAGGAAGATGAAACGACGCACAGAACAGAATCCGAGAGCCGAAACAGACGATTCATACCCGCAGAATACAATATATCAAAGCTTATCCATAGCCTGGGTGCTAATCGAGGGTGAAACGTCGCCAATTACGCCACCCAGTGAATGCTAAGTGGTATACTTTTCAATTGAAATCTGGCCTACTTCTTATTTAGGGGTTGCTTAATTTCCCTTCTTTCCTTTAATATCAGTACTGACTTAGGCTTTTAACCACTAATGTTTTTAATCAGGCAAGGGGGACAGTTT
>CAZYEZ010000081.1:0-10634 GCA_964646775.1 uncultured Chitinophagaceae bacterium | reverse complement strand
CAACGCTTATTTAATTAATCAGTACGTTCAGGTCATCGATTCGGCTCAAAGAGCCAAGGATCTTGAACGCTGGGAGCTAAAACAGGCAAGAATCCGGGAACAAGACAGCCTTCAGGCGATTCAGGACTCCATGCGCATCTGGCAGTGGATGCAAAAAACCTATATGAACCAAAGGGAATCGCAATGAGTCAGAAAAATAAATCTTGGATAAGTCGGCTAGACGGGATCACGCTGCTCCTCTATTTCGTCCTGGTTTTTATTGGGCTGGCGACCATTTTCTCTGTGGAGTATCGCAGCACAGACAGCAGTTATTTTCTCATGCACAAGAGTCATATGCGCCAGGCCCTTTGGCTGGGTATTTCTCTTTTTGTCGGATTGTTGATTCTATTAACCAATACCAAATTCTTCTCTTCGGTCGCTTACCTCTCCTATGCGATCGGCCTGATGCTGCTGATTCTCACTATATTTTTAGGAACCGATGTGAAAGGATCTCAGTCATGGCTGGGAGTCGGCTTCATCCGGTTTCAGCCCGGTGAGGTTTGCAAAACCTTTACCGCACTGGCCATTGCCAAATTCCTTTCCTCTCCAGAGACCGACTTTCGAAGCTTTCGTCATCGACTCATCGGCATTCTTTTTGCCCTCGTTCCCGCAGCCCTGATCGTCCTTCAAAAAGAAACAGGACTGGCGCTGGTCTATCTTTCATTTTTTCTGGTGCTCTATCGCGAAGGCCTACCTACCAGCATAATCGTCGTGGGCATTGCATCCATTATCCTGACCATGGCCACGCTCCTCATCGAAAGGCAGCTGCTTTTCTGGATCATCACCTTACTCATTGTTCTTATCGCGCTCCTAGGACGCAAGTCCTTCCTTCGGAGTCCAAGTGCGAAACTGGTTTTGATCGGCAGCTGGGCCGTTTGCATACTCTTTTCTCAGTTGTTGGTGCCCTATGCCTTCGAACACGTGCTTCAGCGCCATCAAGTGGAAAGGATCTATTCTACCTTAGGTCAGGACTTACCAGAGGCTTATCAGCGAACCAATGCCGCCGGAAAGCGGGTTGCAGGGAATATTTCAGACTATAACGTCCGTCAATCCAAAATTGCCATCGGCTCCGGGGGACTTTGGGGCAAAGGGTTTCTAAATGGGACTTCAACCAAAAACTCCTTTGTTCCGGAGCAGAATACAGACTTCATTTTTTGTGCGGTCGGAGAACAGTTTGGATTTGTGGGCAGTACAATCCTCGTCCTAATTTACCTGGCGCTCATGCTCCGCATCACCTTCCTGGCAGACCGTCAGCGATCGGCTTTCAGCCGCATCTATGCCTATTGTGTTGCCTCCGTCCTTTTCTTCCACTTCCTGATTAATATATCGATGACCATTGGACTGATGCCCGTCATTGGGATCACCCTCCCCTTCCTAAGCTACGGAGGGTCTTCCCTGCTTTCCTTTAGCGTTATGATCTTTATTCTAGTTCGACTCGATGCAGATCGGCAAGTGATGATTCGTTAGTTTTGCAAATATGGCACATGTATTTCCGCTTTCCGAAGGAAGCTTTACGGTCGCGGCCGACAAGGTCTTCAAACCCTTTGATCCAGAGAATGACCGACTGGAAGACCGGGTACGAGGCTCCCTTCTTGTCGAAATCCAACCATTTTTAATCCAGACCAAAACAGATTTACTGCTCCTTGATGCCGGCCTGGGGTTCTCTTTGCCGAATGGGAAGCTGCAAATCCACCAGTGCATCGAAGATCAAGGCTTCCGACCTGAGGAGGTCACCCGCGTCCTGGTATCTCATCTCCATAAAGACCATGCAGGCGGACTGGTTTTCCGGGATGCATCCGGACAGCTACAGCCCAGCTTCCCCAGGGCCCAATATTGCATCTACGGTCCAGAGCTGGAACAAGCCCTTTTGGACAAAGGGGAATCGTATGTATCGCATCCCTGGGAGGATTTCATTCCTCCCGCTCAGCTGCAGCGGCTAGAGGGAAGTTCCGGCTGGGCGGGCCCAGGCATTCAGTTTTTTCATTCCGGAGCCCACAGCCCCCAACACATTGTATTTCTCATTGAAGTCGATGGCCAGCTTTATTTTTTTGGCGGCGATGAAGCCCCGCAACACAAACAGATGCTGGTGAAATACGTAGCCAAATACGATTTTGACGGCAAAAAAGCCCAAATGCTGCGCGAACAATATAAGGAGCAAGGCAAGCGGGAAGGATGGACCTTTCTGTATTATCACGATATTGGAAGGCCCACCGCTCGGTTTCAATAAAACCGCAGCTATTAGCGGGAGTTCGGGCGATGAGAAGACCGCAGTCGCCGAATCAATAGCCGACGAAAGTCTCGCTCTCCCTCATATAATTGCGCCAGCTGCCAAGCAGAAATCTTGGTCAGAAACTGGGACCGATATTTTTTCTTGATCTCCAGCCGCTGTTGCTCGTATTCAAGGCGGGCGTTTACGAAGGCCAGGGATTCTTCTTCCGATAAACGAGTCAGGTCCTCGGGGAACTTGCTCTTGAATTCAGAGCGAAGTGCTCGTTTTTCCGCTTCGTACTGATAATAAAGCGGCCAAAATGCTTTCCCTTCGCTGGGATCAAGTTTCATGCGCTCGGAAAGAAAACCGGATTTAATGGCCATGATCTGAGCATCCTGTCCTCCCGACTGAGCCCGGGCCGAGTCCGTAATGAAAGCCAGGAACAGCAGGAGAAGAACCCCTGCATTCAGAAGGCGTCCCAAACTTTGGTGGCTTAAAACAGTTCCCATGATTGATCGTTTCCCTTGCATTTTATAATCTTTCGAGTCTTTCTAATCTTTCTAGTCTTTCTGTTCTTATCGGTCTTCGCTTGGCCTTACAAGTCGGCCCATACTCTTTCCTCCCCTTCCTCCTCCATTTCCGCCAAGTAGGCAGCTACGGCCGAAGGGTCCAAGTCCTCGATCAAGGCTTCAAAATCACCCCCTGCCGATTGCTTCCACTCATCCATCAGCCATTCGGTATCGGCGTCATCCCAGGATTCCAGGGCATAAGTGGCCCAATGCTCCCCGGAGCGAACGGCGATCGGGACCTGTCCATCCGAACCGGACTGGGTCCAGGTGAACCATCCCAGGCTTAATAGGAAGACCAAGGAGGCCGCGATCGACCAAGACCAGGCAGGAACATTTATCCTCTTTTGCGAAGGCGGCCATGGATGGGATCGTTTCCATCCCTCTTCCTGATCCCTTGCTTTCGCTCGATCCAATAACTGCTGGGGCAAGGATTCGAAATAACCGGCAGGCGCCGTTTCAAACGGGAGCTCTAAGGGAGCCTCGGCCCGACGGGCCTTATCCAGCATGGAAACGGGCAACCCCTCAAAATAGCCATCGGGCACCCTTAGGGGCGGCATGGAAATCACCGGTATGCCCCCAATCGAGGCTTCTTTGACTTCTTTTAGGACTGTCCCAGGCAAAGAAGCAAAATACCCTTTCGGGCATTCCAAGGGCATGACCCGAGGGCAGGCCGCTAGAAATGAGCCCATGCCTTGGAGCTCTTCGTAGATGGGGTCGACTTGTTTCATTTTGGTTGCACCTTTCGTAAAGTTATCATTTAGACCCGGGATCTTGCCAGAAGTTTAATCCATGGAATGGGGATTTATTTCAAATCAGGAAGTCTCAAAAAAATCCGTATTCCGGAAGTAATCCTCGATCTTCCGCGCTGCATGATGGTAAGATGCCTTCAGAGACCCCGCGGAGGTATCCAGAATTTCTGCCATTTGGTCGTAAGGCATCTCATCATAATATCTTAGTTGAAAAACCAAGCGCTGCTTTTCTGGCAGCATGGCGATGGCTTCCTGAAGTTTCCATTCCAGCTTCTTGGCGTCAAAACCTTTTTGAGCCCGGAGTCGCTGCTGAAAAAAACCGGCCTCCTCGGCATCCATGCTCATCGTCGCTCGGCGCTTCCTGCGATCTAACCATGTTAAGGTCTCGTTCGTCGCAATGCGGTATAACCAAGTGAACAGGCTGGACTGACCCTTAAACTTATCCAGGTTCCGCCAAACTTTGATGAAAATCTCCTGCAATATATCATGGGTGTCATCATGCTCCACGACCATACGGCGGACCTGCCAGTACAATCTTTCCTGGTACTTGGCAACCAGATGGGTAAAGGCCGCATCCCGCGTTTCAGGATCCTGAAACTGGGTCCAAATCAATTGATCTTCTTCTTCCCCATCTGCTGCGTAAGGTTTTTCTGGCCGCATAGGTCTGGTTTATCGAGCGGGATTAGGCTCATTACAGCGGTGCCGAACGGGCCCTCAGCCCATTCCGCCTGCCCTACAAAGCTAAAGGGTAGCGACGGATTGAACAACCCAAAGGCGGGCAGCATTTTTTTACCCGGACAAGGTCTCCGCGACTCCATGGCTTATCTTTGCGCCATGAAAGACCCCCAATCTCTACGTATCATCTTCTATGGAACCCCTGATTTTGCCGTATGGTCCCTGGATGCCATGGTAAAGGCAGGGTATAATATTCTTGCGGTCGTCACCGCGCCCGATAAAGAAGCCGGCCGGGGCCGAAAGATTCAAGCCTCCCCGGTCAAGCAGTATGCCATCGAAGCAAACCTGCCGATTCAACAGCCCAAGAATCTCAAAGACCCTGCCTTTCTCCACTGGCTAAAAACGCAGAACCCGGATCTGGGGGTGGTCGTGGCGTTTCGAATGTTGCCCAAAGAAGTCTGGTCTTGGCCGCCGATGGGCACCATCAATATTCATGGATCTCTCCTGCCCAACTACCGGGGGGCGGCACCGATCCAGCGGGCCATCATGGCCGGGGAAACCGAAACCGGATTAACGAGCTTCCAGCTCCAGCATGAAATCGATACCGGGGCCATCTTAGTTCAAAAACGAGTGGCCATCGATCCCGAAGATGATTTTGGGAGCCTTTATCAAAAAATGGGCCCTTTGGGTGGGGAATTGCTGCTTGAGACCCTGGAAGGGTTGGCGGCGGGCAGGCTTCAGCCCCGTCCTCAAGGAGATCCGGACCCTCAAAAAACCGCAGCCAAAATATTCCTTGAAGACCGAAAAATTGACTGGAATCAGCCCGCCATGCGCATCCACCACCAAATACGCGGTTTAAGTCCCATTCCCGGCGCCTTCACCTATTGGCAGGACAAAACCTTGCGCCTGTTTAAAGCCCGGGTCGGCGAGGCCCACCAGGGGAAAGTCAATCCGGGCGATTTCGAAGCCGATCCAAAATCGGGCCTGCGTTTTGCCGCCCAGGATCACTGGCTGGAGATCCTAGAACTGCAATGGGAAGGAAGGCGGCGAATGTCCGCCTCCGAATTCCTAAGGGGTCAGCGTCCGAATAGGGAAAGCAAATGATGAACGGCCCATCGATACCCTAAAAGGCCTAATCCAGAAATAGAGCCCAGAACATGCGGCGCCAGTGGTGATTCGCGGCGAAAAGCTTCCCGGGCGTATACATGGGAGAGATGCACTTCAATGACGGGAAAGCTCAGAAGGGCCAGACAATCTCCCAGGGCCACGCTGGTATGGGCGTATCCCCCCGCATTGAGAATGAGGCCGTCGGCTTCCTTGCGAATGCCCTGGATATAATCGATGAGTTCCCCCTCAATATTCGACTGAAAAAATCGGAATTCGACCTGGGGAAAATCCGCCACCAAGGCGTCCAGAAATGGACCCATGGGCTGTCCCCCATAATGGTAGGGGTCGCGCTCCTCCAAAAGGTTCAGGTTCGGACCTTGAACCACATGTATTTGCCAGGACTTTCTATCCATAGGTGTGTTCCTTGGGTGACTGTTACGCATCGAAAGCTAGGCATCCAGCCTAAATAATGTATCCACAAATCGATGCTTATCAAAAACCTGCAAATCGTCAACCTTCTCCCCCACGCCAATATACTTCACGGGGATCTTGAACTGATGGGCAATGGCCAGGACAATCCCTCCTTTTGCCGTCCCATCCAGTTTCGTGATCGCCAGCGATGTCACTTCCGTGGCCGCCGTAAACTGCTTGGCCTGCTCCAGGGCATTCTGGCCCGTGCTCCCATCGAGCACCAGCAAAACCTCATGGGGCGCATCCGGCATTTTTTTCTGGATCACCCGGCGGATTTTTGAAAGTTCTTCCATCAGGTGTCCTTTATTATGCAACCTTCCGGCCGTGTCAATGAGTACCAGATCTTTTTGCTGGGCCATGGCGGTTTGAACGGTCTCAAAAGCGACGCTGCCGGGATCGGCTCCCATCTCCTTAAAAACGATGGGAACTTCCGTACGTTCACTCCAGATCTTCAACTGATCGACGGCCGCCGCCCGAAACGTGTCTGCCGCTCCCAGCAAGACTTCATATCCCTGGCGGCGATACTGACTGGCCAGTTTCCCGATCGTCGTCGTCTTTCCCACGCCATTGACGCCGACGACTAAAACAACATAAGGCTTTTTATCCTCCGGGAG
Organism: uncultured Chitinophagaceae bacterium; assembly: GCA_964646775.1. GTDB lineage: Bacteria > Bacteroidota > Bacteroidia > Chitinophagales > Chitinophagaceae > CAYPQN01. The sequence continues at coordinate 4,201 of CAZYEZ010000081.1, read as the reverse complement.
CTCAAAGGGATGACCTGCCGAACTCGGCGCATCGGCCAGCATGGCCGCCATTTCCTGGCGAAGAATCTCCTGAAGCTCCCGGGTGTTGACGAACTTATCGCGGGCTACCCTTGCTTCGATATTCCGAATAATGGCAATGGTGGTTTCCACGCCCACGTCTGCACTGATCAGCGCCGACTCGAGTTCATCAAGTATCTCTTCATCTACCTTATCCTTCCCTGCAATGGCCTTGCTGAGCTTCGAAAAAAAACTCTGTTTGGTTTTTTGAAGTCCGCCGTCCAGCGCCTCCTGAATTTCTTCGGGCTTCTGCGCTTCTTTCCTACGATTGAAAATCTTGTTGAATAAACCCATATGCTCGCATTTTGCCACCAAAACATGGCTTGGCGAAGTTAATCCATTCCCTCCATACCTTCTGCCCTAGTCGGGCAGAATAAAAATGGGTATCTCCAGTTTATGCCTGAGCTTATCAATGGTTTCCCCCAAGATCCAATCCAAAACCTGTTTATGTCCGTGACTGGCCAAAATAAGAACTTCGCTGCCTTCCTGCCGAAGGATACGCGTGATTTCCTCGGTACGGTTCGCATAACCCAGTACCCCTTTCACGCGATACCCCCTTTTCCTTAGCTCGGCGACGTACTCATCCATTTTTTGCTGGTCATAATGGGTCTCATGATCTTGGGCCTGCTCATCCAGAACCCGGGCCGTGGCACTTTCTACGACATGAATCAACACATACTCGGATTCCCGTCCACCCCATTGAAGCGCATGGGCAATGACCGAAGCGTCTCCATCGCTGTAATCAAGGGCCAAAGCCCATTTACGATAGGCCTGCCGCTTTTCAAAGACTGCTTTCCAATCGGTCGAAACCTCCCTATGGATACCCAGGTCCTTAGACCTGCCTCTTCCGATCAAAGGATAAACCGTCGTGAGTACCAAAAGGAGGACCAGGCCAAGACAACCCAGCCCAATGGTCAGCCGAACCCATAAGGAGGGAAACTGGTGATACCATTCCATGGCAAACTCATAGACCAGGTTCAGGTTCAGCACGACGATTACCGCAGCAATCAGCCAGGCCAGAGCGGCTACGGCCGGGCGGATGGCAAATTTTCCCATGGTCTTTTTATCGCTCACAAAATGAATGAGTGGGATCACGGCAAAAGCAAGCTGCATGCTCAGCAGGACCTGGGAGAAGATCAGCAGATCATCGACCATCGCTTCTCCAAAGAACCATATCGTTAATACCGCCGGAACGATGGCGATGAGGCGCGTCAAAAGCCGACGCATCCATGGGTTGATACGAAGGCGGAGGTAACCCTCCATAACAATTTGCCCGGCCAGGGTACCGGTAATCGTCGAGCTCTGGCCGGCTGCAATCAGGGCGATGGCAAAAAGATAAGGCGCCCAACGGTTGCCGAGGACCCCTTCAAGCAGCTGGTGGGCATCTTGCAAAGAAGCGACATGATGTAGACCCGAGCGATAAAAAGCACCGGCAGCAAGAATCAAAATGGCCGCGTTGACAAAAAGGGCGAGATTAAGGGCAACGGCAGAGTCTAGGGTATTATACTTGATCGCTTTGCGGATCGCCTTCTCTTTTCGTTCTATTTTTCGCGTCTGAACCAGGGCGGAGTGCAGGTAGAGGTTATGCGGCATTACGGTGGCTCCAATAATCCCAATGGCGATGTAGAGGGCCGCCGAATTTGGGATCTGGGGGACCAGCCCCTTGGCCATTTCCGTCACATCGTGCTTCACCATGAACATTTCAACCAGAAAGCATCCGCCGATAATGGCAATCAGCGCTATGATGAATGCTTCCATTTTCCGAATCCCCAGTTTATGAAGATAAAGCAGCAGTATCGTGTCGACAAAAGTGATCAACACCCCCCACATGAGCGGAATATCAAAGAGTAGGTAGAGGCCAATGGCCATTCCAAGTACCTCGGCTAGGTCGCAGGCGGCAATGGCCAGTTCCGCCAGTATATATAAGATAAAGTTCAGCCACCGCGGATAGGTCTCCCGATTGCATTGCGCCAGATCCAACTGGCGGACGATCCCAAGCCGGGCGCTGAGCGACTGTAGCAGCAAAGCCATCAAATTACTCATCACCAGCACCCAGAGTAGCTGGTAGCCAAATTGACTGCCGCCCGCCAGATCCGTCGCCCAGTTCCCAGGATCCATATAGCCGACACTTACGAGATAGGCGGGACCGAGAAAGGCCGCAATGCGGCGCCATTTCCCCTTCCTTTTCATCGGGTCGACCGATCCATGAACTTCACTGAGCGACTTGTCGTTCTCCATGAGGATTCCTCAAATATTAGACAAACCTAAAAAAATATTTCGGGACCGCAAAAGCTTATCCAAACCCATTCCATTTCAGCCCATGCATCGTCCATGCCCATCGTTTTGCCGATGATCCAATTTTCTTTCTCTTTTCATCAGGTCCCGCCCCCTCGGCGGCTAGTTTTCGTATATTGCGACCCTATGAATAGGGAAATCGTTGTCAGTGGAATTCGTTCTACCGGTTTTTTGCATTTAGGGAACTATTTCGGGGCCATGCGCAACTATGTGAAAATGCAGCAGGACTATCCCTGCTACTTTTTTGTGGCCGATTACCATGCCCTTACCACCCATCCCGATCCCAAAGAACTGCGCGCTCACGTCTATCGCGTGCTGGCCGAAAACATTGCATCGGGACTGGATCCGGAAAAAGTAGCGCTGTATGCGCAAAGCGATATCCCCGAAATTCCCGAGCTCTACCTGCTCCTAAATATGTTGGCTTATAAAGGGGAACTGGAAAAGGTACCCACCTTTAAAGACAAAGTGCGTAGCCAGCCCGACAATGTCAACGCCGGCCTGCTCACCTATCCGGTGCTCATGTCTGCCGACATACTTATCCATAAGGCGACGAAAGTGCCGGTTGGAAAAGATCAGGAGCAGCACGTTGAAATGACCCGAAACTTTGCCCAAAGATTCAACCGAAGGTACGGAGACCTGTTCCCCAGCCCTTACCCGTTTAATTTCGAGCAAGCTCTGGTCAAAGTCCCCTCTTTGGACGGGAAAGGGAAAATGAGCAAGTCCGAACACGGACAAGCCACCCTATATCTTGCCGACGACGATGCCACGATTGAGAAGAAAATCATGAGGGCCGCGACAGATGCTGGGCCCCAGAAAGAAAACGATACCATGTCTACGGAAGTTGAAAACCTCTTCCTGTTGCTCCGGCTGGTCTCGGATGAAGAAACCGTTCGGCGATTCGAAAACGAATACCGTCAGTGTACGATCCGCTACGGTGATCTGAAAAAACAGCTCGCCGCCGATATGGTAGCGTTTATCCGCCCGATCCGCCAAAAAGCAGAGGCCCTGCAAAAAGACACGACCTATTTGCGCAAAGTACTGCAAACGGGTGCCGAGAAAGCCAGAGAAAGCGCTTCCAAAACCATTGCTGAAGTAAGGCAGCGAATGGGGATTGATTATCGCGGCACCTCCCATCCATAATCTTTTTCGACTATGGCCAGCAAATCTCCCCAACATGTCGCCATCGCCGGAAATATTGGCTCCGGAAAAACGACCTTAACCCGAATCTTGGCCGACCATTATGGATGGACGCCCCAGTTCGAAGCCATTGATCATAATCCCTATCTCGTAGATTTTTATCGGGATATGCATCGCTGGTCATTCAACATTCAAATTTACTTCCTCCACACCCGTCTTCAACAATTAATGGCCATAAGGAAAGGAGAGAAAACCATTATCCAAGACCGCACCATTTACGAAGACGCCTACATCTTCGCGCCCAATCTTCATGAGATGGGCGTGATGAGCAATCGGGACTTTGAGAATTACCGTTCCCTTTTTGAGACCTTGGATCCGCTGATTCATCCGCCCGACCTGCTGATTTATCTGCGCGCCTCGGTACCGGCCTTGGTAGACCAGATCCAAAAAAGGGGCCGAGAATACGAAGAAGACCTTCGTCTCGATTACCTGAAACGCCTTAATGGATTTTATAACGACTGGTTTGGTCGTTATAACCAAGGTGCATTATTGGTCATCGATATCGACGAGCTCAATTTCGTAGATCAGCCCCAAGACCTCGCGGAGGTCATCCGTCGGATCGATGCATTGGTAAACGGATTATTCTAGTTCCATGAGAAGTTTCCAAGCCGCTTCACCCTATTCACCCTAGGACTAGCGACCAAAATACCAA
>CAZYEZ010000080.1:0-10661 GCA_964646775.1 uncultured Chitinophagaceae bacterium | reverse complement strand
CGATGACGGCTGCTTGCAATGCCAGGGCGAGGAGGCAGATAAACAAAAGGGATACCAGGTCGAAAGCTCGCTCTGCAACGATGGTGCCCACCATTTTATCGGCGGGGACCCGCTCATACCGGGCCAGGACCGTACACTTGGCGATTTCTCCCATCCGGGGCAGAATTAGATTGACCAAGTAGCCAATAAGAACGGCCAGGGTTGTATTGGTCAGCCGAGGATGAATATCCAGCGGGCGAAGCAAAAGGTTCCATCGGGCAGCGCGAAAAAAATGAGACAGAAATCCCGCGATCAGGATCGGTATCAGATAAGTCAGACGCGTCTGACGAATTGAGTCTACCATATCCTGGCGATCGCCAGGACTCATCAGATAGAACATGCGATAAATAATCCAAATCCCCAATCCCAGAAAAAACAGGTATTGAACCAGGTTGATCAGCGTCCTCCTTTTTAGCGCGCTGGCCATAGGCTATAGGCTGTTGTCTTCCTTAGGGAATATTACCACCGGCTTATACTGTCTTGCTTCTTCCAGTTCCATGCTGGCATAGGCGATGATGATGACCGTGTCGCCTACGCTCACTTGCCGGGCAGCGGGTCCGTTCAGGCATACCATGCCGGAACCCCGCGTTCCACGTATTACATAGGTTTCCAGGCGTGACCCATTATCGATATTCAGAACCTGAACCTTTTGACCCTCGATGAGCTCGGCGGCTTCCATCAAGGCCTCGTCTAGGGTTATGCTGCCAATGTAGTGAAGGTTGGCCTCGGTCACGCGAACCCTATGAATCTTGGATTTTAATACTTCGATGAGCATAAGGGAAGCAAAGTTACAAACAAGTTTTCAGAACCCTGCGTACCGGCAAAAGACCCGGTCTTTTAACTGAAGTGAAAGGGTTTTTGATTCGCTTTTGACTGGGTGCATGAAAAAAGGGCTGACATTCCGGTATATGAATGGTCAGCCCTTCAAGTCTTTCTAAGGAGCGGGAACGACCGCGTGAATTATTCTTCGACGACTTCGAAGTCTAATTCGAGGATTCTGTCCTTGCCGAAATCGATTTGGGCCTTATGCGTTCCGACTTCCTTCACATCGTCAAGAATCGTGATCCGGCGGCGATCGATTTCATAACCTTTCTGCTCCCGGATGGCCCGGGCAAGCTGAATTGAAGTTACGGATCCAAATATTTTTCCGCTGGTACCAATCTTGGCTCCAATTTGAATCGGAGAAGCTTTCAGTACCTCCGTAACCTTGGCAATTTCTGCCAGGAGCTTTTCTTCCCGCTTCTGCTTTTGCTTATGGCGTTCTTCGAGCATTTTCTTATTGGAAACGCTGGCTTCGATCGCCATTTTTTGAGGGAACAGATAGTTGCGGGCATATCCCGGCTTTACATCTACCAGTTCGTGGGCGCCGCCCAGATTATCCACGTCTTTTATCAGAATTACTTCCATGGTGACATTACTTTAAAAGGTCAGTGACATAGGGTAGAAGTGCCATTTGACGGGCTTTCTTTACCGCTTGAGCAACTTTACGCTGGAATTTCAAGGAGTTGCCTGTAATGCGCCGGGGAAGCATTTTTCCCTGATCGTTGACAAATTTCTTGAGAAACTCTGCGTCTTTATAATCTACATACTTGATCCCCATCTTTTTGAAGCGGCAATATTTTTTCTGACGCTTCTCCACCCTCGTGGAAGTGAGGAATTTAATTTCATTTTGTTTAGCCATTTCCAGAAATGTTTTTCAATTAAGCTTGGGTTAATTCTGCGTGCTTGTTGCGCCGTCTTTCATTGTATTCCACCGCGTACTTATCGAGGCGGGTAATCATATGACGCATAAGCGTTTCATCCCGGTTCATTTGAACTTCCAGCTTCGCGTTCAGGTCACTGGGAGCCTGGTATTGCAGGAGCCAGTAGATGCCTGTTGTTTTTTTCGCGATGGGATAGGCCAGGGAGCGTAAGCCCCAGGGCTCGGAATGAACGAGGGTTCCCCCGTTGTCCTTAATGAAGTCCACATACCTAGACTGGGCGGACTTGAAATCGTCTTCCGCCAACACCGGCGTGAAGATGATCATCAGCTCATAATGCTGCATGATGGGTTTGGTTGCCATAATTAATTTGATGCATGAACAATAATCCCTGGTGCTTCGACAGCAACGCTGGACCAACTCCGAAAAGAAGGGCCGAAGGCACCAAAACGGGAGGCAAAGTTAGGGGAAATTATTTTATATTGGAAAAGAAAATCCCGGGAAGGAAACCGGTTGGACGAGAAGAGGGGAGATAGGCATTTAATGGCCCCATTTATGAGTAAGGAATTCATTTGAATATGGAGTGGCTGACCTTATCCAAAGGACTTACCTTTGCGGGACAACTAAAATAGAATCACTGATGCGGAAAGGTATGGGCCTGATGGCCTTACTGTTTGTTTTGATGGTCCAAGCATGTCGGGATATCCGAATTCACGAACACGAGGACTGGGAGAAATACTTCGTAGAGCATGGGATTGATCCGCTCAAAGCATGCTTTATACTCCGGGATAACAACCATGAGACCGTGCATTATTTTAATAAAGATCGCTGTCTCGAAGGTCAGTCTCCGGCCTCTACTTTCAAGATCTTTTCATCCCTTGCGGCCCTGGAATCGGTCACTGCCCCTAACGAACAAATGGTCATTGCATGGGACTCGGTGGAAAGGGATATCGCGGAATGGAATCAGGATTTGACCATGAGGCAGGCTTTTCAGTATAGTTCCGTACCCTATTATCAGGAGCTGGTTCGACGCATTGGCCCAGATTATATGCAGCACTACCTCGACACGGCCAATTATGGGAACAAGCGGATGGGCGGCCCCATAGATCAGTTCTGGCTCAATGATACATTAAAGATCTCTGCCGATGAGCAACTGGGTTTGGTCAAGCGATTATATTTCTCGCAACTCCCCTTTTCGGATCGAAGCCAGCGCATTGTCAAGAGCATGATGGTTCAGGAAGACACCCATGAGTATCGCCTATACTATAAAACGGGCTGGGGGCAGTTGCCTGAAAAGCAGATTATTTGGGTGGTCGGCTTTGCCGAAAAAATGGTTTATATGAAGGAGCATGAAAACTCCATGAACAAAAGCGATGTTCGGATGTATCCTTATTTCTTTGCGATGAATTTTGATTTGCCGAATCCGGTTCCTGCAGGGGACTGGGCGCATATTCGACTGGAAATCACCCAATCCATTCTCAGGGAGTTCGGCATCCTCCCCCAGCGCTAGGCCGGCCCGGAATTACTTTTTTTTTAGCCGTTTTTGGCATAAATTGAAGGTTCAATAAATTGGGACGCATGCATCAGTACGATACTTTAAGCGAAGCTCTCCAAGGCCTTCGAGAAAGAGGGTATACCGAGGACTTTAATCTGGCCGCCACCTGTATCCGCTGTAAATCCAGAGAGTTGCAGTTGAATCCGGAGGATTTTATTATCGATGAGTTTCACCGCTATGAAGGGCCTTCCAACCCCTCTGATAACAGCATCGTCTATGCGATTCGATCGCGGGATGGAATCAAAGGAGTGCTGGTCGATGCCTATGGCGTCTATGCAGACAATCTCAGTGATGAGATGATTGCCAAACTTCGGGTGATTCCCCGCTAGAAAATCCCTTTAAAAAGGCAGCAAAACGTTATCGCACGTTATCGCACGTTATCGAAGTGATCGCAGCTTTCGAAAGGCCTTCGGGTTTCGAAATGGGTGGGTGCATGTCCTAGCCTTCCAGATGGATCGAGATGACAATCATCCGGGTGCTGAGCATGTCGATGGCATTGCTAAGCGGGATGCGCTGATCTTTAAACTGCTGATTGAGTAGTCCCTGGCTGAGTTTGATTTCCGGGGAGAAGATAAAATTGGGGTAATAGAACTCAAACCCGACGCCCAGCTCATAGCCCATATCAAGCGGTTTTACCTTTAGGAATTCATTGGCTCTGCGCGATCGGGAATTAGCCGCCAGATCAATGTCCAGCTTCACCCCGCCTAGGGCGTAAAACCGAAAGTTGTGGATTCGATCGCTTTTAAATTTTAATTGCAGAGGTAGGTGCATATAGATCGCTTCAATGGAGCGGTTTACCGTACTGTCCGCGGGGTGGCCGATTCGGGAACTGATGACCAGCTGCTTTTCGGCAAAAGAAAGGCTGGGAACAAAGCGTAGATCAAAAAGGGAACTAAGGCGCAGATTGCCCATGAGCCCCAGGTTAAATCCTGGGTTATACAGAGGCTGAATGCGCGTAAAAGTGTCGGTTTCTGTAAAAGAAGGGGAGTACTTTATTTTATAGGTCGCAAAGTTGAGTCCGAAAGTGATGCCGAAATAGTAGGCTTTATTGTCATGCTCAGGCATGTTGATGATCCTCGTCTGGGCCTCCGAGCGCCCAAAGCAGGCCAAAAGGAAAATGAGGCATAAAAACCAGTTTTTGAAGGACATGGAGGCTCAGTTTGATTTTGCGATACGACTCTACGAGGGGGAAAAGTTAACAAAAATACGGGGGATGATGACTAGAATTTATGAGCGCTAAGCCACCGTAGGAGAAAATCTATTTTCGGGCCAGGTACAAATGCGTGACGCCAAAACTTAGACTCAAGGCTCTAGGCTCCCGAAATCCCCCCTGGCGGAGTCGGTCACAGAACGCTTTCCCCTGAGGGAATGCGGCCACGGAGGCGGGCAGGTAGGAGTAGGCAGATTGATGCCGGGAGAATAGGCGGCCGATGGCCGGCAGCATATACTTGAAGTAGAAGGCATAGCCTTGTTTTATAGGGAAAGCGCGGGGTTGGGAGAATTCCAGAATGACCAGAAGCCCGCCGGGTTTGAGGACTCGATGCATCTCTTGAATCCCCGCCTCCAAATGCTCAAAATTTCGGACGCCATAAGCGCAGGATACGGCATCAAAATGGTCGTTTGGGTAAGGGATTTGCTCTCCATCCGCTTTTTCAAGTCGAATTCGGTCGGCCAGTCCACGCTGTTCAATCTTTTTTCGACCCAGTTCCAGCATCCCCTCGGAAATGTCGATGCCAACAATTTCATGGAGTCCCTTCACTTCACTGGCTCCAATGGCCAGGTCTGCGGTTCCGGTGGCAATATCCAGCAGGTTATTGGGCTGAGCTTTAGCCAACTCCTTGATGGCCCGTTTTCTCCAGGTCTTATCGATGCCCAGGGAGAGAAAATGATTCAGGAAATCGTATTTGCCCGCAATCCGGTCAAACATATCGGTCACCTGCGATTTCTTGCTTAATTTTGAACCCTGATCAGGAACCACCAATGAGGAGGTTGTTCGTTTTTCTTCCATTTTCACAAAAGTACATTAAGCAGGCCAATGGAAATCTATTCTGCCAAATATTTGGTCAGCAGCCCTACGCTGGCGTTTTGCCCCCCTCCGGATAAGCCGGAGTATGCTTTTATCGGCCGCTCGAATGTCGGAAAGTCTTCGCTGATCAATATGCTCACTCGTCAGTCCCGTCTTGCAAAAACTTCGTCCTCACCGGGGAAAACGCAGATGATCAATCATTTTCTTATTAACCAGTCCTGGTATCTGGTTGACCTTCCCGGCTATGGTTATGCCAAAGTGTCCCAAGCCCAACGCAAGGAATGGCGGAAAATGATCTGGACCTATTTGGAGGAGAGGCCCAACCTGATTTCCGTATTTGTTCTCATCGACAGCCGCCTGGATCCCCAGCGATTGGACCTGGACTTTCTGGCTCAGCTTGGGGAAGCGGAGATTCCCTTTTCCCTGATCTTTACCAAAGCCGACAAAAACAAGCAAAGGGTGACCCATCAAAATGTCAAAAGGTTTTTACAGGCCTTGGAAGAGGAATGGGAGTTTTTGCCAAGGTCTTTTGTTTCCAGCGCCACGAAGTTTCACGGGAGGAAGGAAATCCTGGCTTATATCGACGAGTTGAACCAGCGATTTATCAGCCCGCAGGAGGAAACAGGTGGTCTCCGACCATAGATAACCGGAGAGGCTACGATCTTTCCTGGGAGGAACTCTGAACGAAAGGGAGCATTTTTTCTATGAACCTGCGGTCGTTACTTAGCCGGGGCACTTTGTGTTGACCTCCGAGTTTGCCTTGGGTTTTGAGCCACTTATTAAATCCGCCCCGGGGCATCTGATGCACTTTGGGAAACCTCAATGCTATGTCCTTGTAGCGCTTCGCCTCATAATCCGAATTGATCGATTGCAAGGCTTGATCGAGGGCCTGAGCGAACTGTTCCAAAGGAACGGGAAGCCGATCGAATTCAATAATCCATTCATGGGCGCCATTCGATTCGCCGGTCATGTAAATGGGCGCTGCGGAGTAGTCCTTAACCAGGGCCCCCGTTTGCGCGCAGGCGGTTTCGATGGCTTGGTCCGCATTTTCCACGATGACTTCTTCGCCAAAGGCGTTGATGAAATGGCGAACCCTTCCCGTTACTTTGATACGGAACGGATAAAGCGAAGTGAACTGAATGGTATCTCCGATCATATATCGCCATAATCCACCATTGCTGCTGATGATCAAAGCGTACTGCTTATTAAGCTCTACCCCCTTTATATCTACCGTTTGGGGATTGGAAGACCCCAGCTGGTCCAGCGGCAGGAACTCATAGAAAATGCCATGGTTAAGCAGCAGAAGCATTCCTTCCTGATTGAGCTGATCCTGGGCGGCAAAAAACCCTTCTGAGGCATTATACGTTTCCATATAGTGCATATGATCACCCGGAATAAACTGGGCGAACTGAGATCGATAGGGGGTAAAGCTCACCCCTCCATGAACATATAGCTCCAGATTGGGCCATACATCGAGGATGTTGGAGGCTCCGGAAATCTCCAGAATCCGTTTTATAAGGACAATCGTCCAGGTGGGAACCCCGGCAATATAAGTGACATTTTCATGAATGGTCGACTGGGCCATCCGCTCGATCTTTTCCTCCCACTCGTCCATCAGTGCAATCGAGAGATCTGGGGTTCGCACCAGCTGCGCGTAGCTGGGCATATTCTGCAGCATCACCGCAGATAGATCGCCATAAAAAGAGTCGGCATTCATCTGGTTAATCTGATGACTCCCTCCGATGACCAGGCATTTGCCGTTCATGAATTTTGATTCGGGAACATTCTGAAGGTATAAGGCGAGTACATCTTTCCCAGCCTTGTAGTGATTTTCATCGAGGCTTTCCTTGCTAATAGGAATGAACTTACTTTTGTCATTGGAGGTGCCGCTGGACTTGGCAAACCAGTTAATGGGAGAGGGCCACAATACGTTATGCTCTCCTTCAAGAACGCGCTGAATATAGGGATATAAGGATTCGTATTCGTGGATGGGAACGGCAGAAACAAAGTCAGCCAAGCTGTCCATTTTTTCGAATCCATACTTTTTTCCGAAATGGGTAAACTGGGCAGAACCCAAAAGGTCATTGAATACCTGACGCTGTGTGTCGACCGGATTGAGTTTGAAGTTGTCGATGGCACTTTGCCTTAGTTTCATGAATCCCTTCAATGCAGGACTAATAATGCTCATTCGCTCAAAGATTAATAGCGCAAAGTATTAAAACATGTTTGGATTTGCCTACTTCATATGTAAAAAATCCTTCCTTTTTAATACAAAATTCTGGCCAAGATACACTTTCCGAACCTGCTCATCTCCGGCTAAATCCTCGGCGGTTCCCGCTTTTAGAATATTGCCTTCAAAGAGAAGATAGGCTCTATCTGTGATCGAAAGTGTTTCCTGAACATTATGATCGGTAATTAGAATCCCAATATTTTTGAACTTTAGCCGGGCAACGATGGCCTGAATGTCTTCTACCGCAATGGGGTCAATGCCGGCAAAAGGTTCGTCAAGGAGGATAAATTTGGGGTCGACGGCCAAAGCGCGGGCAATTTCCGTGCGCCTTCGTTCTCCGCCACTGAGTACATCGCCCGGGCTTTTGCGCACATGGGTTAACCGAAACTCTTCCAATAAGGACTCCAGCTTTTCTTTCTGCTCTTTGGCTGGAAGTTTGGTCATCTCTAGAACAGCCCGAATATTATCTTCGACGGAAAGCTTTCGAAACACCGAGGCTTCTTGGGGTAGGTAGCCAATGCCCATTTGAGCCCTTTTGTACATCGGCAGGTCCGTAATTTCTTTACCTGAAAGGAAAACCTCTCCCTCATCGGGTTGGACCAGTCCGACCACCAGGTAAAAAGAGGTGGTCTTGCCCGCACCGTTTGGACCCAAAAGGCCGACAATTTCCCCTTGGTTGACCTCGAAGGAGACGTGGTCAACAACGGTTCGGTTTCGATACTTTTTGACGAGCTGAACCGCTTCGATTTTTTCAGGACCTTTCAAAATGGATGCTTTCTGCCAATACGATAATTCATGCAAAGATAAGCAAAACGTGCCCTGTTCGCCCTTGAAAGTTTTGGGGCGACCGCCTTGAGCTTTTGATCAAGTCGATGGGAACCCCTGAGTAATGACCCAAGGTATCCAAGGGTTTCAACCGTGGATTGAAATGCAGTTGGGGGAAATTTTAGATAAATTTGTATAGGTGCCGAAGCGGCGAAAAAATGTATAAATGATGGAAACAGTAAAGCCAAGGGTGCGAATCTTATGCGCCGGAAAGCAATTGGAGGCCAAAGAAATGGGTGGACAGAAAGATAAAAAGCTGCCCAAACATTCCGCGAACGTGGAGTCGATCATATTCATTCACGAAGGCGAATGTATCCTGCATATTGGCGGAGAGGACAAGAAGTTGAATCCAGGGGATGCCCACATGATACCGCCCCATGTCAAACACCAGTTTCGCGGTATCACGGACTTTAAAGGCGTTCATTTTATGCCCCGAGATATCGAGTTCGAGTTTTTTGATGTTTAAGAACCTCTGAATCCGCCGACCAAAAAACGTGTAGGCTTTTAGATCAACTTGCTTTCTCTATTTTTGCAGCATCCTATGAAAGTTGTCGATTGTATTAGAGAAGCCAAGGAGCCGGTTATATCCTTAGAAATACTGCCGCCGGCTAAAGGGAAAGGGATCGATTCCATTTTTGAGACGCTGGATCCCCTGATGGAGTTTAAGCCTGCTTTTGTCAATGTAACCTATCATCGCGCCGAGCAAGTATACAAGCGGAGGCCGGATGGAAGCTTTGAGCGGGTAGAGATTCGAAAGCGACCTGGAACTGTTGGCATCTGTGCGGCCATTATGAATAAATACCAGGTGGAAGCAATTCCGCATTTAATTTGTGGTGGGTTCAGTAAGGAAGAAACCGAAAATGCATTGATTGACCTCCACTTCCTAGGTGTCCACAATGTGCTGGCATTAAGGGGAGATGCGGCGGCCAATGAGAAGTTTTTTACTGCCCATCCTCAAGGCCATCAGTTTGCCCATGAGCTGGTTTCTCAAATCATTGACCTGAACCGAGGCCAGTACCTCGAAGACGATATCATGGATGGAGTGAGAACCGATTTCTGCATTGGAATCGCCGGGTATCCGGAAAAGCATTTTGAATCACCCAATATCGATCTTGATATCGCCCACATGAAGCGGAAAGTAGAGCTTGGAGCGGATTATATCACCACGCAGATGTTCTTTCGGAATCAGCATTTCTTCGACTTTTTAGCGCGTTGCCGGGAGCACGATATCCGGGTTCCCATCATCCCGGGTCTGAAGCCGCTGACGACTTTGGGGCAGCTAAGTATCATCCCCCGCATATTTCATGTCGAATTACCTATGGACCTGGTTCGGGAAATGCAGGCCGCAAAAACCGCAGATGCGCGAGATCAGGTGGGGGAAGAATGGCTTTTACATCAATGCCAGGAGCTGCTCAAACATGGGGTGAAAGTCCTGCATTTTTATACTTTAGGGAAACCTAAAGTGGTTTACAACGTGCTAAAGCGATTGTTATAGACCTTGCAAATCAATGCGGCAGATTTAACGCCCTGGGCGCTTTATTTTTCCGGTATACGGATTTGACCTAGGTTAAACTCCCATTGCCTATTCGCCGGGGATTGCCAATATAGGGTGGGCTGGTCCTGGTCTTCCAGCATTTGATCTACGGGCATAATATATAATTGGGCGTCTTCTTTGGCTTTAAATGCTACTTCGAAACGGCCTTCCGCATCGGTCGTAAAGACGAAGGGTCGCTCTACGGGATCCCCACTGTTCTTGATTTGACCGCCAAGGGTGCCATATACACTTAGTTTAAACGAGGTATGAGCGATGGGCCCGAGGGAGCTGTCGCCGATCATCTGACCATAAACGCGTCTCGGTTCGTGGCCGACTTTTTTGCAAGCGCTGATGCTTAAGAAGGCGATCGCTGTGATCGTTAGCAGGGATGATTTCATAAAATAGTTTTTGGCGAAACGGTCGCGTCTGAAAAGCTATTACATAAAATATGCCAGTTATTAATCTGCGTTTACCCGATTTTCTAAGAGGATATACCGGCCAATAGACATCCGATATTCGCTGCTCCTTTTGTCTATGAGCTTAAACGCTTTGGCTTCGGAATTTGGGAAGATGGAAGGCGATAAAGCCCATGAAAGCCATGGGAGCCAAATGAACATGTATGGACACCAATGGTAACCAATGGTCACCAATGAAAAAGGGTTTCAAACTTGAATCGCCTGAAACCCTTTCCTGTTCTGTGGAAGCACACGGATTCGAACCGCGGACCCTCTGCTTGTAAGGCAGACGCTCTG
>CAZYEZ010000079.1:5128-10864 GCA_964646775.1 uncultured Chitinophagaceae bacterium | reverse complement strand
ATATCGATTTTTGTTTCCCTGCCCCGTCTCCTCTAAAAATCGAAAAATCCGATCCAAGGTAGCCTGTATCATATAAAAAGTGAAAAGATAAACTTGGTGTTGATTTGCCTGAAGCGCTCCTTAAACGCGACGCTTTTTTGGTGGGCGACAGCCATTATGAGGAAGCGGGGTAACATCCTTGATGGAAGTAACCTCTAGGCCTACATTCGATAAGGCGCGAATGGCCCCTTCTCTTCCAGACCCCGGCCCTTTGACGTAAACATCAATCTTCTTCAGCCCGGCATCCAAAGCTGCTTTGCCACAGTCTTGGGCTGCGGTTTGGGCCGCATAAGGGGTATTCTTCTTGGATCCCCGGAATCCCATTTTCCCTGCCGAAGACCAGGAAATAACCTGGCCGGATTTATTCGTCAAAGAGATAATAATGTTGTTAAAAGTGGCACTGATGTGGGCGTCCCCATGGGGATCCACTTTGACGTTCCGCTTTTTAGCCGACGTTTTGGATGATTGTGATTTTGCCATAAAAAAAGATAATAAAGGGGTTCAAAATAGGAAAACCGCCGGAGGCGGTAGGTTGCTTTCCTCCCCGGTGCCCCCACCGGATCCAGCCATACAACCTGATTACTTCTTGGGTGCTTTTTTCTTTCCTGCCACGGTTCTGCGCTTCCCTTTCCGGGTACGACTGTTGGTACGAGTGCGCTGACCCCGGAGCGGAAGACCTTTCCGATGCCTAAGTCCACGGTAACAAGCGATGTCCATCAAGCGTTTGATATTCATCTGAACTTCAGAACGAAGCTGCCCCTCCACTTTAAACTCGGAGGCGATGATGTTCCGAATGGCGGTCTGCTCATCGTCATTCCAATCCAGAGGCTTCTTGTCCCAATCAATTTCGGACTTGGTTAAAATGTATTGCGCCGTGCTGCGGCCAATACCATAAATGTAAGTGAGGGCAATTTCCCCGCGCTTGTTCTTCGGAAGGTCAATACCAGCTATACGAGCCATGTATACTATTCTGTTTTATAATGATTCAAAATTAGGACAATTACCCTTGTCTTTGCTTGAAACGCGGGTTTTTCTTGTTAATTACATACAACCTACCCTTGCGGCGAACGATAATACAGTCCGCGCTACGTTTTTTGATGGCCGCTCTTACTTTCATGATATGCTTGTTTACTCAATTATTTGTACCTGTAAATGATCCTTCCCCGGCTTAGGTCATAGGGGCTCATTTCAACCCCTACCTTATCTCCAGGAAGGATTCGGATGTAGTGCATGCGCATTTTCCCCGAAATGGTCGCCAAAATCTCGTGCCCATTCTCGAGTCTTACCCGGAACATTGCATTAGACAAGGCTTCCAGGATAACTCCATCCTGTTTGATCAAAGACTGTTTTGCCATATTAAAAAGGACTGCAAAGGTAAAGGATATTTTTTTCTTTTCCAAGCTATTCGCCAGGGATTCTGGAACCGAGAAAAAAAATGCCCGCCTCAGGCCATTTCTTTTGCAAGAAGGCTGCGGGCAAAATCCTGAAGGGAAGGGTAGTGCGCGTCAAATAATTCGCCTGGCATATCCTCGGCAGCATGTTTACTCGTAATAAAAACCGTATACATGCCAAGTCGCCTTCCAAACTCCAAATCGGAACGACTATTGCCGACCATGACCGATTTCTTCAGGTCTATCTTATCAAAATCTTCGGCCGCCTGAAGTCCCATGCCTGGATTGGGCTTTCGGTTCCTGTCCGAATCCAGCAAGGCCGTACAAGAATAGATCTTATCAATGCGCCCCCCGACGCGATGGATCTCCCGGCACATCCGATCATGAATATCCCAGAGATCTTCCAAACTCATAATCTTCTTGGCCACACCGCGCTGATTGGTCACGATCAGTACCCATCCAAAGCGCTCGGCAAAACCCTTCATCGATTCGAGGCTTCCCTCACAAAACCGAAATTCCTCCCAGCGGGTCACGTAGGAGCCAAGTAACTCCTCGTTGATTACCCCATCCCGGTCCAAGAACAGGGCCCAGGATTTATCTGGATATATTTCCTTATTAATTTTCATGTTTCCCTCCCTCGCTAAACAAACGATGCTCCACCCCTTCGCAGAGGATATGCCCCAAGAGCATATGCACTTCCTGAATCCTCGGCGTATCCTTGCTGGGTACGGCTAAAAGCCAGTCGGCAAGGTCCTTCATCTTCCCTCCTCCCTGACCGGTCATGGCCAGCACGCCCAGCCCTTGATCTTTAGCCTGTTCCATGGCCCGAATTACGTTGAGCGAATGGCCCGATGTGCTCAGACCTACCAGCAGGTCTCCTTTTCTCCCCATTCCCCGGACCAGCCGGCTGTATACCTGATCATAGCCGTAATCATTGGCTACGGCCGTCAGGTAGGAGCTGTTTACGTGTAAGGCCTCTGCAGGAAGGGGGGCTCTATCCTGATAGAATCGACCGCTGAACTCGGCGGCCAGATGCTGCGCATCGGCGGCGCTGCCTCCGTTTCCGCAAAACAAGATCTTATTTCCCTGCCTAAGTCGCTCCACCATGGTCTCCATGAGCTCTTCCATGGTATCCAGGATTGCGGTGTCCGCCAGAACCTGTTGCTTCAGCGCTATACTCTGCTTTATTCGGGATTCAATTCGATTACGCATAAATTCTCTGAAGCTGAATCATTCTAACTCCTTTTAACGCCGCGCGCCCATCTGGTACGAATTCCTGGAAAGGCGTCCTCGGTGTTTGGCGACAAATATAGGGATTTTGGCTTAGCTCCCCCGGCGAATCCCGCCGGGGCGGTATCGGCTCCGGATTAGATGACCAGCATGGCATCTCCGTAACTAAAGAATCGATACTTTTCTTTAATCGCCACCTGATAGGCTTCCATGGCCAGCTCGTAGCCCGCAAAGGCACAAACCATAATCATCAACGAGGTCTTGGGAAGATGGAAATTGGTGATCAGTGAATCGGCGATATAGAAATGATGAGGAGGATGGATAAACAAGTTGGTCCAGCCCTCCGCCGGCTTCAGCAATCCGCGGGCCGTTACGGTGCTTTCCAAGCCCCGCATGGTGGTGGTCCCTACGCTGCAAACACGGCGGCCTTCTTCTTTCGCCCGGTTCACCGTCTGGGTCGCAAAATCGTCGACGCGAAAATATTCTGCATCCATTTTATGCTTGGAGAGGTCCTCTACTTCGATGGGCCGAAAAGTTCCAAGTCCAGTATGCAGGGTAATCTCGGCAAAATGGACCCCGGAGATTTCCAGACGCTTGATGAGCTCCCTGCTGAAATGCAGGCCCGCAGTTGGCGCCGCAACGGCTCCTTCGTACTTGGCATATACGGTCTGATAACGCTCCTTATCTTCGGCATCGGGTTTGCGCTTGATGTACTTCGGCAAAGGGGTTTCGCCCAGTAAATCCAGCATTCCTTTAAAATCGTTGTCTGTACCATCAAAGAGAAAACGGATCGTTCTCCCCCTGGAGGTCGTATTGTCGATTACCTCGGCCACCAACTCATCATTGTCTCCAAAATAGAGCTTGTTGCCTACGCGAATCTTTCGGGCCGGGTCAACGATCACATCCCAAAGGCGATTGGACTTATTAAGTTCACGGAGCAGAAAAACTTCGATCTTGGCACCGGTCTTCTCCTTGCGTCCATAGAGTCTTGCAGGAAACACTTTTGTATTGTTCACCACCAGCACATCCTGGGGGTCAAAATACTCGGTAATATCCCTAAAAATCTTATGCTCAATCTTCCCCGTCTCCCGATGAACCACCATCAACCGACTTTCATCCCGGGATTTGGCCGGATGTTGCGCGATAAGATTTAAAGGAAGTTCAAACTTAAACTGAGATAGTTTCATAGAAAGAATATAGGGATAAAAAACGGCAAAGTTAACCTTTATTCACCGAACCGACAATTCAGCCCCGCCTATCGGCCTATAGATATTCAAAGTCACTCAATTAATAAAAACACTATCTTTAAGTTCACCCCTAGGAATTGGCTAAAAATCTGTCCTATGCAAATCTTTGTCAACCACCTACCCCCCGAAATCTGTGCCGAGGATCTGGAAAAGCTTTTCTCCGAATTCGGAAAGGTCTCGGATGTAAAACTAGTGCTTGATCCCGAGACCCATCGTCCTCGGGGATTTGGCTTTGTGACCATGCCCAACCGATACCATGCCTGGGACGCGATCGACAACCTGGACATGACTTACCTGGCAGGAAAAATCATTCAGGTTAAAGAATCCAGACCACGTCCGCGGAATCCCAAAAGCCCACATGCTGCAAAAGACCGGCGCTGGGATCCGGAGAAAAAAAACGAAAACAAAAAATCCTAAATCCACCCTAAAGCGCCAGATCGCATCTAGCGTGCCATGCTGACTGCCCGCAGTTCACGAATGACGGTCACTTTTATCTGACCGGGGTATTGCATTTCTTTCTGGATCTTATCGGCGATCTCGAAAGAGAGTCGGTCGCTGTCCTTATCGCTCACTTTTTCCGCTTCAACAATGACGCGCAGCTCTCTACCCGCCTGAATGGCATAGGCTTTCTCTACCCCATGGTAGGTCATGGCCAGATTTTCCAGGTCTTTGATCCGCTGCAAATAACTTTGCATCATCTCCCGACGGGCCCCTGGCCGAGCGCCGCTGATCGCGTCGCAGGCCTGAACAATCGGAGAAATGATATAGGTCATTTCCATTTCATCATGGTGGGCACCGATCGCATTGACGATGGCCGCATGCTCGCCGGCTTTCTCCGCCAGACGGGCTCCAAAAAGCGCATGGCTGAGTTCGGTTTCTTCATCGGGAACTTTTCCAATATCATGCAGCAGACCAGCGCGTTTGGCCAGCTTCACGACTTTCTGGCCCAGGCCGAGTTCGGCCGCCATGATCCCGCAAAGATTGGCGGTTTCTTTGGAGTGCATCAGCAGATTCTGGCCATAAGAGGAACGGAAGCGCATTTTTCCGACCATACGCACCAAATCTTTATGCAGGCCGTGAATGCCCAATTCTATGATGGTCCGCTCCCCAATCTCCAAGATCTGTTCTTCCAGCTGCTTCTTGGTTTTCTCGACCACCTCTTCAATCCGCGCTGGATGAATTCGACCGTCCTGAACAAGCCGCTGCAGGGATAAGCGGGCGATTTCGCGGCGCAACGGATCAAAGCAGCTTAGAATGATGGCCTCCGGCGTATCGTCAATAATCAGGTCCACCCCGGTAGCTGCTTCTAATGCCCGGATATTCCGGCCTTCACGGCCAATAATCTGACCTTTTATCTCATCGCTTTCCAAGTTAAAAACGGTGATGGCGTTTTCAATGGTCTGCTCGGCGGCCGTCCGCTGTATGGTTTGGATAATAATCTTTTTCGCCTCTTTATTGGCATTAATCTTGGCATCCTCCATGATCTCTTGTACATGAGCCATGGCCATGGTCCGGGCCTCTTCCTTGATGGCCTCCATGAGCTCGGTCTTGGCTTCTTCCGCCGAAAGGTTGGCAATCTTCTCCAATTTTCGGACGTTCTCCTCCTGATGCTTCTCCAGTTCGGCCTTCCGTATCCTAGCGACTTCGAGCTGCTTTTGCAAATTTGATTTCAGCTGTTCCTGTTCGTTGATCTGCTTTTGAAGATTCGCGGTTTTCTCCTGAATGCTTTGCTGCTGCTGCCGAAGGCGGTTCTCTACTTCGGACTGCTTTTGCTTTTGAGCCATGGCCTCTTTGTCGTGGGCATTCTTGATTTTAAGAAAATGATCTTT
>CAZYEZ010000079.1:0-5118 GCA_964646775.1 uncultured Chitinophagaceae bacterium | reverse complement strand
TTACATCTTGCTCATGCTCGCTTTTCTTTTGTAGAAAATGCTCTTTGGCTTCCAGCATTTTCTTTTCCTTGATGACTTCGGCCTGTGATCGGGCATCCTCTATGATCTTCTGAGCCTGGGCTTCTGCCTCTTCGGCCTTCTTTTTACTATGGCGGGCAAAGATCAATTTGCCCAAAATGATGCCGAGCACCAGGCCCAGCAATAAAAAGCTGATAGTATTGGTTAGATCCATCTTATATTAAACAATAATTAACGTATATCCCCTTGATAACCCGTCGGCATAATCCGTAACCTTTCAATAATTCCGCGCATCAAAACGAAGGGGTCTGGCTGGTTTTGCCCGCTAAGTTAATAAAGTTTTTTGGGAATATGGGAGAGGAAACCCAAGGAGATTCCGACCCCTTCTGGCAGCCTGTTTCCGTTAGCCTTCGGGGATTTCCCGCCCGAATTCGTCTTTAATGTCTTAAATTGCAAAGTCAAAACCACGGCCATGATTCATGCTTTCTTTCGCGCTAAATCTTCTTTGGTACCACTTTTGCGGGCCCCGGACCACCGCAGCGAGCAGGTATCGGAAATCTTATTCGGAGAGAAGGCGCGACTGCTGGAGCTGGATTTCCCATGGGTAAAGGTGCAAACCGCCTGGGATGCCTACGAAGGCTGGTGCCTTTATGAGCAACTTGCGCCGATCCCGGAACGCAGCTACAAAAAGCCAGACACCTGGTATAGTGCGACGCATTTCGGGCATATCATCTGGGAAAATCAGTTGCAGCCCCTTGCCATGGGAAGCCCCTTAACCGGGATCAAGTCTAGAAATTCACCTTATCGAAGCCTGGAGGGAAGGTTCAAAGGCAAACGAGCCCGGACCCGTGACCTGGTCTGGTCTGCAGATGCCTTCATTGAAGCCTTGATGCGATACCTCTACGCACCCTATAAATGGGGCGGCCGATCGATTTGGGGAATCGATTGCTCGGGGCTGGTGCAAATGGGGTTTAGACTATGTGGTCAGGAGATCGCCCGCGATGCCGCGCAGCAGTACCATTTTGGTTCCTCAGTAGACTTTGATTTCCTGCCTGAAAAAGGGGATCTGGCTTTTTTTGAAGATGAGAAGGGGGCCATCCATCATGTAGGAGTGATCATCAATGAAAATCAGATCATCCACTCCAGCGAGCTAAACGGGGGTGTTGCCATCGATCTCATTGATGCGCAAGGGATCCTGAATATGAAAATCAAGAAAAGAACGCACGTCTTAAAGTGTTTGCGCCGCCCCTCATTTAACAGCGAAGGATAATGGAGGGAAAGGAGAAAATGGCCTAATATTCTCGCCCCTTATAGTAGATCCGAAAAATGTTCCTTCCGATCTGATATTTGATGACATCGTAATTCAGTTCCCAATGCTCAAGGTCTGCATTGGTCACGTCATAAACCTGACCTTCCGTAAAAAGCCGAAGCACATTGGCCTGATTCACATAGGCCAATGAATGGTATCCCAGTACCAGCTTTTCGGGAAAATACGACTCTAGGCTATGGGTTTCGCCCTGATAGAAGACCTTGAAATACCCGCTGGCATCCTTATAAGCGAGGACATGATCCACGACCCGATATTCGGGGGTGAAAAATCCGATGGTCTCCAAGTTCTCCGCATAAAACACTTTGAAATACCCATCGTTGGAGACATAGGCCACCATATTATCTCCCACTTGATAAGAGGAAGGTGGAAAGTCTTCCAGTATATAGGTCTGCCCCCGGTGGAATAATTTGAACTGACGATTTACATCCACATAAGCGACCGTATTCCTGCCAACCGCGAAATTGACGACTTCATAGTCTTCCTGGGCCAGGATCTGGCCTTGATAGAATATGCGAAACTGATTGGCATAGTTCATATAGGCGGCAATATTGTCAGATACTTTGACCATATTGAGGGCATTGCCCGCCAAAAAACCTTCAATGGGATAGATGGACCCTCCGTAGTAAGCTTTATACTCGGAGCGGATATCATCCAAAAAGAGAATTAAGCTGTCTCCTAAGTAAAATTGACTGGCCATGGTCGAAAGGTTCGTCACCTCCCCATCGTCAAAAACATTCAGAGAACTGGCATTGCGAAAGGCTACCAGATGGTCCGAAACATGAAATTCATTGGTGAAGCCCACATTGAGCTTGGTCACCCCTCCCTTATAATAAATCTTAAAGTTTCGGGCATTATCCAGATAGGGAATCGCTGTCCGCCCCGTTTTAATTTGCAAGGGAGGCAAATAGTCGATTTTTCGAATCATGCCTTTGTCCCAAACGATTACCTGATTCTGGAGGTTGGTATAAGTGGCGAGCTGCGCAGAACTGCTGGGAGAAAGCCCCAGAAGCCCTAAAAACAACCCTATAAGTCCGGCTGATATCCTTCGCATATCCATCCTAGTATAAACCTAGTATTAACCTAGTATAAACTTAGCACAACTTGCTAACACCTGGGTCCACCCACTTTCCCAACCCGGCAATGAATGGTTCTCTACCTACCTCCTCCCGTCTGGTTTCTCCCCCGCTTAGGGGCATCGCACCCGTAAGGCTCTTTGGAGGCAGGTCCATCTCATCGCGTAAAACTAGGGATTTTGTCGGTTTATTTCAAGATGACCGCTCTTTCCATCGATCTTTCCATCGATCTAGGGATGAGAAACCGGCGCAAAAAAAGCCGGCCTGAGAACAGGCCAGCCCCTATAAACCCTATCACCATGAAAACGACTTTGATGCAATCTTTTTCTTTGTATAAATTTCTTTTGAGATGATTGTTTTTTTGGGTTGTTGTTTTCCGATCTTCAACTTACCTTTTCCCCTGCGTCTTCCAAATACGTCTTCTATGCTTCTTCCATATCGGTCGCGGGACTAAAATTCGCAACCCACGATAAACTGATAAACGGAAGACTCCGATCAAGCTTTGCCCGGCCTCTAACAAAGATAAGGGAGTTTACCCTTGGAACCAAGAGGATGTTCTTCCGATTCTTACTTCTTTTTCTTAGGCGTAAATATGGCAATCATCCGGCGGCCTTCCAGGCGTGGCATGGACTCCAGCGAGCCATATTCCGCCAATCGCTCCGCAAATTTTAGCAGCAAAAGTTCTCCGCGCTCCTGGAACATGATGGAGCGACCTTTAAACTGCACATAGCATTTTACCTTATTGCCATCCTGCAAAAACTTCTCCGCATGCTTGGCCTTAAAATCAAAATCGTGCTCGTCCGTATTGGGCGTAAAGCGAATCTCTTTGACCTCGGATTGTTTCGCTTTTGCTTTCTGCTCTTTATCCTTGCGTTTCCTCTCGTAGAGAAACTTCTTATAGTCGATAATTCGACAAACGGGCGGAACGGCTTTAGGGGAGATTTCGACCAGATCGACCCCTTGCTCTTCGGCCAGCTTCAACGCTTCTTCGATTGGATATACGCCCGGTTCAATTCCTTCCCCTATCAACCGTACTTCCTTAACATTGATCTCTTTGTTGAGCCGGTGTTCATTCTGGGGCATTCTCGGCCTGAAATAAGGCCTTCCTTTTGGTCTTCTCTGCATTAACTGGTTTTAATATTATGACAAAAATAGGGGTTTTAACCCTTTTGGGTTTCATGACAGCAATCGGGATATCCTAAAATTCAGTTTTCGCATGGGGGTGGGTTGGAGACCCCGGCAGCTTCGAGGTTGCCGACGCTATATCTTCCTGCAAGATTTGGACCAGGGCATCGGGACTCATGGTACCCAGGTCTTCGCCGCCATGGCGTCTTACTGAAACCTGAAGGTTAAGCTTTTCCTTCTCGCCGACAATGACCATATAGGGGGTCTTTCCCATCTCCGCATCGCGGATTTTTCTTCCCATTTTTTCCTGCCGGTCATCCACCTCTACACGCAGACCTGCTTCAGTCCATTGTTCCAAAAGCGATTGCGCATAGTCCATATACTTGTCGCTAAGGGGTAGAATCTTAACCTGGACCGGAGTGAGCCATAAAGGCAGGTTGCCTCCGCTATGTTCAAGCAGAACGGCTACAAAGCGCTCCAAAGAACCGAAGGGCGCACGGTGAATCATCACGGGGCGCTTGCGGCTGTTGTCTGCGTCCACATATTCTAGCTCAAAACGTTCGGGCAGATTATAGTCCACCTGAATGGTTCCCAGCTGCCATTTACGTCCGAGCGCATCGCGAACCATAAAATCAAGCTTCGGCCCATAGAAGGCCGCCTCTCCCAATACCGTCTCTGTCACCATGCCTTTGGCGCGACAGGCCTCGACAATGGCCGCTTCGGCCATTGCCCAATGCTCATCGGTACCAATATACTTCTTTCGATCCTCGGGATCCCGAAGTGAAATCTGAGCCGTATAATCTTCAAAGCCCAAAGCAGAAAGTACATAAACGACCAGATCGATCACTTTCTCGAATTCTGCGCCCAACTGCTCGGGACGGCAAAAAAGGTGGGCATCATCCTGGGTGAATCCCCGGACCCGCGTTAACCCATGCAGTTCCCCGGATTGCTCATAACGATATACGGTACCAAATTCAGCCAGCCGTAAGGGAAGGTCCCTGTATGACCGCGGCGATGATTTATAGATTTCGCAGTGATGGGGGCAGTTCATGGGTTTGAGCAAAAACGACTCTCCTTCATTGGGCGTCGTAATCGGTCGGTAGCTGTCCTCCCCATACTTCTCCCAATGCCCCGATGTTTCATAAAGCTGGCGGGATCCAATATGCGGTGTAATCACGGGCAGATAGCCGTCTCGCTGCTGGGCCTTTTGGAGAAACTGCTGCAGCCGCTCTCTTATCATCGCCCCTTTAGGCAACCAGAGAGGCAGGCCGCTGCCCACCTTCTCCGAGAAGGTGAAAAGCCCCATTTCTTTTCCAAGCTTACGATGGTCGCGTTTCTTGGCCTCTTCAACCATGGCCAGATAATGATCCAGCTCTTTTTGTACCGGAAAACTGATCCCATAGACCCGGGTTAGCATGGGACGTTTTTCATCGCCCCGCCAATAAGCGCCCGCCGTATGGGTGATCTTCACGGCCTTGATCAGGCCCGTGTGGGGTATATGAGGGCCACGGCATAGATCTACAAATTGCCCTTGGGTATAAAAACTGATTTCGCCATCTTCCAGCTCCGCCA
>CAZYEZ010000078.1:0-10906 GCA_964646775.1 uncultured Chitinophagaceae bacterium | reverse complement strand
GTTCCTCCCTCCGATAACTTTTATGCGGCCCTTAATTCGGCGGTATTTAGCGATGGGAGTTTCTGTTATATTCCACCCGGCGTTCGCTGCCCCATGGAGTTATCAACCTATTTTAGGATTAACGCCCAAAATACCGGTCAGTTTGAGCGAACTTTGATTGTCGCCGAGCCGGGCAGTTATGTGAGCTACCTGGAGGGGTGCACGGCCCCGATGAGAGATGAAAATCAGCTTCATGCGGCGGTGGTCGAGCTCATTGCCATGGACGATGCAGAAATCAAGTATTCGACCGTACAAAATTGGTACCCCGGCGATCAGGAAGGCAAGGGCGGCATCTACAACTTTGTAACCAAGAGGGGAGTTTGCCATGATCGGGCCAAAATCTCCTGGACGCAGGTAGAAACCGGATCCTCGATTACCTGGAAATATCCATCGGTGATCTTGAAAGGAGATCACTCGGTGGGGGAATTTTATTCCGTGGCCGTGACCAATAATTTCCAGCAAGCAGATACGGGAACGAAAATGCACCATTTAGGGAATCATACGCGAAGCCGAATTGTTTCCAAGGGGATTTCAGCAGGACGGAGCCAGAATAGCTACCGGGGACTGGTGCATATTGCTAAGAATGCTCGCAATGCCCGCAATCACTCTCAGTGTGACTCCATGTTAATTGGGGATCAATGTGGGGCCCATACTTTCCCCTACATTGAAGTGAAGAATGCGGATTCCGTCGTGGAACACGAGGCAACAACCTCGAAAGTAGGCGAAGATCAAATCTTCTATTGCAATCAGCGGGGCATGGATACGGAAACCGCCGTGGCCCTCATCATCAATGGCTTCGCCCAAGAAGTCATGAATCAGTTGCCCATGGAGTTTGCCGTGGAAGCTCGAAAACTGCTGGCCATAAGTTTGGAAGGCAGTGTGGGCTAATTGCCCTTGCAAAGTCAAGCATTGAACTTCGATAGAAACGAAAAAACGTTAACCAATAAACCAGAATAGAAAGGATATATTAATTCGATTTTATGATACGCATTACAAATTTGCACGCCGGCATAGAGGGTAGAGAAATACTAAAAGGGATTGATCTGGAAATCAAACCGGGGGAGGTACACGCCATCATGGGGCCCAACGGCGCCGGGAAAAGCACCTTGGCCTCGGTGCTGGCAGGTCGGGAAGACTATGAAGTTACGGCTGGATCGGTGGAGTTTCTAGGCAAAGACCTGCTGGAAATGAGCATTGAGGAGCGCGCGGCAGAAGGTTTGTTTTTAGGATTTCAGTATCCAGTAGAAATTCCAGGTGTAAGCACCATCAACTTTATGAAAACTGCGGTGAACGAAATTCGGAAAACCAAAGGGGAAGAACCTTTGGATGCCGTTCAGTTCCTCCGTGAGATGAAAGAAAAAATGAAGCTCATGGAAATGGATCAGGCCATGTTAAGCCGCTCCATTAACGAAGGTTTTTCCGGTGGGGAGAAAAAAAGAAACGAAATATTTCAAATGGCCATGTTGGATCCGAAGCTGGCGATTTTAGACGAGACGGATTCCGGGCTTGATATTGATGCGATTCGCGTGGTGGCAGCGGGTGTGAATAAATTGAGACGGGCGGATAATGCGGTCCTGGCCATTACCCACTACCAACGGCTGCTGGATTATCTGGTGCCAGATTTTGTCCATGTACTTTATCAAGGTAGGATTGTGAAGTCTGGAACCCGGGAGCTGGCACAAGAGCTGGAAGAGCGGGGCTATGACTTTATTCGCGAGGAAGTCCACGCCCAGGAAGCGCTTTGAAGGAAGACCGGGAACTTGGATGACCCCGATACGAGGGGAGAAGGCTAAGCCCGTCGCTAAACCCATGCATGGGAATCAGGAGTGGGGAGAATGAATCGATTATCACGGATTATCACGGATTATTACGACAAAAGAAAAATGGATTTAGAAGTTTATAAGAAGCAGTTTGAAAATCTGGATCTGTCGGGTCAAGGAAAACTGGCGGAACTGCGCCGGACATCTTTTGACCGGTTCCAGCAGCTTGGAATACCAGGAGCACGTCATGAGGAATGGAAATATAGCCGGGTTCGTCCTTTGTTTCTTCAGCATCTAGGCTTTGCCAGCGAGGAGACCAGCTTGAGTTCCAAGGATCAAGACTACCGGCTTCCCGATTCGGCTCAGGCCAATGAAATTGTCTTTGTACACGGTCGCTATCAGGCTTCTCAGTCCCGGATCGTTAGCCCGGGTCTGATCGTTGAGGAAATGGAAACTGCGTTTCAGGACCCAAGATTTAAAGGGCTTTTGGAAACGCATTATAATCATATCGGGGACTACCTTCAGGATGGCCTGGCCTCCCTGAACACGGCTTTCTCAGACGCGGTATTTATTCACGTGGAGAAAGAGGCTAGGATGGATGCCCCGTTGTATATTTATTATATCCAGCCAGAAGGAGCGCAAGGAGGTTTTGCTCAACCCCGGGCATTTGTCCATGCATCGGCGCATTCCAGACTGAAAGTGGTTACTCGCAATCATAGCGCGCCCGGATTCAGCACCTTGACGAATCAGGTCATGGAAGCCTTGGTAGAAGAAGCCGCGGATCTGGCCATCTATCAGATCCAGGATGACCATGAGCAGGCTTCGACCATCAATACGGTTCACGTACGGCAAACGGGCCCAAGTGAGGTTACCAGTTTGGTGGTTTCATTAACGGGTCGCATGGTGCGCAATAACCTCCACATGTTGATGGAATGCCCCACGGCGACCTCGCATCTCTATGGCCTCTATGTTTTGGATGGGGAAACGCATGTGGATCATCATACGGTGGCCGATCACAAGGAACCTCATTGCCAAAGCAATGAACTCTATAAGGGGATTTTAGACGGCCGTTCCACGGGCGTGTTCAACGGAAAGATATTTGTTCGCCCCGATGCGCAGAAGACCAATGCCTTCCAGTCGGATCGGAACGTTTTGCTTAGCGATCACGCCCAAATCAATGCCAAACCTCAGCTGGAGATTTTCGCCGATGACGTAAAATGCTCGCATGGGTGCACCGTGGGGAAGCTGGATGAAGAAGCCCTCTACTACCTGCGCTCCCGGGGTATTCCTCAGAAGGCGGCAGCGGCGCTTTTGCTTCAGGGCTATGCCGGAGAGGTATTAGAGAAACTCGACCTGCCCTCGCTTAGAACTTATGTAGAGGCGCGGATCGAACAAAGACTAAACCCATGATGAGTGGATTGGATATTGGATTTAGCCGTGAAAAACTCGCGGAGATACGGTCGAAGTTCCCCATACTCGAGCAGCAAGTAAATGGGAAGCCGCTGGTTTATTTGGACAATGCGGCCACCACTCAGAAGCCCCGGGCAGTGATCGAAGCCCTAAGAACTTATTATACCCAGTATAATGCCAATATCCACCGCGGTATACACCATCTGGCGGAGCGGGCAACGGCGGCTTTTGAGCAGGGGAGGGACCGAGTCCAGGCATTCCTGGGCGCCGCAAACAGAGAGGAAATTATTTTCACTAGGGGTACGACGGAGTCGATTAACCTAGTGGCCTATACCTGGGGAGAGCAAGAGATTCAGCCGGGAGATGAAGTGCTGGTCTCAGAGATGGAACATCATTCCAACATCGTGCCCTGGCAGCTTGTTTGCCAGCGAAAAAAGGCGCGATTGAGGCCGATTCCGATTTTAGATGATGGGCAGATCGATATGGAAGCCTATCGGTCCATGCTTTCGGACCGGACCCGACTGGTTGCCGTGACCCAGGCATCCAATGCCCTGGGTACGATTAATCCGGTGGCGGAGATCATCGAGGCGGCACATAAAGTGGGTGCACGGGTTCTGATCGACGGAGCTCAGTCCGCCGTTCATATGCCGATCCGCGTCACGGATATGGGCTGTGATTTTTTTGTTTGTTCTGCGCATAAAATCTATGGACCTACAGGCTTAGGAGTACTCTATGGGCGCCGGGAGCTCCTGGAAGCCATGCCCGTTTTTCACGGAGGCGGAGAGATGATCGAGGAAGTTCGGTGGGAGGGTTCTACCTATAACCAGCTTCCCTATAAGTTTGAAGCAGGGACACCGAATATTGCCGATGTCATCGGTTTTGTTCCAGCCATAGACATGATGGAGGAGTTGGATGCCGAACTAATTGCCGCCCATGAACAGCGTTTGGGAGAGCAGGCGCGAGCCTTACTTTCCCAGATTGAAGGATTGAGGCTGGTGGGAACGGCGCCGGCCCGAACATCCGTGGTGTCCTTTGTTGTCGACGGGGCGCATCCCCAAGATATCGGGCTTCTGCTCGATCAGCAGGGGGTGGCGGTGAGAACGGGACATCATTGTACCCAGCCCCTGATGAGGCGGTTAGGCTTGGTGGGAACCGTGCGGGCTTCCTTTGCCTTGTATAATACCGAAGAGGAAGTCCACCAATTGGTGGAAGCCTTAAAAAAAGCATTGCGCATGCTCCTTTAAAAAAAGAAGGCGGATCATGATTTGAAGAGGAAAAGAAATTACTGTATGCCATCCATTCAAGCGATTGAAAACGATATTATAGAAGAGTTTGCCCTTTTTGATTCCTGGGAGGATAAGTACGAATACATGATCGACATGGGTAAGAAATTACCTCCCCTTGCCGAGGAGCACAAAGTGGAAGAGAACATTATTAAGGGGTGTCAGAGTTTGGTCTGGCTTGTTGCCAAAGAGGAGGACGGGCGAATTCAGTTTTTTGCCGACAGCAATGCGGTGATCGTAAAAGGTTTAATTAGTCTTTTGATTCGTATCTTATCCAATAGGACACCTCAAGAGATTATGGAAGCAGAACTGGCGTTTATTCGGGAGATCGGCATGGAACAACATCTGGCGCAAACTCGATCGAATGGATTGCGGGCCATGGTACAGCAAATGAAGCGATACGCGGCTGCTTATCAAATAAAAAATACGTAATGAACCAAGAAACAGAACAAATTAAGGAGAAAGTCATGGAGGTCATTCAGACGATCTATGACCCGGAGATTCCCGTTAATATTTATGAATTGGGGTTGATCTATGAAGTAAATGTTCTGCCCATTCATAATGTACAAATTTTGATGACGCTTACCGCGCCCAATTGCCCGGCAGCTCAGTCGCTGCCCCTGGAAGTGGATGAAAAAGTGCGCGGTATTGAAGGCGTAAATGATGTACATGTAGCGGTGACCTGGGACCCACCCTGGGATAAATCGATGATGAGTGAAGCGGCTATGTTAGCCTTGGGTATGCTTTAATGAACGAAGGATAAATTTGGCTAAATATTATGAAGATCACGGCACAAGAAGAGTACGGCCTTCGAATCCTCATACGGATTGCGAGCTGCGAGCGCCCCGAGGGGATGAGCATTCCCCAATTAAGTGAGGCAGAAGGTTTGTCTACCCATTATGTGGCTAAGCTCACGCGCTTTTTGCGCCTCTCGGGGTACATAAACAGCACGCCCGGATATAAGGGTGGCTACATATTATCGCGCCCTGCCCATGAAATCATGGTTGCCGAAACCTTAAAAACGCTGGGTGGTGCTTTGTTTGATGAAGATTTTTGTGGGGCGCACTCTGGATCCATGCGATTTTGTAATCATTCGGTCGATTGTTCCGTGCGTTCTTTATGGCAAATGATTCAGCTTACTTTCGATAAACTCCTCGAGGGAATCAGCCTGGAAAACCTGATCAACCCGGAAAAGAGCATCGCCAATGATTTGTTTTTCCGTATCGCGGTAGGCCCTGGGGACATGGAAGCAGTAGGACCCGCCCCTAAGAAGGCTGCCGATCTGCTGGAATCAGACCTAGGTCGACCGATCAATCCATGAGGTTCTAGAATTTAGGCTCCCGAATATTTTGTCTCGACAGCTATGGAAATGGAATTTGAGCTGCCCGTAAAATGGGGGGAAGAGGAGATGCTCATCCCTGGATTTTTGCGAAAGTTTGGCTATCAACATCAGATTGTATTCCAGATTGAGGGGCAGGACTATGTTTTTGAAAGGGATGAAGAACGCCAGTTTCGGGTGATTCATCAAGGGGAAGGCGAGCCCCTGGATCGCGGCCTGCTTCAGGCGATTGTCACGGCACTTAACCATCACGCCCGTGCTTAAATTGCCTTAGGTTCATGGGTGGCTCGATAAGACTGTGGAAGCGGAAAAGCTGCTGCGTCTGGTAAAGATCAGCAGGCTGGAGAAACAGGCGGAGCAGCAGGCAGGGGGTTGGCGATGATCGAATGCTTACATGAGCAATAGGGAGTTCGTCGAATGCCGAAGCTTGGCAAAAGGTAATGCTAAGATCCCCGTCGGATTATTCCATGGTGGGCGAATCGCAAAGAATAGAGCGACTTTGCCATCCCAAGAATAGCCATCATCGAGCTTTTTTCGGACTTCTTCATCTGCTGACCTTCGGGATTCAACAAAGCTCATTCATTGAACTTCAATCCTTTTCCCGATTCCTTATTCGCTTCCTGGAGGTCTTCAGGCCATCGAAAGGCCGAAGCGAAAGAAGTCAGTCAGCAAATACATGAACCTTGGACGGACATTTTCCGGGCGAATATTTTCCTGGTAAAGTTAACGCGCAGGCTCGAATGGTTCCTAATTTTTGAAGCGGGTTTCCCTCGTAGAATAAATACGAAGGGGCGCAAAAATCCAGGCGATACGGTCGCTTAACCGATGGGACGCTGGATGCGACTTTGCCGTCCCGGAAATCGAAAGACAGGGAAGGGGAGCCTTATTGGGGATGAATTTTGACGGCAAATACGCGTCGTGGTGAACCGGATTAGGCCGGCCAAGGAGTTGAAAGGAAGGGAAGGGGAAAAGCTATCCAAAAAATGGGGGCGGGTCTAAAGTTTTGTTATTTGGAGGATAGGGTCTGGGGTTAAGAAAAAGCCCACCTCTCCCGAAGGAAAGATGGACCTATGGGCGCCTAGTTTTCTTCGTTGGCTTCGTAGTTGACGCCGTTGACGGCAATCTCCGTCAGCTTCTCGTCGGCCATTTTTTCTTCCTCTAAGGTTTGGGCAAGCAAATCGGCTACTTTGTCTTCTCCCAAAACCTTTGCCAGCTGAACCAGGGATCCGTAGGAAGCGATTTCATAGTGTTCGGCTTTTTGTGCGGAGACAATAATGCCTACGTCTCGTGTTGCCGTTCCTTTTTCCGTTTCTGAGATCACCGATTCTGCTTCGGCAACGAGGCCTTCCATGGCATCGCATTTCTTACCCTTAGCAGGCTTGCCTAAGGTTTCGAATACTTTTTCTAGGCGTTCTACCTGATGGCGCGTTTCTTCTAAATGCTCGTCGATGGCTTGGCCAAGTTGCTCTGAGTGGGCGGCTTTCCGAAGCTTAGGTAATGACTTGACTAAATGTTTCTCTGCCCAATAGATGTCTTTGAGCTCATCGACGAATAGATCCATTAGTGCGGGATCTGCCGTTTTAGTTCGACTGGGCGATTTTACTTTTGTGTTTGGCATAATGGTATGTTTTTATGTGGTTGAAAGAATGAAACCCATGTCCGGACTATGGGTCAATCATCGGTAGGAAGTTTAAAAACCATGCCATCCATTCTGTTAATTGGAGCGATCCATGATGGCCATGACAAGGGCAGGTTAATCATAAGCATGAATGGAAATCTTTCGTTGATTTCTTGTCGATTTCCGGCTGCCTTGCTTGGTAGCTTTTTTGTTGTCGGGTTGGCGAGGCAACTGGGTATTATCCGGGTTTTGGATAAGGGTTTTAGGAAAAGCCTCCGTCAATGTGGAGCCATGGAGATGGTTTTTTTAATGTCGCCCAAAGTAAATGACCAACGAATAGGAATTTCTCTTAACTTTCTTTAGGAGATCTTATTCATAACCTTAAAAAACGAAATGCCATGGGCAGATTAAAACAGAAAGTAGTCATCATTACGGGCGCCGCCATGGGTATGGGACGCGAGACGGCCTTACTTTTTGCAGAAGAAGGGGCAAAAGTGGTTGTTGCAGATTTTAATGAATAGGCCGGAAAGGCGGTCGTCGGGGAGATCGAAGCCAAGGGAGGGACGGCAGCGTTTTGCAAGGTGGACATCTCCGATGCGGCGCAGGTAGAAGCGATGGTGCAGTTTACTGTGGATAAATAGGGTGGGCTGGACTGCGCTGTGAATAATGCAGCGCTAAAGCCCGATAACAATAAGTTTGAAGACCTAGATGAAGCTTATTGGGATCGGCTTCAAGCCGTAGACTTGAAGGGGACCGCTTTATGTATGAAATAAGAAATTCGGCAGCTTTTGGGACAAGGCGGGGGCGGATCGATCGTCAACATCTCTTCCATCAATGCGTTTCGGCCGACGACGGGAAATCCCGCTTACCAGGCGTTTAAGCACGGGTGGTCGGACTGACGATGGCGGCGGCTTTCGAGTATGGAATCAAGGGAATACGTATCAATTCGGTAGCGCCCGGGGCCATTCGAACACCGATGCTCACGGCTTCATTAAAGGAACTCGGAATC
The DNA here is from genome assembly GCA_964646775.1 of uncultured Chitinophagaceae bacterium. Classification (GTDB taxonomy): domain Bacteria; phylum Bacteroidota; class Bacteroidia; order Chitinophagales; family Chitinophagaceae; genus CAYPQN01. Next base: position 2,448 of record CAZYEZ010000078.1, on the reverse strand, counting down.
GAGGAGGCAGATATTATTCCTACCATGAGCCTTATGGGTCGACTAGGTGAACCCCGAGAGGTTGCCCATGGTTCTCTTTTCTTATGTTCAGATGATGCAAGCTACGTTCATGGCACCACCCAGCATGTTGGAGGGGGATTCGAAATATTGTAGCGCGCTCTATGAAAAAGGGAGCTAGCCAGGTTTAAGAAAAAGGGCGGAACAGGATATGCAGGAGGAAAATAACCACCCAATCGATTCACTGCTGGGCGTGCACCACGTCACCGCAATGACCAGCAGTGCGGAGCGCATCTATGATTTCTTTACGCGTATTCTCGGTATGAGACTGGTAAAGAAGACCGTCAACCAAGATGATATCCAGACCTATCATTTGTTTTTTGCCGATGATCAGGGGAATGCCGGAACCGATATGACGTTTTTCGATTTTCCGAATCTGCCTAAAGGGATGCATGGAACCAATGAGATCTCAAGGACCTCGTTTCGGGTTCCCGATGATGCAGCCCTGGCATACTGGGAGGACCGTTTCAAAAAACTTGGGGTCGAGCACGGCAAGATATCCAAACAGTTTGGACGGCTCCGATTGCCATTTGTGGACTTCGACGGCCAGCGATATCAACTTATATCCGATGAGATCGACCAGGGTGTGGCCGGGGGCCTGCCTTGGAAGTTAGGTCCGGTTCCTAAGGAATACGCCATCCTTGGCCTCGGTCCGGTTCATTTGTCAGTAGGGGATTTTATTCCCCTTCGTAAGATGCTGACATCGGTTTTTAAGATGAGAGAATCCCAGCAAGAAGGTCGAAGTTATTGGTTTGAAATGGGAGAAGGCGGAAATGGGGCATCGATAATTGTGGAGCATGATGCGGCCATGTCTCCATCCCGCCAAGGTTATGGGCTCGTTCACCATGCCGCATTTCGGGTGAGGGATGGAGATCATCTAGACCAGTGGATCACGTATCTCCAGGATCTTGGCCTGCCTAACTCGGGCTTTGTGGACCGATTTTTTTTCCAGTCTTTGTATGTGCCGGTGGCGCCCGGTATTTTATTTGAGATCGCTACGGATGGACCTGGGTTCATGGGGGATGAGCCTTACGAAACCTTGGGAGAGCGTTTGTCTCTTCCCCCTTTTCTTGAGCCCCACCGTGCATCGATCGAAAAGAGAGTCCGGCCCATTGACACCGTGTGGAGCGGTCGAGGCTTAGACTCGATGGAGGAATCCACGGAGTAAAGCGCGCAAAACGGTATGGATATGCACGAAAAAGAAAATATTAGATGGGGAGGCCAGCCACTAAAGGAGGCAAAGAAAGCGCTTGTTTTGTTGCATGGAAGAGGGGGGACGGCGGAGGATATCCTTTCGCTGGCAACATTTCTCAATGTAGAGGACTTTGTATGGGTGGCGCCGCAGGCGGCACATAACACTTGGTACCCCTATTCGTTTATGGTCAAACCCCAAGAGAATGAACCCTGGTTAAGTTCTGCCTTAGACTTATTAGGGGAAATCATGGCTGATATCGCCGACGGTGGCATACCTCATGAACAGGTCTATTTTTCAGGTTTTTCCCAAGGAGCCTGTTTAATGCTGGAGTTTTTGGCAAGGAACGCCAAGCGGTATGGCGGGGCGGCAGCCTTCACGGGCGGGCTCATTGGGGATGAGATTCATAAGGAACATTACCAGGGTGATTTTCAAGGCACACCCATCTATATCGGAAGCAGCGATCCAGATCCTCATGTTCCTGTGGTTCGCGTGCATGAGTCTGTTGCGATTCTAGAAGCCTTAAAGGCATCGGTGAAGTTGCGAATCTATCCGAATATGGGGCATACGATTACCCAAACGGCAATCGTGGATGCGACACTCCATGTATTCGATGCGGGAGGGTCCGCCTTTGATAGACACTGAAGATTTCCATTCTGCTCCACTTCTTTTTGGGTATGCACCAAATCCTGCTTTTGCAGTTTTACGGACGATACCCTGTATTGCTCAAATGATCTTCCAGCTTTTCAATCTTCTCTTTCTCTTTGAACTGTTGTACTATGAGGCGAGGATGAAACGCATATCGTTTTAGTAGAGAAGGCAGCAGGATATTTATATTTTTGCTCATAATGAGGGCAAAATATTATAGAATACTGTCGTTGCTTATAGCCAGCGTTTGGCTGGTAAACGGCTTGGTGAAAATATTTAACCTCGTTCCGAGACATGAAATGATTGTAGCCAGGATTTTGGGCAATGACTATGCTCATGTCCTTACCCTGACAATCGGGATAGCGGAAATAGCAATGGCAATATGGATTATAAGCGGGATTAAGACGCGCTTAAATGTCATTACCCAAATTGCGGTTATTGCCGCAATGAACATACTTGAATTTATTGTTGCCCCGGATTTGTTGCTTTGGGGTAAGTTAACCCACATTGCGCATTAATTTAAGGGGAGCCCCTATTTTCGAGACTTCCAC
>CAZYEZ010000077.1:0-10917 GCA_964646775.1 uncultured Chitinophagaceae bacterium | reverse complement strand
AAACCTCCCTCTGCTTTACAAAGACTAACGGGCTGCCCTTCTTTGATGGACCCACGGCTCACTTTTCCTATGGCGATTCTGCCTAGGAAAGATGAATAATCCAAGGAAGTAATTTGCATTTGCAGGGTACCTTCTTCTACTTGGGGTTCCGGAACTTTTTCCAGGATGGTATCCAAGAGCGGCGTGATGTCCTCTGCCGGGTTGAGATCGGTATTAAACCAGCCTTGCTTGGAAGAGCCATATAATGTGGGAAAATCCAACTGCTCTTCGGTCGCATCCAGCTGAAAAAATAATTCAAAAACCGCGTCATGCACTTCCTCTGGACGGCAATTAGGCTTATCTACCTTGTTGATGACGACAATCGGCTGCAAATTCAATTGAAGCGCTTTTTGTAATACAAATCGCGTCTGGGGCATGGGCCCTTCAAAAGCGTCGACCAGAAGGATCACTCCGTCGGCCATTTTTAGCACTCTTTCAACTTCTCCACCAAAATCCGCGTGACCCGGGGTGTCAATGACATTAATTTTTACGCCTTTATAGTTGACGGAGGCATTCTTGCTGAATATGGTAATCCCCCGCTCCCGTTCTAGGTCATTATTATCCATAATCAGTTCCCCCGATTCCTGATTATCTCGAAAAACTTTGGTGGTGTGTAGGATTTTGTCAACCAGGGTAGTTTTCCCATGGTCAACGTGGGCGATGATCGCAATGTTTCTAATGCTCAATGGAAAGGTTTTAATACATTTGATTTCCGGTGTCCTTTATGCAAAACCGGAGGTTTCCCAGGCAGGAAAAAGTCGCGCAAAGTTAAATAAATAATAAGTCTGACAGATGATTTTTTTGTTAAACCATCCATCAGACTTCCGTTTTTTTATCACTTGGGGGTAGGTTTTGGCCTAAAACCCGGTTCAGCGCAGAATCGGATACTTAAAGGCGCGGTAAGAGCTGTACGGAGAAACCAACTCATAAATTTTTTCTCCCGTGTTCGCATCGACCTCCATGATGTAGTTTCCGCTACCTCCACCGATAAAATAGACGTTGTCGATCTTCTGAACGGAACCCATATACTGGGCAAAGTTTGGCGGATTGGGGATGTTCAGGCTTTTATAGTCCAGGATCTGTTTGTTAGACTCCGAAAGCTTGAATTCCAGAATCCGCTCGTTGGCTCTAAGGTCAATGTCTCCATTGTCAAAGATCAACAAGGTGTTATGGTCCTCAAGGAGGGTCGCATGATGCTGTCTCAGGAATTGCTGATCTTCGGAAATGGGGAAATCGCTATTCCTACCCCCCAATCGCCATACCAGCTCTCCCGTATGGCGGTTGATTTTCAGTATCTGATCCAGATTCCGGAATGAACAAATGATGTGTTGATCCTTGGGATCCACGAACATGGAGTTCATATGCGCATAATCATAAGTCCGGGTCGAATCATCAAAACTGTTTCCCTCCATACTGTTTTCATATAATTCAGGCCATTCCGTGCTGTCCCATTGCCAGATCACTTGTCCGTTTTTGACTTCCTGGATAATATTGGCGACAACTTTGACGCCGTTTGTAAGCGGGGTCATATGGGAGGGTATGTTATGCACGGTCTTCTCGTAATATGCCATGGCCAGGTAGTGGTCTTCTCCAAGGAGCAGGAAATCATGACCGTCCAGAGCTGGCTGCTGCGTAGCATCGATATCTCCATGGGATTTAAGATAGACTCTTTTGATTTCCTCCATATTTTCATCGGCGATCACATAATACCCCGGAACATAGCCCGTTTGCGGTATGGTATAAATCTCCGGATCCCTTACGAGGTAGACGTAATAGGTTTTACCATGGATCACCGTCTTCTTTGCATCTAATGCCTGGAGGTCCAGATGCTTTTTCTTAATCACCGTATTGGTTCGCTGATCAACACTATAGATGGTCCCCGTTTTGTCCGCATTGGTAAAATCAAAAAGGGCAAAAACCATTTCTCCCCCGGCAGGATCATTATTCACCGTCACCGTCCATGGCAGATCGGGATTGTTGATCTGATTAGGTGGGGGATTGGATGCTTCCGGTTTGCAGGCGGTCATGGATAGGATTCCAAAGAACGTCAGGTATGATAATAGAGAGGCTCTCATTTATATGATTTGTTTTATTTGTTTTTAAATAATGTATTCTCGCCCAACACGGCTGGCGGGTTTATGGAAATCCCCCCAACAAAGAAGATTATGGATTCGTCTAGTTCAATTTAAAGGGCGCTACCAACTGAAATTCTGGGATGGAAATGGACAGCAGTTTCCTATTGTAGATGTTTTCCATTTTATAGTTGCCGAACATTTTTCCAATGTCGGAGCGAAGGCTCGCAGCCGAAACATACTGATACTGAGCACCAGGTTCAATGATAGGTTGCTGCCCCACAACCCCTTCTCCTTCGACTTCACGGTAGGATCCGTTACTTTCGAAAATGTACCAGTGCCGTTTTAATAGCTTTACGGGCGTTGCACCCAGGTTCTCGATGGTGACCCTGTAAGCAAAAACAAACTCCATGCTCACGGGGTTAGATTGGGCCTCCTGATAGAAGGTTTCCACCGTGACGCTCACGCCTTCTGTTACCTGTTGAACCATGATCGCTTCGGATAGTTTAGGTAAATATAGGAAGATATCTTCGAACTCGACGCAATTTCATAGACTTCCCTTTTTAGCCAAGGCTGGAAGAATCAGATCCGGCTCATAACCTTTTTGCACCATATATCCATACAGCTTTGCTTTACGCCGGGTCAGGGCCTTCTCCTTGCTTAGCTGTTCCCACTTCTTATCCATTAATCTCTCCATCGTTTGAACATAGTCCTGCTCTTCGATTTCCTCCATTCCCTTGTTTATGCAGTATTCTGAAACTTTTTTTGCGCGCAGCCAGTTGAGTATCTTTCTTCGACCCCAAGATTTAATGCGAAACTTTCCGCGAACGGCTGCCCGGGCAAATCGCTCTTCGTTGACAAAGTCTTCGGCAATGAGATCAGCCAGCAGCGCCTCGATCTCTTCCTCATCCAGGCCAAGCGCCACCAAACGGGTTCTAACTTCTGCATGGGATCGCTCTTGATAGGCGCAGTATTTTTTGATGATCTCTTCGGCCGTCATTACCTACCCATATAAACAAGCAATATTTGTACGTCGCTGGGATTCACACCACTAATTCGAGATGCCTGCCCGAGGGTGCGGGGTTTAATCGCGGTCAATTTCTGCCGCGCTTCCATTGACAGGGCATTGATATTCCCATATTCAAAGCGCTCCGGTATGATGAGATCCTCTAGATTGGACATTTTCTTTACCAATTCCTTTTCTTTCTCCATGTAGACTCCATACTTCAGCTGAATCTCTGCCTGCTCCAGGTCTCTGGGATCCATTTCACCGAGTTCCTCTTTAACCACCGGACTATATGCCATTACCTCCTTGATACCGATTCCTGGCCGCAGTAAAATCTTGGAAAGCCGGGTTCGCTCGGATAATGGAGCCTGACCTTTCGAGGTCAAGAATCCATTCACCTCTTCCGGATGAAAGGAGTACTGATCCCAAAACTGTCGGATTTTTTTAAGGTTCTCTTGCTTCTTTTGGAGTAGCTGTATGCGTTCTTCTCCCACCAAGCCCAACTCATAGGCAATGGGTGTAAGCCTTAGGTCTGCGTTGTCCTGCCTTAATAGCGTTCGATACTCGGCCCTGCTGGTGAACATTCGATAGGGCTCATCGGTTCCCTTGTTGATCAGGTCATCAATGAGAACTCCAATATAGGCGTCACTTCGCTTCAGATGAAGCGGTTCCCGCTCATTAATCTTCATATGCGCATTCACCCCGGCGATGAGACCCTGGCAGGCCGCTTCTTCATAGCCCGTGGTTCCATTTATCTGTCCAGCAAAAAACAGATTAGCAATTTTCTTTGTTTCGAGCGAATAATGGAGCTGCGTGGGCGGAAAATAATCGTACTCTATCGCGTAGCCTGGTCTAAACAACTTAACTTGCTCAAAACCCGGAACTCGCCTCAATGCTTCATATTGAACGTCTTCTGGTAAAGAAGTACTAAACCCATTGACATATATCTCAACAGTATCCCAGCCCTCCGGCTCAATAAAGAGCTGGTGCCGTTCTTTATCTGCGAATCGATTGATCTTGTCTTCAATGCTTGGGCAGTACCGCGGCCCAGTTCCTTGAATTCGTCCCTGGAACATGGGAGATTGGCCAAAGCCCTCCTTAAGCTTTTCATGGACCGCGGCATTGGTATAACTAATCCAACAGGTTCTTTGCTTGGCTGGATCTAGTTTAGGTTCGGGTAAAAAAGAAAACCCTACCACCTCCTCGTCACCGTATTGGATCTCCATTCTATCATAATCCAGGCTCCGTCCATCCACCCTGGGAGGAGTTCCTGTCTTTAGCCGCCGAGACTCAAAACCTAAACCAACCAACTGCTCCGTGAGGCCCGTGGCCCCTTTCTCCGCCATCCTGCCTCCGCCGAACTGCTTCTCACCCACGTGAATCACCCCGTTCAGGAAAGTCCCATTGGTTAAAATCACGGCTTTGCCATAAATTTCCATCCCCATACCCGTTACCACGCCTTTGACTGTTCCACGTGAAACAATCAGAGAACGAACCATATCCTGCCAGAAATCAATATTTGGCGTCTCCTCCAATCTACGCCTCCATGACTGGGCGAAAACCTGCCGGTCATTCTGGGCTCTTGGGCTCCACATCCCTGGGCCTTTCGAGCGGTTCAACATTCTAAACTGTATGGTTGATTCATCGGAAACCAGTCCACTATAGCCACCCATGGCGTCAATCTCACGCACGATCTGGCCCTTGGCTATGCCTCCCATTGCGGGGTTGCAGCTCATTTGTGCAATAGTCTGCATATTCATGGTTACAAGCAAGACCTTGGAGCCTAAATTTGCCCCGGCTACAGCTGCCTCGCAGCCTGCATGTCCGCCTCCGACGACGATTAAATCATAATTTGGAAACATAAGGCGCAAAGTTACATAACTTGAATTAATCCCTTCGGGGAAATCCCTGCACGGAATCCATTCCCGTTAACAAATCTGAGGCTCCCCTGTTTGTTCCACGTGGAACAACGTACCTCCCATTTGCGAAAAAACTCGCTCCGATCTGATTGTTCCACGTGGAACACTGGTGATAACCATGGACTGATGTACGCCCCAAGTTGACTTCTTCCTCTTAAAGAAAAGACTTTGCAGAAGCGATTAAAAACCTCCTTCGTTCGACCTAAAACAAGCGTATCGTAGGGAAAACACCCAATCCGTGCAAAAATTACCAACCAAAAAGCGGCGTACTTTCCACCAACGATAACCAAAAACACATGGTTGAAGCAAACTAAGAAGTTTCATCCACCCGGTGGAACCCATTCTAAGCAGAATATTTCCCAAACTCTCTTGTACAAAGCCCCTTACCCAAACTCTTTTGTTCCACGTGGAACAAAATCCGCCAAAAAATCATCCTGACTGAATCAGACAAAGAAAACGAGATAAATACAGCCTAATCACCGCGCTAAAGCAAGCATAAAAATCATGTTCCACGTGGAACCAATTCTAAGCAGGCATTTCCAAAAAGGTCTTGAGCAAGCTTTTCCATCCATTGTTCCACATGGAACGTAATCAACCAAAAAATATCAGCCAACCGTTGACACCAAAACAAAATTGCATCAAGGCCAAAGAAAAAACCACCCCTTGAAGAATGTCTAGAAATCTAGTACCGAGCCTTCTGCAATCAGCCATTTCAAAAAACTCGTGCAAACGAATTCTTACCTAGCCCTTACCCTTATATCACCGGACAGCATCTAAGCCAAAAAAGCCGGCTGGTTAGCGCAAATCCAAGAACTATGTTCCACGTGGAACATATAGAAAGCGAAGAATTCCCGACTTTCATCACCTGATGCCCTCCGATCCATCCCCATTGTTCCAGGTGGAACCTATGCACCCATCCAAATCCAGCCACTGAAAAACAACCTCCAGTACAACAATTGCAAGCACAACGCAAACTATAAGATAAAAGATCGTCCAAGGCCAAGGTTTCACGTGAACAACGGCCATATCCACCCATCTTATACCCGCCAATATATTGAAAGCATGAAAATGATGGAGCTAAGGTCAAACCTTCTCCTGTAAGCGAGCACCCATTGTTCCACGTGGAACATTACCAATATTGAAACCCATTTGTCGTTCTAATCTTGCCAAAATGGTTCAATTTAGACCGAGAGTTGATTGAAATCGAATTCAATGAAGACCAAACTCAGATTTCTCGTCATCCCTATCAGGACATCTTTATGAACTTCGCAGAATCCTCCTGCCTCAGATCTCCTCTCCAGAAATTGATTTCGCTTCTAAAAAATGAATTATCATCAGACAGCACAATTCCCTGGATCGCAATAACCTTCAACTCCTATACACCCTCCTTTACTCCTAAAGAGTCAGGTAAACAAATATCTCGCTTTGTATAGCAGGTCACTGTGCCTTGAGCACCGACGATGATTGCTTTCCTCAAGCGGAAACCTGCCTGGGGGTAATGATTCCGGCCCTGGATGAACCTCCTTGCCTTCCCTTAATGAATCCAACTTCCAAGCTCATCGCACATCATGAACTTGAACCATCAAACAATGTCCCACACAGGCTCGTTTAAAGTAAAAGGGGTCCCCTTTGGGACCCCCTTACTAATTCTAAAGAATGAATGAACTAAATCATGTAGTTACTTCATGCAAATACTTCGGGCAATTACTTCATGATTGTGAAAGGACGTACCGTTGGTACCCCATCCACGTTAATGATCAGATAATAATTACCAGAAGCCAGATGGCTAGTAGAAATGGTAAAAGAACCTTCCTTCACCCCTTGGGCATTCTCATGGCCCATGGGACGACCCGTTGCATCAATGATTGAGAAGTAAATTTTATCCGCTTTATTAACCAGATTCAGGTTAAGGTTCAGCACATCATTGGCAGGGTTTGGATAAACCGTTGCTTCGATTTTATCTAAACCGGTGCTTACTTCGTCAACAGAAACGGTCCAAGGTGCAATATTCAAGGGAATCGAAGCGATCAATCCGCCTTTCTGCTGTGCGAACCGAACCGAGTCAATATTCTGTGTTGCCTCAAAGGGGAACATTAGGGCCTCGTTCGTGCTTCCTTGATCAAAGACAGAGAGCGATCCAGGAAATATCGGAGAATATGCTTCTTTGTATCCGCTGTTATTATGGCGGCCCCAAGATCTCGGGAACTGATTATACAAACCATCTGTACCGATAAATAATCCGGTGGGGACGGTCAGAACAGTCCAGTAATGTGAGTTCTCTTCTGTAACCACAATCTTGGTGTTATCCAGGGCGTCAACGATCGGAACCCAATGGGCATGTCCGCTAGAATCTCCCATTACAAACTCATAGCTACCAACTCCTTTAATCTCTACTTCACTTTGTTGGATGATTCCGTCCTTCGCACCGGCATCCGTCCACTTGAAAATAACAATATTCACCGGAGGGTTCTGACTAAAGTCAGGCGTAGCGCTGGAAAGGAGATTAAATTGGGCGCCGCGAATCTGATGGTCTTTAACCGGAAGATAATACAAAGGACCATAGATAAAGTCCATGCTGTTTGCATAATTGTACCCTATCAAAGAAATACCTTCATTTTCTGTGAAGTCAAAACGGCCTTTAGAGAGGATGTTATCGCTAACATAGAAAGTCGTTACGTATGTATTGTCATCAATAAAATCATCAGGATTATCCATGCTTACTACATGCTCTACTTCATAACGACCTGTGGAAGTTGGAGCTGGCAGATCATACTCATTAGCAAATGGTGTAATGATAGAGTCTGACGCAGCTAAAGTAAGACCCGTAACGGAATCTTTGTATACTACCGTGGGTGATCCACCGTCAGGATACCAGGTAATCGTTGATACCAATTTTACACCTGTCTGATCAACAGTTCCATAATTTGCGATGACGGCCCCGTTGATTCCCTTATATGGAGCATGAGACATAACGGCTGGCGTCATTTGAGTCAGGGGCGTCACGCTATTATGCCAAGCGGTGGCACCTCCGGAAACAATACCGATATCATTAGCGAATCCGTTACCCCAGTTTGAGAAGGTAACTTCGATGGGCGTGCTGTTATCCAGGGCATTGGATAAAATAGCTCCATCATCCTGGGAAATCATAATAACCGGAATGGTCACTCCAGCGGCAGCAGAACCCGCACCCATTCCTACGGGACCTCCTGGAACGTTATTTACAATAATGATTGCAATCGCCCCTGCATCCTGAACTGCTTTCGCCTTCTGGCTGAATTCACAGTCTCCACGTTCTACCAATGCCACATTTCCGGCCAAATTACCCGCATTGGTAATCGGCGCACAGGCATCATAGGGAGCACTTTTGACGAGGGACTTGTTGATCAGGCCTCCCGAGGGTATAGGACCACCCCATTCATTCGCAGAACCGGATCCATCATTGCTGATTGTATGTGATAATTCCATAGAAAGATTAGACGGAGAAACCACCATGGCTCTTTGCCCGACATAATCTTTGTAATAGTTCGTTTCAAAACTTAGCATGTTCTGAGCTGAACCAAGGAATGGACTCGCAGCCAAGCAGCAAGCCAAACCTAATTGCAAAATGTTGAGTTTTTTCATAAATAATCGTTTTCCTAAGGAGTCAATAAAAGTGATTAAGATCCGCTGAACAAATATAAACAGATTTTCGACCAAATATCGTGTTAACGAAAAATTGGTATAAAACCGCATCAAACCCTATGCCATCCTTTTTTGGTCGCCAATTTTTCTAGGCCGGCCCATTCCAAACAAGCAGGAAGACGGGAAACTGAATAAATCGAGAAATGGCAGGTTATCCCCCAATTTTTCGATTCTACTAATAATAGAATAGAATTTTTAAAAAAGAAGACTATTACCATTAGGGCTGTTAATATGGGGATTGAACAAGCCTCGTTATGGAGCAAGTGAATAAAGCGAGGGTTATCCCGGACTATTCCCCCATGAATTAACATAGCGGATTCATGAGCATCGGGGTTTTGGTTAAGTTATTCGCCAAAATCCAAGTTTTGTGGATAAGGGTAGGGTTGATAAACCTACCGGGAATAAACCCTTGTATATTGGTGAATAGTTTTCCACAAAATGCGGATCTGGAATCCTGAAAATGATTTCAAAAAAATTATGCCCAAAGCGCGCTCCATTATTCCCGGGTTATTCCCGAGCTTATCCCCAGGATTTCCCCCGAAAACATCCCGGCAACAATTTCACCTTTAAGCGGGAATTTCTACCCTGATTTGTACCCCGATTCGTACCACTATATATAGGATGGATTTGGCGATAAAGGAAGAGATAAAGATCGGGATCAGGGGAATGGCTTATTAATTTGGGAATAATCTGGTTTTTTCCTATAAATTTGCCCTCCTGAGAATCATAAATCTTTTTATACCGATATGGCGGTAATTCAAAAAATCAGAAATCAGTACGGAAAGCTAGCGGGCTTTGTGATTGCCCTGGCATTGGTCGGATTTATATTAATGGACGCAGCCAGCGGAAATCTGGCGGATACCATCGGTCGAGATGCCAGCGTAGTAAAAGTGAACGGGGAAAAAATCGATATCCGGGAATACAGTCAACGACTGGCCGAGTATGAGGACCTATATAATTATAGCTCTCAAGGACAGCGGATCGATGATGCCACTCGCGCCCAACTCAGCGCACAGACTTTGACCGAGCTTATTAACGAACGCATTATCTTAGAACAAGCCGAAGAGATCGGCTTAAGGTCTACGCCGGAAGAAGAGCGCAACCTCATCTATGGAAGCAATCCAGATCCGCTCATTCAACAATATCCAGCTTTCCGAAATCAAGAAACGCAAACCTTCGATCCCTCTAGAATTCGGGGGTTTGAACAGCAAGTTGATCAGTTTGACCCCTCCGGAAAAACGCGTAATGAATGGGAGGCGCTAAAGGCCTATGTGCTTAGGAACAATATCATCAGAAAATACAGCTCACTCCTTAGTAAGGCAAGCTACACCCCACGATTTGTAGCAGAACAAACGATCGCCGAACAGAATATGTATGCTTCTATGGACTTTGTCCACGTGGATTATTCGGCCGTTCCAGATGATGACGTTACGGTGACCGATGCTGAATTAGAGGCCTACATGAAAAAGAAGGCCCCCTTATATACCATCGATGAGCCTACGCGCAGTATCGACTATGTGAGTTTTGAAGTGGTTCCCTCGGCCGATGATACGGCTCGAGTGCTGGACGCATTAAAGAACCTTGAGGAAGATTTTGCGACCACGGAGCAGGTGGAGAATTTTGTAAACCGGAACTCAGAAGAACCCTATACCGGCACTTACCATAATCGGTCAACGTTTTTCTCAATTTTTTCAGATTCTCTGCTGGCTCTTCCCAAGGGCGCCGTCTATGGACCCTATTATGAAAACGGAGCCTACAAATAGACACGCTTGGAAGACAAGCCGAGATTGCCGGATTCCGTTACGGTAAGGCATATTCTGGTGCGCACCGAGAATAATGGACAGCCGGTTGCCAGCGATGAACAGGCCAAATCAAAATTGGATTCGGCCATTGCCGCCCTCAAGTCAGGCGTCGACTTTGGTACGGTGGTCAATCAATATTCGGAAGACGAAGGGAGCATGGCGACGGCCGGCGAATACACGTTTATGTTAAGCCAGCGGCCTCAGATTTCAAAAGAGTTCGGAGACTTCTCTTTTGAAGGGCGCAAAGGAGAGACGACGGTGGTCAAAGTCTCCAATCCCGCCTATGCCGGATACCATTATATAGAGATCTTGGATCAGAAGGCATTCTCGGATGCCTCGAAGTTGGCGACGATCTCCAAATCCTTGTATCCAAGTCAGATGACGGAGAATAATATTTA